>NZ_JADYWE010000002.1:0-337967 GCF_015864955.1 Salinibacterium sp. NK8237 | reverse complement strand
TTTTCCACGATTGGGTCGAAGGTCGAGCACAGTCGCTCCCGCATCCATCGCAATGTCACAGGTCGAGTCTGTCGAACCGTCAGAGACAACAAAAATGTGCGACGCGGGAATCAGGGATGCCGCCGAACTGATCGTGGTGCCAATCACAAGTTCTTCGTTATGGGCCGCAATGATGACGGCGACATCGTCGCGGGTGGGGAGGGAACCTCGCGGCCGCGGCCGCCAACGGTGCAACCATGACGTCGCAACGCGCGCGAGACCAGCCGTGGTCCAGACGAGGGTGTTCACGCCAACAATCAGCAGAACAGCGACGATAAAGGTGATCATCTCAAGTTGCTCCTCCGCTCCCACGTTAACGCCGAATCGTGCCGCAACGTGGAGGATTCCCGCAGGCGAACCACATCGAACATGCGGAAAACCGCAAGCTCCGCAGACAGCCACATGTCCAACCGCAGTTGAGCGCGTGACACCTTGACCGGCCACGATGCTCGGCAACACAGTGGAGTTCTCGATCCCCCGAACGGTCCGGCAGAGCGCACACAGTTGCCGCCCCTCATCCCCCTCAGGAGCTATTCGTGACGACTACCGAAGTGACACGCGCGCCGCGAGTCACCACCCCACTACACCCCGCCTTCAGCTCCGCACTTCCGAGCGCCGCAATCGGCACCCCTCCCCTGTCGATCGACACTGAGTTCGATTACGACGTTGCAATCGTCGGGCTCGGATATGTCGGGCTCCCCACGGCGCTCGCGTTCCACCACTCCGGCAACAGGGTGCTCGCGCTCGACAACTCACCCCAGAGGATTGCAACGATCGCTGAGCGCTCAGCCGACGTGTTGGATGACGACCAGCAGCGGCTCATTCGCGCTCTCGATGACCCCGGCTTCGTTCTCACCTCCGACCAATCGTTGCTGGCGCGAGCTGCCGCCGTGATCGTGTGCGTTCCGACTCCAGTCGATGAACATCTCGTACCGGATCTCGCCATTCTGCGCTCGGCGTGCGCCACGGTAGTTGACCACGCCACCACCGGACAACTCATCGTTCTCACCTCGACGACCTATGTCGGATGCACGCAAGACCTCATCATCGCTCCGCTGCTCGCCCGCGGTTTCGAGGCGGGCCGAGACCTCTACGTCGCGTTCAGCCCTGAGCGCATCGACCCTGGCAACGCATCCGTCAACCATGACGACGTTCCTCGTGTTGTTGGAGCATCCACCCCAGAATGCGAGCGCCGGGCTGAAGCTCTGCTGCGGCGCTACGCCAGCAGCGTGCACGTCGTTCACTCGCTAGCCGCAGCCGAAATGACCAAACTGCTTGAGAACACTTTTCGTGCCGTGAACATCGCACTCGCAAACGAGTTTGCTGACATCTGCCGTGCTCTTGATCTTCCGATCATCGAAGTTATTGATGCGGCATCCACGAAACCGTACGGATTCATGAGGTTCATGCCCGGGCCCGGAGTGGGCGGTCATTGCATTCCGTGCGATCCGCACTACCTGCTATGGCAGCTAAAAACCAAGCATGTGGAAGCGCCCATGATCCGTCAGGCGATGACGGAGATAGCCGCGAGGCCAAGCCGAGTCGTTGACCGCGCTCGGGACGTTCTCTCTGACGCCGGTCGCGGCATGGTCGGCGCCCGAGTGCTCGTTGTCGGTGTGGCATACAAGCCGAACGTGGCCGATCTTCGCGAGTCACCCGCAATCGAAATCTTGGCTGGCCTCAGAGATCGGGGTGCAACTGTCAGCTACGTCGACGACCTTATCCCCGCCATTCGGATGCCAGGCGGCGATTGGCTCAACGCACACAACGACCCCGGGTCGTTCGACGCAGAACTCGTCATCATCCACACCAAGCACGATTGGGTCGACCTCTCTTGGATCGGCGACAACGCGGCCGTGCTCGACACTACCTATCGCGAATCCACCATCACTAGAAGGGCAGTTCTCTAATGAGCAGTACACGCAGCCTTACCCGCACCCGCACCCGCACGACAGTGACCGGCGGTGCTGGTTTCATCGGCAGTCACCTGATCGAGCACCTCTTAGCTGAGGGTGATGACGTAATCGCGTTCGACGATATGTCGACGGGTAGTCGCGCCAACCTCGACGATGCCCTGCTCCTGAGCGAATCAGACTCGACAGGGTCCCTCACCATCGTCGAAGGCTCAATCCTCGACAAGCCGGCTCTCGATGCGGTAATCGCGGGAGCAGACCGCGTATTTCACCTCGCTGCAGCGGTAGGTGTTCGGCTCATTGTCGATGAACCCCTCGCGGGGCTGCGCACAAACATCCATGGCACAGAGAACGTACTCGACGCGTGCCTGGCGCATGACGTGGCGTTGCTGGTGACATCGACGAGTGAGGTCTACGGCAAGAACACGTCAGACAGCCTGAGCGAAGACGCCGACCGCATTCTTGGTTCATCCAGTATGTCGCGATGGACCTATGCTGCCGCGAAGAGCATCGATGAAGCTTTTGCTAATGGCTATGTGACCGAGTTTGGGTTGAGAGTAGCCATCGTGCGGCTATTCAATACCGTCGGCCCGCGTCAAACCGGCCGATACGGGATGGTGGTGCCTCAACTCGTTGGCCAAGCGCTGCGTGGCGAGCCCCTCACGGTGTTCGGTAGCGGCACGCAGACACGGTGCTTCTCCTCGGTGCGGGATATTGCACCGGCGATCGCGAGGATTCAAGAGCACCCGGGAACCGTCGGGCTTGCGGTGAACCTCGGCGGCGGCCACGAGATTTCTATACTGGATCTCGCACACCGCATCATCGAGCTCACCGGGAGCACAAGCGAAGTGCAGCTCGTTCCGTATTGCGAAGCGTATCCCGCTGGCTTCGAGGACATGGAACGACGCGTGCCGAACAACTCCCTCGCGGGATCGTTGATCGGATTCGAACCGCTGACCAGCATCGACGAAATCATCCTCAGTGTGATGGACCACCTTGGCGCTCGCGCCCCTGTCCCCAGCCTCTAATGTGTGGCATTATCGCGTGCCTCACCGAGGCTCCCGCCGCGCCATTCCTCGTGCGAGGCTTGCGGCTGCTTGAGTACCGCGGCTATGACTCCATCGGCGTCGCGGTGCTCACTGACATCGGGGCGACGGCCGTCATCAGATCGGTGAATAGAGTCGACGATCTCGAAACGATGGTCGAAGAGTGGGCAGGACAGCCTCTTGGTTCCATGGGGCTCGGCCACACACGCTGGGCAACCCATGGTGCCGTGACACCGTCGAACGCGCACCCTCATCAAGATTGCACCGGACGAATCTCGATTGTCCACAACGGCATTATCGATAACGCGGATGCGCTGAGACACGAGCTTTCCGCTGCCGGGCACGAATTCGCTTCCGCCGTCGATTCGGAGGTGAT
Organism: Salinibacterium sp. NK8237; assembly: GCF_015864955.1. Classification (NCBI taxonomy): domain Bacteria; kingdom Bacillati; phylum Actinomycetota; class Actinomycetes; order Micrococcales; family Microbacteriaceae; genus Salinibacterium; species Salinibacterium sp. NK8237. The sequence goes on along the minus strand of NZ_JADYWE010000002.1, from coordinate 334,593 downwards.
CTCTCACCTACTCGAAGACGCGATGGATGCCGGCCACGACCTGCTGTCGGCAATGAGGGCAATCCTTCCGCGGCTGTCAGGCTCGTGGGCCATCGTCGCGATGGATGCCGGCGAAGGACGCACTGTTGGCACAGCCCACGGCTCGCCCCTGCTGGTGGGCACGTCATCGCACGGCGCATTTCTGGCAAGCGATGTGTCGGCAATCAACGAATGGGTCGACCAGTTCCAGCCCCTGGAGGACGGGGACATTGTGGAACTTGCTACCGAGCCGGTATGGATGAGGGGCGGCCACGCGGTCGCTCCACCACGGCTGTGGAGTGCAGAGCGTTCCCTCCAGCATGAACAACTCGACGACCATCCCGACTTCATGCATCGAGAAATCGACGAGCAGCCAGAAGTTGCCGCACGCATTCTTGACGAACTTGTGGCGGGGATTCCCACTGGATCGTTGTGGCGAAATCTCGGACTTGGTTGGGTCGACAGGGTCGCGGTCGTCGGATGTGGAACTTCGCTGAATGCTGCATCCGTTGTGGCACGGACCTTTGGACGTCTCGGCGAGATGCCCCACCAAGCTCTGGTGGCTAGCGAAGCCGTCAGCGCGGTCATTGAACAGGGAACTCTCGTTATGGTGTTCAGCCAATCGGGCGAGACGGCCGACATCATGCGGGCCGTCGACCACATTCAAGGCTTCGATGCCTCGATGCTCGCCGTCACCAACAACCCACATTCGTCGCTTGCCCGACGATCCGATTCTGTCGTGACCTGCCGTGCCGGCACGGAAATCGGGGTTGCGGCCACCAAGACATTCACCGCGCAGGTAGTAACCGGAGTGTGCGTAGCGTTGTCAGGTCTCGTTGCGCAGCACAGGCTTGAACGATCTCGGGCGCGCGAATACGCCGACGACCTTCGTCATCTGCCCGACATGCTCGCGCAGGCGCTTGCCATCTCAAAAGATGTTATTCCGCCGATTGCACACGAACTTATCGATCCAAGTGGGTTCCTTTTTCTTGGTCGCGGACCCGGCGTCGCCTACGCAGAAGAGGGCGCACTGAAGCTCAAAGAACTCACCTACCGCTGGGCTGAGGCCTACCCCGCTGGCGAACTCAAACATGGGCCGCTCGCGCTCGTCGAGAGCGGCACTCCCGTCATCGTCGTCGATAACGACGACCGCCGCCTCCGCGGAAATATTGCCGAAGTTGAGGCTCGCGGCGGTCGAGTCATTCGAATCGGAACGTCGGGAAGCACTATTCCTGCTCTTGGCCGGAGCATGGATCGCCCACTGGCCGGCGGAATGGACCAGTGGGGGCCGCTGGAGTCAGTGATTCCGATGCAAGTGCTCGCCCGAGAACTCGCGCTTGCCCTGGGTCGAGACGTAGACAAACCCCGCAACCTCGCCAAATCAGTAACAGTCGACTAGAGAGAATCCCGAAATCATGAAACGTCACATTCTGCCCGTCGGAGTAATGGTGGCCGCGCTGGCCATCGTTGTCGCGACAACTCAAGGCAACCCCTTCACCGCGATTACCGCCGACGGATCCCTCACGGACACCACCGTCTCAGAGTCGACGCTGCCCATCGTTGAAAAACCAGCCGAAACCTCTGACGCGGCCACAACGAACCAGCCGCCCGCGAGTGAACCCCAGACACCCGCAGCCAATCAGAGCCCTGATGTGCCCACAACAACGGTGACTGCGCGCAAGCCGAAACCGACACCAGTGTCGACGCCGATTCCTGCACCGGTGGTCCCTGCACCGGCACCGGTTCCCGCACCGGCGCTGGATCCGGCTCCCGACCCGACACCGGTACCCGACCCAACACCAGACCCCGTTCCGGATCCGACCCCAGGCCCGACGCCGGCCCCCGTCCCGGACCCAACACCCGACCCGACGCCAGATCCAGACCCGACACCGGATCCGGATCCGACACCCGACCCAACACCGCGCCCGTACACCATCGTGAGCCTCACTTTCGATGACGCAAATTCCGACCAAATGGCAGCGGTAAACATTATGAACAGCCTTGGAATCCGCGGCACGTTCTACGTTCCGTCTGGCTATGTCGGCGCAAATGGACACTTCACGCAGGCTGATCTTTCCGCGCTAGCCTCGGCCGGCCAGGAGATCGGTGGTCACTCGGTGACACATGCTGACTTGACGGCGCTGCCCAACGACGAGGTGAAACGGCAGGTCTGCAACGACCGTGTCACTCTCTCGAACTGGGGCTTCGACATCCGCAGCTTTGCGTATCCTTTCGCCGAGACCAACGCTTCTGTCGAAACGGTAGTGGAAGAATGCGGGTACACCACCGCCCGCATGCTCGGTGATATCAAGTCGCGCTTCGGATGCTCGAGCTGCGATTATGCGGAATCACCGCAGCCGAGCAATCCCTATTACACACGCGCACTCGATCAGGTCGACAACACGTGGACCCTGCAGGACTTCAAGGATGCGGTGACCAACGCAGAAAGCACCGGCGGCTGGCTCCAATTTACCTTCCACAATGTGTGCACAACGTCGTGCGGTGAGCTCGCCGTTTCAGAATCACTATTCTCTGAATTTGCGACGTGGCTAGCAGCACGCTCCACCACCATGAACACTGTGACCATGCCAGTGGGCGATGCCGTTGGGGGTCCGGTGCGACCTCTCGTTGACGGCCCGGTCGGTTCCAGCGGCGGCGGCGTGACGAACCCGGGGCTTGAGAATCCGGGTTCACATGGTTCCCCCGAGTGCTGGTTCCAGGCACCCTACGGAACGAATACTGCCGTGTTCTCTACCGTGAGCCCTGGCCACTCCGGGGCAGTGGCGAGCAAGATCACCATGACCGGATATGTCTCCGGAGATGCAAAACTCTTGCCCACCTTCGATCTGGGGTCGTGTGCTCCGGGAGCGACCGAGGGACACACCTATTCACTCGAAAGCTGGTACACCTCAACCGTGGTGACTCAGTTTGCGGTCTATCTCAGAACCGCCTCGGGATCGTGGCAGTACTGGACATCGAGCCCGTGGTTCGCGGGAGAGTCGAGTTGGACGCTGGCAGAGTGGACGACCCCAGCGATTCCCGCCGGCTACACCGGAATCAGTTTTGGGTTGAACATTTTCTCGAATGGCGAGCTGGTTACCGATGACTACGCGATCTCGGATAACACTGCGGCTGCCCCGGCTGAAGAACCAGCGGCCGCGGCAGCTCTCACAGAGCCGGAATCTGCAATCGAGGCCGAGACCGTGGGCACCGAAGAGGCACCAGCGGAATCCGCAGAGGAACCGCCAGCCGAGCCGGCGAAAGAGACTCCACCTCCGGCGGTTGAGCCGACGACGACTGCTCCAGAAGTCGAGCCGATCGCGGAACCTGACCCGGCTCCGGCAGCGGATGTCACCCCCGAGCCCGCTGTAGCTGAACCTGTGGTCGAAGAACCCGCAGCCCTGCCGGTGGCAGAGGAGGGTGACGCAGCTACGCCGTGACAACCCAACCGCACATCCGAGGGGCAGCGCGCACCGGTCAACTGGTGAGCGTTGCCCTGGGGGTGTGCATTTTCGCGTCATTTACGGGGTGCGTTGACGGCCGGCAATCGAGCAGCCCAGCCTCATCGCAGTCGCCGTCGGCACCACGCACGCCGTCGTCAACAGCCGCGCCGTCGCCGACAAAAACAGCAACTCCAGCGCCGACTGAGTCGAAGCCCTCTGAGCCGGATGCGCCAGCCCCTCCTGCCGCATCGGAGTATCCGTGGCACACAAACATCGTCTCAACCACGTTTTGGGTTGGCGAAATTTTCGATGCTTCTGCGGCCGACGGCAGCCAAGAGATTTCAACCTATGACTCCGATTGGCTTGGCAGCTACGGCGGATGCGACGGTCTCGTGGTCGGCGCCGAGTGCAGAACCGAGGCCCGAGTGTCGAGCAACGGCTACTTTCCTTCGTCGATGAAGCCGCGCGAGAACCCTTTCTATCTCGACCTGCCGTACGACGACATCAACGACCGCACTGGTTTTGCGAATCGCGACGCCGTCATCCCGTGGGCGTCAGAATCTGCCTATGCTTCCCACCGCGGCGACCCATCCTTCAGCTATATGAAGAACCGATGGGTCGAGATAACCCGGGCTGGGGCTATCTGTTTCGGTCAAATTCAGGATGCGGGCCCCGGCGAGTACCACGATGCAGCCTATGTTTTCGGCACAGACGACGCTCGGCCAGCGAACTCCCGCTATGGCGGTGCCGGGCTTGATGTGTCGCCGGCGCTCACGAGCTGTTTGGGCTACCCGGAGATCAACGGCCAATCTGCTGTCGTCAATTGGAGGTTCGTCGACACTTCTGACGTGCCCCGCGGGCCTTGGCTGACCATCGTGACGACCAGCCAAGTGCGCTAACTATTACCAGCGCGGATGCACGGCCGCACGAAAGTGGCGGTCGTAGATGTCGCGCACGCCGGCCATGAAGCCCTCGCTCAGCTGAGGCACTTCGCCAGCACCAGCATTGGACTGGGCCTGCGCCACGTTGCGAGCGCCCGGAATAACCGAGCTAACGCCAGGCTGCTGAGCAACCCAGGCGAGGGCAATCTGCGGAGTGGAGAAATCGCTGACAGCGGGCTCAGCAGCAATCAGTGCCGCGAATTCCTGAGCCGCCGCAACACCGGTCTCGAAGTCGATACCCGAGAAGGTCTCGCCCACATCGAAGGCTTCGCCGTTGCGGTTGTACGTGCGGTGGTCATTCTCCGCAAACGTCGTGTCGACGCGGTACTTGCCACTGAGCAAGCCGGAGGCCAGCGGCACGCGAGCGATGATTCCGACGCCAGCGTCGAGCGCGGCTGGCAGGACCGCATCGAGCGGCTTGAGGCGGAAGGCGTTGAGGATGATCTGCACGGTCGCAACGTTCGGGCGGGCGATAGCGGCGAGCGCCTCATCCGCGGTCTCGACGCTCACACCGTAGGCCGCGATGGCGCCCTCGGCGACGAGAGTGTCGAGGTCGTCGAAGACGGCATCCATGCTGAAGACCGCGGTGGGTGGGCAGTGCAGTTGCACCAAGTCAAGAGTGTCGGTGCCGAGATTGCGGCGCGAGCGGTCGGTCCATTCGCGAAACTTGGCGAGTGTGAAGTTGCTCGGGTCTTGGGCTTCACGACGCCCCATCTTGGTGGCGACCGTGATGTCGAGCGCGGGACGATCGGCTAGATAGCCACCGATGAGGGTTTCGCTTCGGCCATCGCCATAGACATCGGCGGTGTCAAAGAAGGTGACTCCCCCGTTAACAGCGGCATCGAGCACGCCGCGGGCATCTGCCTCACTGACGTCTCCCCAGTCGGCGCCGAGCTGCCACGTGCCGAGACCGATTGCGGAAACAGAGCGGCCCGTGCGGCCGAGAGTGCGAATATCCATACGATAACGCTACGCCCTCCGCTGGAACGGCGGGTGCCTCGCGACCGTGTGCTTAGCCCTCGGTTCGACCCCCAGCATCAGTGCCGGACCGGTCGCTTCGGTCCGATCGAGAAACAGTGCCGGCAGGGTCGTCCCCTCCGATCGCGGTCGAGTCGAGAGTGGCCGCTGAATAATCGCCCGCATGTGCGAACCCCCCAAGGATCGTGTCCTCGAGCTCGCCGCCGGTGAAGGCGTTATAGCTGGCACCAGCCACAATCTCGTCAGAGCTGAAGACGATCGACTGCGTCGTCTTCAGGGTGGTAAAACCGGCGACCGCATTGCCGGCACTATCGACGAGAGTGACCACAGTGTCCGCGGGAATGTCAGTCTCAAAGAGAAAGGAGACAGTCGTCTGTTCGGATTCGGCATCCGGAGCTTCTGCCATCAACGAACTGCCGACTGCGAGCAGAGTTCCTCCTGAAATGAGGAAGGTGCTGTCGGTATCGAGCGCACCATTGCGACTGTCGGTCGTGCCGGTCACAACGATCGTTCCGCCCGAAATGCTGGCCACACCGTTGACATCAATGCCATCGCTATTGGAATCGATCACGATCTCGCCGCCGGTGATCAGTAAAGTGTTTGTGCTGTCGGAAGCGAGTTCAGTGTCTGCCTCCGCCGCACTTGCTCCCTCCTCGACCGGGCCATTCGCCGAAGACACGTTAATGCCATCGTCGCTGGCCGTGACATCGATCGAACCGCCAGAGATGGTGACGGCCTGGCCTTCGATACCCTCAACACTGTGCGTGATGAGGAGCGTTCCGTCGCTGATGTAGGCCGTGCCTTCCGCATGGAAGCCGTCGTCTCCGGTGGCGAGCGTGACCATTCCCGAACCCAGGTGGATGGCACCGTCGGAGTGCACGGCATCATCCGAAGAATCGACCGTGACGGTTGCCCCTTCGAGCACCGTGAAATCACCCGATTTGAGTCCCTTCGACGACACATCGTCATCGGCGAGAATCGCCGCCCCGCCACCCGAGATCACCGCAAGCGAGCCGCCTGAGACCACCAGATCGGTCTCGGCCTGCAGACCGTCACCGGCGGCATCCACCGCCACGATTCCTGCGGTGATCGCGATGAACCCCCGAGCCTCGTCGCTGTCGTTATCCGACTTGAGCCCGTCGCCGCCGGCAGCAATGTTGACATCGCCGCCCTGGATCACGAGGTAATCCTTGCCACGGATGCCGTCGTCAACGGCGTCGACCGTGATGCTTCCGGAGTCGATCGTGACCCCAGCGGAGCTCGCGATCGCATCGTTCGCATTGCCGTGGACCGTGAGCGATCCATCGCCCCACACCAGGAGGTCGGTGCTGCTATCGAGTGCAGCCCCCGCTTCAGAATCGTCAGCGTAGGCGCTGGTATCGCTGAGCGAGTTAACGCTGCCGTCCGCTAGAACGATTTGCGCTTCATCCGCCGCCGCAAAATAGATCGCGGCTGTGGTCGAACTGGAAATATTTGCGCCATCAAGCACGAGGCGCACAATGCCCTCGTCAGCGGTATCCACGACAATCTGGCCGTCAGAAAGTGTGCCACCGAGCACGTACGTTCCCGCTGTGGTGATGGTGATGGTACTGCCGTCAATGACAGCACCGGCACCACTGGCACTCGCTGTCGTGCTCTGCAAGGCGATAGACACTGCCTGCGTCACGCTGTAGTCGAAGTCAGCGGATGTCGTTGGCGAGGTGTCGTTGTCGGCCAAGATCTGTTCGGCATTCTGCGTCGCATCGATGCCGAGTGCACCGACCGCTGCTGCCTCAGCAGTCGCATCGCTGAGGGCTGCGGTCGAGCATCCGGCCACGATTGCGGTGAGGACAATCGTGGAGAAACCGGCGGCGAAAAGCGTCTTTTTTCCCACGATGTGTCCCTAGCAGAAATTGGTTAGGCGGCGAGAACCGAAGGCAGGTCTTGCGCCTCAAGTGCCGGAGCAAAGTGCTGGCGCAATACTCGTGCCCACCGGTTGTTCGGCAGTTCTGGCCGCAGCGCAGCAAGCCCTGTTGCGAACTTGGAGATGCGGTCGGGGCGGTGCCCCATTCGCCATAGGATGCGGTCAACCTCGCTGGCCTGACCTGCCGACTTTGTCTCCACGATCACGGTGTCGGCGAAAGACAATTCTGCGGTGCCAAATTCAGCTTCAGCGAACTCAGCGGTGTCGTCCGCGTTGGCGCCGTGCTGGTCGACAGCGTGCTCGTCGGCGACGGTGCGCTGCCAGGCGAGAGAACTGTCGATCGTGCACCGGCTACCGCTGGCGGGCAAGAACAGTGTCGTGCGGGTGTAACGAGTCGTGAGTACTGGCTCCATTACCTCCGTGTCGATTCCTTCGACCGAAGCATCATGGAGCAGCTCGTCGATATAGTCACGCCCAGCCTCGGTGAGGTGATCGCGCTCGTCGAAGCTATACGGCAGTCGCTGCTTCGCGGTGGTTCCGCGTGACCCCTTGGTCTTGACCTCGAGGTAGCAGTCTCCGGTGTCCATGTAGCTGCGAGTGCGAGCCTTGAAGCGGCGACGACGCGGGTGGGCTGCCAGCAGGTAGCTGGCGGCATCCGGAGTATCAAAGTAGACGGACTCGTAGTCAAAGTGCTGCTGATCGTTGATCTCCAGCACACGAGCCTGGTCTTCGAGCTCCGCGAGCAGGGCAACCAAATCGGATGCCGGAACCAGGTACTTGCGGTCAACGCGGGTCAGGAGAGAGGCACGTTCGGCCAGCTCTTCGAGCGAGATCGTGGCGAAGCGCTCGGTGTCGGGGGTAGTCATCGGTTCGCTCCTTCCAGAAGCTCTGACGCGGTGGTGGGTGTAGTGCTGCCGGTGACGTGGGCGCCGCCGGTGATCCGGTAGCGAACATCCACCACAGTGGTGTCGTTGACAAGGTCAAGCTTGTTGATCGTGACCGAGTGCACTCGAGCACCGAGAAGGTTTTCGAGACGAGCCCGCAGGATGGACTCGTCGGCGATTGCGGAGTCCAAAGTCACTGTCTGCTGGCGGTACGCACGGAAGAGTCCTGGGTGATCACCGAAGGTCATAACCAGCAGGAGCATGGCCATGAGTGCGGGTGCGACGAAACTCGCGAGCGTTGTTGTCGAGGCCGTGTCGGCCGAGAGATCGGCGGCGCCCAGGCCCGCGATGAGGCCGAGAGCGAGGGCTGCGAAGTAGTAAGCAACCTCGTGCTGCGCGATTTCAGACGAACGCAGACGGATGATGGAGAGCACTCCAAAGAGACCAAGACCGAGACCAACGCCCACCGCACTATCGGCGAGCATGACCGTGACGGCCATAACGCCAACGTTCACGATGAGGTACGCCACGAGCAAGTCGCGGCGGCGGTGACGCGGGAAGTACAGAGCGAAGGTGAGAAGGCCGATAGCGACAAGGTCGAGGGCGATCATGGTGAGTTGGCTCATTGTGGGACTCCAGGTTGGTGCGAGATGTAGTCGCGCTTTCACGCTGGTACCCATTGAGCCCGAGAACCCTATGGGGTTTCTATGAACAGACTTCGCGCGGCGTGGGAGTCTGAAGATGGCGTGCAATGCCCAGTGCAGGTGAGAGAATTCGACAATGGATGCCCTCCTCGACTCCCTCGCCCGCACAACGCCCGTCGACATTTCGCCGACCCTGCTGATTGTGATCGTGGCCGCCGCAGCCGTACTGAGCATCCCGCAGCCCATCTGGAAGTGGTTCGGACTCTTCACGACCCTTGTGCACGAACTCGGGCATGCCGTTGGCGCCATACTGACCGGTCGCTTCGTTCACGGAATGAAGATTCGCATGAACCATTCGGGCGAAGCCGTCAGCAGCGGTCGCGGCAAACTCGGCTCCGTGATCAGCGGATCGCTCGGTTATCCGGCACCCGCAATCGTCGGAGCCGTGCAACTCTGGTGCGTCACCCAGGGCTACACCGCGATGGCCCTGTTCGTGGGCGGCATCATTTTGGTGCTCACCCTGCTGGTTATCCGCAATCTCTTCGGCTTTCTTGTCGTGGCGGTATCCGCTGCCGCGAGCGCCGCCCTCTGGGTATGGGCAACTCCAGAACAGCAGAGCTACGTATTGCTGATCATCGCCATTGCGCTGCTCGTCGGAAGCGTGCGCGGCCTCGCCACCGTGATTGGCGTACACACCCGTCGCCGCGATCAACTGAGCACCTCAGACGCGTACCTGCTCTTCAAGCGCACCGGAGTGCCATCCGTTTTCTGGTTGCTCGTGTTTGCTGCTCTGATCGGTGCCAGCGTGGTCTGGGCCGTCACCATGGTGCTCGAAACGTACTAGCGCGGTTGGGCTCCCGCTGGCAAAGAACGGCCGGCGGTGCGGTTGTGCTGCACTGATCGCCGCTAGGCGCGCGGCCGCAGAATGCCGCGCGCGATACGTTCCGGGCGAAACCCATAGCCCACGATCCTCGCCAAGATGGGGCGAAGGCGCGGCAGAACCACTGCGATCACGAAGCGTTCGCGCAGTTGCGGTGGGTTGTGCAGAACAACTCCACGTGTCGCGCGATTGATGAGCCGGTGCGCAACCCGTTGCATGCGCTGCATGAGCGCGGTCGGAAGCGCCCGGCGACGCTGCAGCGCAGCACATGCCTCGTCGATCGCTGCGGCATCCGTTCCCTTGGTACGCAGTGCGGGAACCAGGATGTTCGCGAGAGCAACAGCATCCTGAATCGCGTAGTTGATACCCACGCCGAACGCGGGCGACATGGCGTGGGCGGCATCCCCGATGCACAGCGCGCCAGGAACCCACCATTTGTGCAGGCGGTTGATCTGCACCGACAACAGCTTCACATCGTCGAAGCTGCCGATCTCGGCCGTGACTTCGGTAAGACGCGGGGCGATGCTCGCGATCGTGTGGCGGAAGGCCTCGATGCCTGCCTTTTGAAATTCAGGAAAAGTGCCCTTGCGAATAAGGAGCCCGCACTGAAAATAGCCGGGCCGCGGAATCGTCACGAGAGCCGAACCACCACGAATGTTCGCCAACGTGTCCGGCATTGGTTTTGTCGGCCGTGGCACCCGAAACCACAGCACATCTATGGGAACACCGTAGTCATGAGGCACTAAACCGAGAGAGTCGCGCACTGCAGAATCGCGCCCATCAGCGGCTACCGTGAGCGCCGCCGTAACGCGTATCGGGCCATCGGACGTGCTCGCCTTAACACCCACGACTCGGCCGTTTTCCTGAATTTCCGACTGCGCGGTCGCCTCAAGCACCAACCGGAACGACGACTGCGCACGCGCTTCCTCAGCGAGCAACGTCAGCAGATCCCACTGTGGCATCAGCGTGACATAGGGGTGTGGGGCGGGCAGGGTGGTGAAATCAACCGCCTTCAGCCGGATGCCGTCAATGACCGCATCGAGGCTAGAAAGTTCACTGTGCTCAATTGCTTTCGCCTGAGCGCCCACGCCTAACTGATCGAGCAAATTCAGCGTGGATGGGTGAACGGTGTCACCACGAAAGTCCCGCAAAAAGTCGGCGTGCTTCTCCAGCACCACAACGTCGACCCCGGCTCGGGCGAGAATCAGGCCGGCCACAATTCCCGCTGGCCCACCGCCCGCAATGCACACGGTGGTTTCGAGTTGCTGGGTCATGAGACTTCCCTCCGTTGCCCTCCAACGGTACTCCCCCACTGCCCAGTGACTCGCGACTTCGCTGCTGTACTGAAGTGCTGCTGTCCTGAAGTGCTGCTGCGCTGGCTCGCTGCCGATCTAGCGCAGGCTAACGCTGCTTCTCTGCAAGCTCATGTCCCGCGTCAAGCACGGCGACCAACCGCTTGGCGAGACGTTTGCGCACGAGGTGATCATTCGCCTCGACCCGGTGCATGGTGACGTGCCTCATCTGTTCGATGATGCGCATGGTGCCCGGCGCTATGAATTGGTCGAGTGAACCGTAGACAACGTCGATGGGCACGCGCACTGCGGCGATGTCACTCACGGTGGTTTGTGTCTCGATACAGTTCTGAAGGCTCAGCCCGAATGCCCGCCAATTGTGCTCTGAGACATCGAGAATGTCATCGAGTTGAAAGAGTCGACGAAGAGTGTCGACAGTGTTCATGGTGAACTCTTTGTTTGTCCGCAAGAATTCGTACGCCCGCATGTAGGCGCCGACTCGGGCACGTATAAGAGGGTCGCCGATCTGATTCGGCGGAACGTAGATGGGTGGGCTCACCAGCACGAGCCTGCTCACTTTGCTCGGGTGGGCTGCGGCATAGCGGGCCGCGAGAAGACTTCCGAGAGAGTGCCCTACCAAGATGAAGGGGGCATCCAGTTTAAGAGAGTGGATCGTGGCACGGATTGAATCGACGTGATCTTCGATCGTGTAGTTCGAGTCAGCGGGGCTTGGTGATTCCCCAAAGCCCAACAGATCGAACGAGATGCAGCGGTAGTGGTCCGACAGCTGCGGGATGACGTGCGCGAACGTCGCCGCCGATGAGGCGATTCCGTGAAGGAAGATAATCACGGGACCATCGCCCTCATCCGCGGCGATGTTCAGGAGGGGTGCTCGCGACGGCAGGATTCTGCGTCGAAGTGCGCCCCATAAGTTCATGGCCCTAGTATCACAGCCCTAGAGGGGCGGATGCGGGACCAGAGCACACATTAGCGAAGGTCTTCTTTATATTCGTTTTTCGCTTTCGTGGCTTCGCTCTCGGCTTTCGCACGTTCAAGGTCTGCTTGTGCCTTCGAAACTTCAGCATCCGCCTGCGCCTGATCGGCGGCGTCGCTGACGCGTTCCTTGGTGTCATCGACGAATTCGCCTACCTTCTTGGCAGTGGCTTCGCCGGCATCTTTTGCGTTATCGATGAGACCCATGATTGCTCCTTGTGTTGGTAATCCGTGTCTTTCTGTTGCCCCTTGTCGAGGCACTATTTCACGATACCCACGCTGCGAGAGCGGATTCCCTTTTTCCATGGAACACCAAGATTGCTCCCAGATGACGTCAAGGTCACGATCAAGCGTTACTCACTCGCCGCACGATAACAATCCGGGTGTGACGCCCGAATCGTGACAAACGTTGGGTAGTTTTTCGCCATGGTTCAGCCCACCATGGAAACCATGAGGCGCACACTATTCATCACCACAGCATTGGCACTTTCCGCTCTGACCCTGTCGGGATGTTCGGCAGGGATGAGCGACACATCTACGAGTGAGTCGCAAGAGTTTCTTGTGGATCAAGTGGATGCCGGAAGCTCCGGCGACTCGACCGCGCAGGAGCAGGGCGCACCCGCCGCCGACGGCGCACTAGTAAGCGAATCGGACATCAGCCGCGAGGTCATCACGACGGGCTACATGTCTGTTGTCGTGGAGACTCCGGAGGACGCAACCGCGGAGGCAATCCGCATCACTGAAGCCGTCGGCGGGCGCGTCGATGGTCGTAACGAATACGCAGCGTCAGAGCACAACGGCGCAAGTTCGACGCTGACGTTGCGCATTCCGACATCCGATCTCACTGTCACTCTCGAGAAGTTCAAGGATCTCGGCGAATTGCAGGAGGTATCGACCAACGCGGTCGACGTCACGATGGAATCGCGCGACCTTGAGGCTCGCATCACCGCACTTGAGGCGTCCGTCGACCGCCTGCTCGCCCTGCTCACTACGGCAGAGAACACCGACACGCTCATTCAGTTGGAAACTGCAATCTCGAGTCGCCAGGGCGAGTTGGAGAGCCTGAAGTCGCAAAAACGATACCTCGACGATCAAGTCGCGATGTCCACGCTGACACTCAGTCTGGTTTCTGAACCCGAAGCGCCGAGTGTCGAGCCCGGCAACTTCTTTGACGGACTCAGTGCGGGTTGGACAGCGCTCGTCGCGTTCTTCTCCGGACTGCTGATGCTCGTGGGCGTCCTGCTCCCGTGGATCGTCTTCCTCGCCATCATCGCCGCGATCGTCGTGATGATCGTGCGATTCGCCCTCCGCACCCGTCGGGTCAGCCCGGAGGCTGCCACAACGCTCCCGGCCGCCCCGGATCCTGTCGAGGCGCCTGCTGAGGAGCCGAAGGTGGACTAGGCCTTCTCCGCCAGCAGTTCCCGCACCCGGGGAATGACCTCGGTGGCATACAACTCAATACTGCGCATCATGCGTTCGTGAGGCAGGGTTCCCGCGCTGTACTTCATGTCGAATCGCTGGATGCCGAGGGCAGAGATAGTGTTCGCTATCTTCTGCGCTACGGTTTCCGGCGATCCGGCGTACATGGAGCCGTGCCGCACTTCGCCGATGAATTCATCGACGCTCGACTCGGGCCAGCCGCGATCGCGACCGATGCGGTCGCGCATCGTCTTGTAGTGCGGCCACATCTCCTCAACGACCTTGTCGTCGGAGTCAGTGATGTAGCCGGGCGAGTGCACAGCGATCGGCAGGTCGGGTTGCCCCAACTCGGCCAGCGCGTTGTGGAAGAGCTGCGCGTAGGGCGCAAACCTTTCGGGCTGGCCGCCGATGATGGCCAGCACCAACGGCATCCCGTAGCGGGCTGCCCGCACGACGGACTCGGGGCTTCCGCCGACACCGATCCAAGTCTTGAGAGAGCCGGATTCGGTGCGCGGAAAGACTTCTTGGTTCTTCAGGCCAGCACGCAGGGTGCCTGACCACGTGACCGGCTCCTCCTTGATGAGCTCGGAGAAGAGATCAAGCTTTTCGGAGAACAGGGTTTCGTAGTCAGCGAGGTTGTAGCCGAAGAGCGGGAACGATTCGGTGAAAGAGCCGCGACCGAGGATGATTTCCGCGCGGCCATTCGACAGGGCATCCACGGTGGCAAAACGTTCATAGACGCGCACGGGGTCATCAGAGCTCAAGACTGTGACGGCCGAGCCCAGCTGGATGTTCGTGGTTGCGGCAGCAAGCGCGCCGAGCACGGTCTCGGGAGCGGTGATTGCGAAATCGTCGCGGTGATGCTCGCCAACGCCGAAATAATCAATGCCGAGCTTGTCAGCCAGCACTCCCTCAGCGACAACGTTGCGGATGACTTGCGCCTGGCTGAGCGGCGCGCCATTTTCATCTACTGTGACGTCGCCAAATGTGCCGAGTCCAAACTGAACCTGCTTATTCACGAGCTCCCTTTCGCTGAGACGCCGATCGCGTCCCTAGCCGAAACCGTAGTCGCGCATCCGCTATTCCGGCATCGCGACAGGTGAACCCGCCAGATGGCGGTTTAGGTCTCCACGTCCTCATCAACCCAGCCCATGGTCTTGGTTACCGCTTTTTTCCAGTTGCGATACAGCTGATCTCTTTCGAGACGAGCCATCTGCGGCTTCCATCGCTTGTCTTCGTTCCAGGTCGACAGCACATCCTGCTCACTGTCCCAAAAACCGACAGCGATCCCGGCGGCGAATGCAGCGCCGAGGGCGGTCGTTTCGGTGATGCGGGGGCGGATGACGTCCACGCCCAACTGATCAGCCTGAAACTGCATGAGAAGTTCGTTGGCCACCATGCCGCCGTCGACGCGGAGCTCGGCGAGGTCGACTCCGGCATCCGCGTTCATGGCGTCCATGACCTCACGCGTTTGGTACGCAGTGGCTTCGAGCGCGGCGCGAGCGATGTGATTCTTGGTGACATAGCGAGTGAGTCCGAGAAGTGCTCCCCGAGCATCCGGTCGCCAGTAGGGGGCGAAGAGTCCGGAGAAGGCCGGCACGAAGTAGGCGCCACCGTTGTCTTCGACTTCGAGAGCGAGACGTTCGATATCGGGGGCGTCGGAGAACATGCCGAGGTTGTCCCGCAACCACTGCACGAGCGATCCGGTGACGGCGATGGATCCTTCAAGCGCATAGACCGGTGCGGCGTCACCGATTTTGTAGCAGACGGTCGTGATGAGGCCGTTGTTGCTGTGCACGCGCTTGGTGCCGGTGTTGAGCAGCAAAAAACTTCCGGTGCCGTAGGTGTTCTTGGCCATTCCTTCGCTGAAGCAGGCCTGCCCAAAAGTCGCAGCTTGCTGGTCACCTAGGATGCCCGCGATGGGAACACCGGGAAGAGAACCGTGGTGGCGGCAGGGGCCGAAATTCTCGCTCGAGGAACGAATCTCGGGCAGCATTGACAGCGGGATGCCCATGTCAGCGGCGATATCCTCGCGCCACTGCAGGGTGTCGAGATCCATCAGCATGGTGCGGGAGGCATTGGTCACGTCCGTAGCGTGCACTCCCCCATCGATACCGCCGGTGAGGTTCCAGAGCAGCCACGTGTCGATGGTTCCGAAGAGCAATTCGCCACGGTCGGCCGCTTCCTGTGCGCCGTCAATGTAACGCAAAATCCACGTGACCTTCGGGCCAGCAAAGTACGTCGCGAGTGGGAGCCCGGTGATGGCTTTGTACTTCTCGAGACCCTCGGCGCCAGCGAGTTCGTTCACGATGTGCTGAGTTCGCGTGTCTTGCCACACAATGGCGTTCGTGACGGGCTTGCCCGTGAGCTTGTTCCACACAACAGTGGTTTCGCGCTGGTTAGTAATGCCGACCGCGGCAATATCTTGGTACGTGAGATTGGCGCGAGCCAGCGAGAGACCTACCGTCTCGCGAACATTGTTCCAGATCTCAATCGGGTCATGCTCGACCCAGCCAGCGCGCGGAAAAATCTGCTCGTGCTCAAGCTGCCCGCTCGAAACGATACGCGCGTCATGATCAAAGATAATCGAGCGCGAGCTCGTCGTTCCCTGGTCAATTGACAAAATGTACTGGGTCATTTTTGGCGTATCTCCATTGATCGTCGGTGCTTCGATGAGGCAGTTTCGTGCCCGATATGAGTAGTGCGGCTACTTCGATTCGAGTGCTGCAGGCGGGGTAACGAGCGGCACGATTTGCGGGGCTGCTTCGCGCACCATTGATGCACTCTCGTCGTTGCGAGTGAGCGCAGCGGCCGCAACGGCATCCGCCATCTGGTGGTAGACCGCTACCTCGTGGGCGGTGGTCTGTTCGTCCCAGCCAAGAAGTGCTGCGGCAATGCCTGCCACTTCAGGAACCGCGTCCATTGCCTCGTTGAGGTACTCGTAGTTCATGCGAGTGCGTCGCGTCATGAGGTCCTCGAGGTGCAGCGCTCCCTCGTGGGTGATCGCATAGGCGATCTCGGCACGAAGGTAGGCGGAGGCGTGCTCGAGTGGCTTGCCCATTGCCGGGTCGGCGTCTGCCATCGCCGCAATTTCGGAGATGTTTGCGCCGTAGCGGTGTAGCAGGTGGTCGATCATCTGATCGCTCCAGCCGAAGCGCTCACTGAGTTCGTGAGTGTTGGCGCGCGCCGCGTCGAGGCCGTCGGCACCGAGCAATGCCACAGTGGCGGTGCTCGAGGGGTTTGCCTTGGCTGCTTCCTTGCCGAGCGCGAAGTCAACAGCGTCTTTGGCCATCACGCGGTAGGTGGTGAACTTTCCGCCGGCGATCACGGTGAGACCAGGGATGGGCGACGCAACAGTGTGCTCGCGCGACACCTTGGCCGAGTTAGTGCCTTCCATCGTGCCAGGCTGCAGCAGAGGGCGAAGGCCCGCCCACGTGCCGATCACGTCGGTGCGGTCGATGGGGTTAGCGAGCACTGCATTGGCTTCTGCAATGACGTAGTCAATGTCGTCGGCGGTGGCCGTCGGGTTCAGCAGGTTCTCTTTCCACGGGGTGTCTGTGGTGCCAATCACCCAGTAGCGTGACCACGGGATCACGAAGAGCACGCTCTTGGACGTCTGCAAGATCAGTCCAGCTTCGCCCTTGATACGTTCACGGGGAACAACAATATGGATGCCCTTGGAGGCCAGCACAGTGAGGCCGCCTGTTTCGTGGGCGAGCTCTTGAGTCTCGCCGGTCCACACGCCCGTGGAGTTGATGACGGCTTTGGCGCGCACCGGGAAGGTCTTTCCGGTTTCGAGGTCGATCATGACGGCACCGTCGACGACGCCCTGATCATTCTGAGTGATTTCGATTACCTGGACGCGGCTGGCCGCTGCTGCGCCGTGGGCAGAGGCAGTGCGAATAACGCTCACAACATAGCGAGCGTCATCGACGTTGGCGTCCCAGTACTCAATCGCGCCAACCGCGGCGTCGTGGGCGAGACCGGGAAAACGCGCTGCGAGTTGCTTGCGCGAGAGGTGGCGGTGCCAGGGAACGCTTCGCTTACCCGTGGTGCTCTTGACAGTGACAGAAGCGAGCACGTCATAGAGGGCAATACCGGCACCGACGAAGGCGCGCTCCCACACGTGGTGACGCAGTGGGTAGAGGAAGGGCAGTGGGCGCACGAGGTGCGGTGCCACGTTGGTCAGCAGCAGATCGCGTTCGGTTAGCGCTTCGTGCACAAGCTTGAAGTCGAGCATCTGCAGGTAACGCAGTCCGCCGTGGATAAGTTTGCTGGCGCGGCTGGAGGATCCAGCGGCCCAGTCTTGAGCTTCGACAACGACGGTGTCGAGTCCGCGGGTTGCGGCATCCAAGGCGATTCCGGCGCCGGTGATTCCACCACCGATGACGAGCACATCGAGCTCGTGACCAGGCTGCACACTATCAACGAGCCGCTGGATAGCACTGTCGCGGGTTTCGCGGGTCAGGGACTGATCAACCATGAACAAAACTCTTTTCACGTGTGGTGGTGGTTCCGCCAGCGGCGGCTGCGAATCGTCGTTCACGAGTCACTTTCAGCAGCGTATTACTTTTCTCATAGCGAATGACAAACTGAGCATCACATCTGCACGAACGTGCAAGGATGGACAGCATGGAACGCGAAGAGGCAATGCTGTCGGCATCATCGATGTATTACTTGCAAGACATCAAGATGGACGCCATCGCCAACCACCTGCATATGTCACGCTCAAGCGTGTCTCGGCTGCTCCGCGATGCCCGCGACAGTGGTCTCGTCGAGATCACGCTGCGCCCCACTCCCACGCGCGGTCCAGGCCTCGCAAAAAAGATCGAGGGCTACTTCGACGTCGAGACCCACGTTGTGCCTGTTGCTGACCTCGCGGATGAGGCGGAACGGCTCGATCAGGTCGCCCGCTCCACCGCCAGAATAGTCACCAGTTGGTTCGACTCCGACATGATTATGGGGGTCGCCTGGGGCACAACTTTGGCCGCAATCTCCAAGTACCTGGGCAAGAAGCCCACTCGCGGAAGCGCGGTAGTGCAGCTCAACGGTGCCGCCAATGTTCGCACCTCAGGGGTCGAATATGCGGGCAACCTCATTGCCAGCTTCGGCGACGCTTTCGACGCCCAAGTGCACCTTTTCCCCGTGCCCGCCTTCTTCGATTATGCAGAAACTCGCAACGCCATGTGGTCGGAGAGGTCGATCGTGCGCGTGCTCGACTACCAGCGGCGTGCCGACATCGCGCTCTTCTCGATCGGTGCCATCGCCGGCGAGGTGCCCAGTCATGTCTACTCCGCGGGCTACCTCGAGCCCCAAGACATCGCCACGCTCGATCGTGAAGGCATCGTGGGCGACGTCTGCACCATCTTCTTGCGAGAAGACGGCACCTACCAAGACCTCTCGATGAACGCACGTGCAACCGGCCCAACCCCGGCGGAGCTGCGCTCTATCCCCCGTCGCATCTGCGGTGTCGCGGGCGATAACAAGGTCGTGCCGCTGCTTGCAGCGCTCCGGGCGGGCGTCATCACCGACCTCGTGCTCGACGAACAAACCGCGACGAAACTCGTCGAACACGTTCTTGAACTCAAAGAAGACGCAGCATCCGACAAAGAAATCGGCGTTTAGGGCGTCTTGTTACTGGTCGACGACGTGCATCGCGCGAGCGGCATCCGTAATGCTGCCCGTCAGTGACGGGTACACGGAGAACGCGCGAGCCATTTGGTCGACGGTGAGACGGTGCTCTACCGCGAGCGCGATCGAGACGATGAGCTCGGAAGCGTTGGGGGCAACGATCACGCCACCGATCACCGTGCCCGAGCCGGTGCGAGCAAAGAGCTTCACGAAGCCGTCTTTGATGCCCATCATTTTGGCGCGCGGGTTTGAGGCGAGCGGCAATTTGTAGATCGTGCCCTGAACGAGCCCATCTTCGATCTGTTTTTGCGACCAGCCGACGGTAGCGATCTCAGGCTGAGTGAAAATGTTGGATGCCACGTTGCGCAGTTCGATCGGAGTCACGCCGTCGCCCATCGCGTGGAATACAGCGGTGCGGCCCTGCATGGAAGCGACCGAGGCGAGCGGGAAGAAGTCTGAACAGTCACCGGCCGCATAAATCGACGGCATTGAGGTGCGGGCAACCCGGTTGACGCGGATGTGACCAGACTCGGTCAGTTGCACACCAGCTTCTTCGAGTCCAAGACCTTCAGTATTCGGCAGCGAACCAACGGCCATGAGGCAGTGACTGCCTTCGACCGTTCGTCCGTCGCTGAGCGTCGCAATCACGCCATCTTTGGTGGTGGTGACCGATTCGGCCCGCGACTTGGAGAGCACGGTCATACCGTTGCGCTTGAACACGTCTTCGATAACGCGGGCGGCATCTTCGTCTTCCCCGGGCAGCACGCGGTCTCGCGAGGAAATCAGGGTGACTTTGGCGCCGAGCGCGGTGTAGGCCGAGGCAAACTCGGCACCGGTGACACCAGAACCGACCACGATGAGGTGTTTGGGGGTTTCGGTAAGAGTGTAAAGCTGCGTCCAGGTGAGGATGCGCTTGCCATCGGGCATTGCGGAATCGAGCACGCGCGGGCGGGCACCGACCGAGACAATAACAGTGTCGGCATCCACTTCATCGAAGTCTGTTCCCGCTTTGCCCTTGCCGGTCGAGACGACAAGTCGCTGGGGGCCATCGAGGCGGCCTTCACCGTGGATGATGCGCACGCCGGCCTTGATGAGTTGCGACTTCATGTCGTCTGACTGTTGCTGGGCAAGGCGCATGAGACGCGCGTTGACGGCGGCAAGGTTCACGGTGATTTCGGGGCGAACGGCACGACCGGAATCGGAGCGAGAGTAGAACTGCACGCCCAGCTCTGCGGCATCCCGAATCGCGTTGGTTGCCTCAGCAGTGGCGATCAGCGTCTTCGACGGCACCACATCGGTGAGCACGGCAGAGCCGCCAACACCTTCGCGTTCAACGAGGGTCACCTCCGCGCCCAGTTGCGCTCCCGCAAGGGCTGCTTCGTAGCCGCCAGGGCCACCGCCGAGTATTGCAATTCGTTGGGTGCGCTCGAACTCATAGGCCATGCAGCAATTCTCTCGCGGTTCTGCCTCAGCGACAAACCACACCCTCCCACGTGGGAGTTAGTGCGCGGCGCGGACCGAATCGCCCGCGTCACGCGCAGTGCCCTGCTCACATTCGCGCTCGATGCACCGGTGAGTCGCAGTCCCCAGCGTTTAGAGTTGAACGCATGTCACAGTCGCCCCTCACAAACCCCCTCGACGACCCCACCGCAGACCCGTTCGCGGTCGCGAAAGACGCCGCTGCAGCAATCGCAGCCGCGACCGGAGTCGAGAAGCACGACATTGCCCTCACGCTCGGAAGCGGGTGGGGCAAAGCGGCCGACCTGATCGGCGAAACTACCGCCACGATTCCGGCCTCGGACATCCCCGGTTTCTCCAAGCCTGCCCTTGAAGGCCACGTCGGCACCCTGCGATCAATCCTGTTGCCAAGCGGCAAGCGCGCCCTCGTGATCGGTGCTCGCACCCACTACTACGAGAACCACGGCGTACGCCGCGTTGTTCACTCCGTGCGCACCGCTGCCGCCACTGGCGCGACAACCATGATCCTCACCAACGGTGCCGGTGGCATCAAAGAAACCTGGAAGCCCGGCACCCCGGTGCTCATCAGCGACCACCTCAACCTCACCGCCGACTCCCCCCTTGAGGGTGCGACGTTCATCGACCTCACCGATCTCTACAGCAAGCGCCTGCGCGAGATCGCGAAATCGATCGACCCGAGCCTCGACGAGGGTGTGTACACGCAGTTCCGCGGCCCGCACTATGAGACCCCGGCCGAAGTGCAGATGGCCAAGACCATCGGCGGTGACATCGTCGGAATGTCCACGGCTCTCGAAGCGATTGCCGCGCGCCAGGCTGGCATGGAAATCTTAGGAATGTCCCTCATCACCAACCTTGCTGCCGGCATCCAGTCCACTCCCCTCAGCCACGAAGAAGTGATTCAGGCGGGCAAGGATGCTGAAGTACAAATCAGCAGCCTTCTCGCCCAGATTGTGACCGCACTATGAGCACCGAAATTCTCAGCACCGACGAACTGATTGCCGCTGCCAACGCGTGGCTCGAGCAAGATCCCGACGCTGTCACCCACACCGAACTCGAAGCTCTGATTACGGATGCCGCCAACGGCGACGAGGCCGCTATCGCTGGCCTGCATGACCGCTTCGATTCGCGGCTCGCGTTCGGCACTGCTGGGTTACGCGGCGAGCTGGGTGCCGGCCCGAACCGCATGAACCGAGTGTTGGTCACTCAGGCGGCTGCGGGACTTGCCGCCTATTTGCTCACCCATGAGCTCAGCCCGAGCATTGTGATCGGCTATGACGGTCGCATCAATTCTGAAGTGTTCGCTCGCGACACTGCAACGATCATGGCGGGCGCCGGTGTGCGCGCGATCCTGTTGCCGCGACTGCTGCCCACGCCCGTGCTCGCCTTTGCGGTGCGTCACCTCAATGTGAGTGCTGGCGTGATGGTGACAGCCAGCCACAACCCGGCCATCGACAACGGCTACAAGGTGTATCTGGGCGGCGACAACCACGGTTCACAGATCGTGACGCCAGCCGACGCTGATATTGCCCACGCGATTGACCTCGTAGCCAAGGGCTCGATTGTTGACCTTCCCCGCTCTACCGATTTCGTCACCACCGACGATGGTGTTGTTGACGAATACATTGCCCGCACGGCAGCCCTCGCCGGCCCCGTCAAAGACGTCGTCTACACGTATACCGCCATGCACGGCGTTGGTTGGGAAACCAGCGAGGCCGTCTATGAGAAGGCCGGATTCACCGCCCCCGCCCTTGTCGAAGAACAAGCGCACCCCGACGCCGCGTTCCCCACCGTCGCCTTCCCCAACCCCGAAGAGCCAGGCGCCATGGATCTCAGCTTCGCGAAAGCACGCGAAGTCAGCGCCGATCTCGCTATCGCCCACGATCCTGACGCCGACCGCCTTGCGGTGGCTGTGCCCGGTCGCGATGGCGAATGGCGTCGGTTGAGCGGAAACGACGTGGGAATTCTGCTGGGATGGCGCGCGGCAGAACGCGCCAACGGCACTGGCGTTCTCGCGGCATCCATCGTCTCGTCTCCCGCACTGCGCGCGATCGCTGCGGGCTACGACCTGGATTACACAGATACCCTTACCGGCTTCAAGTGGATCTCCCGCGTTGACGGCCTGGTGTTTGGTTACGAAGAAGCACTCGGCTACCTGGTTGATCCCGACAAGGTGCGCGACAAAGACGGCATTTCGGCGTCGGTCGACTTTCTCTCAATGGCTGCTGAGCTCAAGGCCGAAGGCAAAACGGTGCTCGATCGTCTCGACGAGTTCGCGGCGCGGTTCGGCGCCTTCGCCTCCCGTCAGGTTTCGCTGCGCTTCGCCAAGATTTCAGAAATCGGCGAGACGATGACGCGCTTGCGTACCAATGCCCCCTCCACCGTCGGCGGCATCACGGTTACTTCCTTTGATGACTTCGAGAATGGTGTCGACGGCTTCGCGCCAAGCAACATCGTTCGCATGCAGTTCGAGGGCGGAGCACGAGTCATCGTGCGCCCCAGCGGCACCGAACCCAAACTCAAGTTCTATGTGGATGCCTCGAGTACGTCGGGCGAGGGAGCCGAGCGTCAGGCTGCGGCCGAAGCGGTCGCAAGCCAGCTTGAAGCGAGCATGCACGAGATTCTCGGCTAGAACCGCTGCGCGGTGCGCTGCGCAGCTGCCGAAGGGAAGTGCGCGGAGAAACGTGAAGAGGGCGTTCTCGGCTCAGCCGAGGGCGTCCTCTAGTTTTTGAGTGAGCTCCGATGTGTCAAAGAGATTCACAATCACAATGACATCGGCGTTGGTCTTGCCAATCGCTTCTACGAATTCTTGCGTCGTGAGAATGATCTGAGCATCCGCGGCAACCGTGCGAACGGTGCTCACTTCAGCAGCCACTACGGTGGCTTCGAGATCAAGCGCGCGCAACGCTCGTTCTGCGTTGACCTTGAGCACACCAGAACTGCCGATACCAGCACCACAGATGGTCACGATTTTCACGACGGGTTCACTCCCATGATGCGTTGCACCTCGGCGGCACTCGTTGCGGCCGCAAGCTCGTTTATCGCCGAGGAGTCATTGAAGATGTTAGCGACTGCGGCGACCGCTGCCAAGTGTGCGCCCGCTTCAGAAATAGCGAGACCGAGCACCACTCGAACGGGATCATTATGAGCGTGACCAAACCGCACGGGCTCTCTCAGGGTGACAACCGAGAGTCCGTTCGCGATCACTTGCGGGCCAGGGCGAGCATGAGCCAGCGCAAGGCCGGGCGCGATCACCACGTAGGGGCCGTGGTTGTCGATCATACGAATCATCTCGTCGGCATAGCCCGGCTTGGCCGCGCCAGAGCGCACGAGGGCTTCGCCAGACAGCCGAACGGCGGCACGCCAGTCGGCTGCGAAGGCGTCAATTTCTATCGCTGATTCGGGCAGCGGAGGAAGGGACATAACTACGCTCTCTCGAAACCGACGCTGATGGCCTCGGAAAGCTCTTCGCGTTCTTCAATGGGCAAGAATGCCGCAGCAGCAGCATTGAGTTGGAAGACCTCAAGGTCCGTGAGGTCATACCCGAACGCTTCAGTGAGCAACGAGAGTTCGCGACTGAGAGTCGTGGCGCTCATGAGGCGGTTGTCGGTGTTGACCGTGACGCGGAATCCGAGCTGATAAAGCAAGTCGAAGGGGTGATCGATAATTTCGTCGCCCCACTGCTCGATGGCACCGGTCTGGAGGTTGGATGACGGGCTCAGTTCGAGCGCAATCTCGCGATCCTTCACCCACTGTGCCAAGTCGCCGAGCGTCACATAGGTGTTCTCGTCGTCTTCGTTGGCGATCGTGATGTCTTCGGCCAGGCGAACGCCGTGCCCCAGACGAAGCGCGCGACCGTCAAAGAGGGCACTGCGGATGCTGTCGAGGCCATCCGCCTCCCCCGCGTGAACGGTGGCAGGAATGAAGTTGTGCGCGAGCAAGTCGAACGCACCACGGAGGCGACTCGGCGGGAACCCTGCTTCAGGGCCGGCGATGTCGAAACCGATAACTCCGCGGTCGCGGTGACGGATTGCCAGCTCGGCGATGTCGGTACCGCGATCGGTCTGGCGCATGGCAGATAGCAACTGCCCCACCCGGATGCTGCGGCCGCTCGAGCGCACGGCATCCACGCCCTGCTCCAAGCCTTCTTGCACGGCGGTGACAACCTGATCGAGGTCGAGCCCCTTCTGCAAGTGCTGTTCCGGTGCCCAACGGATTTCGCCATAAATGACACCATCATCGGCAAGGTCTTCCACGAACTCGCGGGCGACCCGCTGGAGGCCTTCCGTCGTCTGCATGACGGCGATAGTGGCGTCGAAAGTCGCAAGGTAGTTCACGAGCGAGCCGGAATCGGCCTGAGTCGCAAACCATGATTTCAGCGCCTCCGAGTCATTCTCGGGGAGCGCATAGCCGACCTCGTCGGCAAGTTCAACGATGGTCTGAGGCCGCAACCCTCCATCGAGGTGATCGTGGAGGGAAACCTTGGGAAGCGCGGTAATGCTCGCGCCACCTCCGGGCATCAAAAAGTGTTCAACAGCGGCGTTCATGCCTCTAAATCTACCGTGCATCACGCTGAAAGCGCGCTGTGCCTACGCTGGATGGCGTTACGATCCCGTGAAAGCTTCCCCACTGAGCAGCCCCGAGATTTCTTTTGCGGCGGCGGAGGCTAATTCTTGTACCCGATCCGCATCCACTTCGCTGAAAGCAATCGCCACATACGGCACGGTGAGGGCAGCCACCACAGTGCCCCTCGCGCCCAGGATTGGCGCCACAACATCCGTGATTCCCGGATGCATCGTGTCAGCCCGCACAACGGCGTCAGCGGCCTGTGGCGACGTTGCCGAAAGCACCGCACCCGTCGCCGTCGTTGCCAGATCGAATGCCGCCCCGACGCGCACTCGAAAGCCGAAGTCGGCTGGCGACTCCACTTGAGCGACTACGCGTACTTCGCTGCCATCCAACACCGCAAGGTTGCACGATTGTCGAGCCTGCTCCGCCAACACCTGCATGATGGGTTGCGCGATGCTGACCAGCCCCCGGAGCGGCGGATGCCGGTGCGCAAGCTCGAGCAGCTTCATAGCCAGCGTGTAGAGCCCCGATTGCTTGTCGCGGAACACGTAGCCGCGACGCTCGAGCGTCGACAGCACTCGAAAGATCTGACCGATACTGCGACCGGTGGCTTCGGCGATCTCCGACTGGCTGAGGGCGCCCGAGGTCTCAGCGAGCAGTTCGAGAATGTCGAGCCCCTTGTCAAGGGCGGGAGCGGTGTACTCGGGGGCGCTCGCCATTAGAGGTCCGCTTTCATTGCGGCGAGCATCCGGCGGGCCGCTTCGCGGTTAATGCTGTCGGGCACAGGTTGCGCACCCGGCTCGAGCGTGCCTGCCGCTGTCGCAATACGTTCAAGCGACAGCGCTTGAAGCAGAAATCCGAGATCCATCGATTCGATCGAGTTGCCCCGAGGCGCGCGCCCCGCCAGATTGATCATGCGGCCGTCTGCGAGCAGGGTGACGTGGCGGTTTCTCGGGAGGTCAATTCGCTCGATTACATCGTCGATCACTGTCGTGCTCGTCGCCATATCGCGCAGAGCCAGCACGTCGATTTCCCAGTCGAAGTGACCGCAGTTCACGAGCATCGCTCCGTCTGCGACAACCTCGAAGAAGTCGGTAGTCAGAACCTGCGGATGGCCGGTAGCCGTGATAAAAACCTCGCCCCAGCCTGCGAGGTCGAACACACTTGCCACTCGATAGCCATCAAGTGCTGCCTCAAGGGCCTTAATCTCATCAACTTCCACGACAGCGACCTTGCCGCCCAACGCACGAAGGTAATGCGCCACACCGCGACCGCACCACCCGTAGCCAACCACCACAAAGCGGCGTCCAGAGACCATGACGTTCGTGACGCGCATGAAGCTCTCAACGACTGACTGACCTGCCGCATGCTTGTTCTCGTTGATCACAGTCAGCGGGTTGTCGTCGATAACGATGATGGGAATATTGATGTGCTCAGCGAGTTCCTCGCGCAGCCGGTAACTTCCTGAGGTGGTTTCCTCTGTGCCGCCGACGATGCTCTCGGTCTCCCCGAGTTCAACGAGACGAGCAACCAGGCCGGCGCCGTTGTCGAGGATGATGTCTGGTTTCGACTCCACCACGTTCCGAATGTGCGCTTCGTATTCGCACTCAGAGTCATCGCGGGCACCAAAAATCGTCATTCCGTGCGACCGCAAATAGGCAACAACATCGTCCTGCGTCGACCCAAGATTGCCGGTCGCTACGATCTCCGCTCCCCCGGCCTTCAGGGTCTCAAGCAGCACTGCGGTCTTCGGCTCAAGGTGCATTGCCATGCCGATGCGGTGCCCAGCGAACGGTTTCGTTTGCTCGAACCACTCTCGTACTTCGGCGAGCAACGGCATGCGAGATCTCACCCAGAGCAACCGGGCAGCAGCACCCTCAATAAGATCATTTGTCATATCTTCACTCTACATATATGAACGGTGTTTTCATATATGCTTTTCGTTATGGCTGAAAAAATTATTCTCGACTGCGACCCCGGGCACGACGACGCGATCGCCCTCCTGCTCGCGCACGGCAACCCCGACATCGAACTCCTCGGTGTCACCACCGTCATGGGCAATCAGACCATCGAAAAAGTCACCCGCAACGCACTCGCCATCGCGCGAGTCGCCGGCATCACCGATGTGCCGTTCGCTCGCGGAGCGCACCGTCCCCTCGTGCGCCAGATCGAGGTTGCTGAATCGA
The DNA here is from genome assembly GCF_015864955.1 of Salinibacterium sp. NK8237. Taxonomy (NCBI): domain Bacteria; kingdom Bacillati; phylum Actinomycetota; class Actinomycetes; order Micrococcales; family Microbacteriaceae; genus Salinibacterium; species Salinibacterium sp. NK8237. The sequence continues at coordinate 307,336 of NZ_JADYWE010000002.1, read as the reverse complement.
TCCACGGGGAGTCGGGCCTTGACGGCCCCGTTCTTCCCGATCCCACTATCGAGTTGGATGCCCGGCACGCTGTCGACTTCATCATTGACACCGTTATGGCCCACGAACCCGGCACCGTCACTCTCGTGCCTACCGGCGCCCTCACCAATATCGCTCTTGCCGTGCGCAAGGAGCCGCGCATCGCCGAGCGCGTCAAGCAGGTCGTCCTCATGGGTGGCGGCGTCAACGTCGGCAACTGGAGCGCAACCAGCGAATTCAACATCGTCATTGACCCCGAAGCCGCCCACATCGTCTTCAACGAGTGCTGGCCCCTCACGATGGTTGGTCTCGACCTCACTCACGAGGCTCTCGCTACCGATGAAGTTGCGGCCTCCATCGCGGCCGTGGGCACCGGCCCGGCTCGCTTCGTCGGCGAGCTGCTCGAATTCTTCGGCGAGACTTACCGCGACGCGCAAGGTTTCGACCACCCGCCCGTGCATGACCCCTGCGCCGTCGCCTTCGTCATCGACCCGACCGTGATGGAGGTCGTGAAGGTTCCGCTGGATGTCGAGCTCGCCGGCACGCTCACGCTCGGCATGACGGTGGCTGATTTCCGCGCTCCGGCTCCCGCTGACTGCACCACTCAGGTCGCGCGCAACCTCGATCACGCCAAGTTCTGGGGTCTTGTTGTCGACGCGCTTGAGCGCATCGGTGACCCGCAGCTCTAGCGAGCACGCGGCACCACGCAGAGCCCAGGTCTAAGCGCTTGCGAGCGCGCGGGCGCGACGTTTGCGCGCACCAAGATCAACAACGCCGATAAGCATCGCGATCGAGAAGAACAGCGTCGTGGCGAGCATCCCGGTGCCGTAAGCGTGGTGGTACAGCTCGACAGTGCTCTCGCCGCTGTTGCGCTCGTTATAGAGCGTGGAGTAGAACAACGAGAGCGCTACGGCGGTGCCGATTGCCGTGCCGATGCGTTGGCCAAGTTGACCCACGGATCCCGCCAGGCCGCCCTCCACAGGCGAGATGTCGTGCAGCGTGAGCGTCTGGTTCGGTGAAACAACGAGCCCACCGCCGGTGCCACCGACGATCAGTGCTGCCGCCATTACGTAAGGCGTTAGCTCGGGCGGAGTCAGAATCGCGGCCGCCATGAGAAGCCCGAGCCCGACGAGCAAGATAGCAAGCCCCACGACCACGAGCGAGCGGCCATAACGTTCGACAAGGATGCCGCCGCGCCACGACGACACCGCGCTCGTGAGCGCGAAACCGATCGTCACCATGCCGGCGAACACGGGCTCGAGGCCGAGCCCCAACTGCAAGTAGAGCGTCGTCATGAGGAACATCGCCGGCATTGCCGCGAAGTAGACGGTAGCGAGCATCGTCCCGTTGCGGAACGAGCTGACGCGGAACAGCTGAAGCGGCACCAGCGGCGCCCGTCCCGCTGCGGCGTAGCGCCGCTCCCAGGCAACGAACGCTGCGGCAGAAAGCACAAAGAGCACCAGCAACCACCAACGGTTCGGGTCATCCGTCGGAGCGCCCGTCGTGAAGAGGAACGGCCACATTAGCGCCAGCACCGTTACCCCGAAGATCGCGATACCGACCGGGTCGAGGCTGAGGCGTTCGTAGCCGGCTTTAGAGGTCGCCGGGAGAATGCGCCACGCCAGAACGAGAGCAATGATGCCGAGGGGCACGTTCATCCAGAAGATGTAACGCCAGCCGTCATCAGCACCGCCAATCGCGATCATCAACCCGCCGAGCGTCGGACCGAACGCTGTAGCGACACCGATCATCGCGCCGAAGAGACCGAAAGCACGGCCGCGCTCGGGCCCGCGAAACAACTGCTGAATAAGGCCAATGACCTGAGGCATCTGAATTCCAGCCGCCACTCCCTGCAGCAGGCGGAACACCAGCAGCAGGGTTGCATTCGGGGCAAGCGCACACGCGATGCTAGCGAGGGTGAAGAGTGTCAGCCCTACGAGAAACAACTTTTTGCGCGAACGCTGATCGCCGAGCCTGCCCGCAGGCACCAGCACAAGGCCAAAGGTCAGAACATAGCCCGACACGATGAGCTGCAGTTGAGTGGATGTTGCGCCGAGAGCATCCTCGATCGACGGAAGGGCCACGTTGACCTTCGAGAGATCAAGGATCGTGATTGCGGCGACCACAACACACACCCAGAAGGCACGCCACTTAGCCGAGTGTGCGGCTTCGGCTTCGGTACTTTGTGCGCCACTCAGTGCCGGATCAGCACTGGCGGCGGTCTCATCCGCGGTCGTCATTGAGACAACATTACGTCAGCGGATGAGACCCACCGTTCAGCTTACAAAGCCAGAATGCAGGGGCGTGCGCTAATCGATGCGCCCAGCAATAAGCGGGCCACCATCGTGGATGGTGTCCCCGGCATCGCCGATGCGGTACGCACCCTCGAGCGACTCAAGTGCACGCTCGAAGCGAGCAGGCTCATCCGCGTGCATCGTGAACAACGGCTCACCCTTACGCACAGCGTCGCCCGGCTTGGCATGCAAGTCGATGCCGGCGGCGTGCTGCACCGGATCCTGCTTGCGAGCACGACCGGCACCCAGACGCCACGCAGCAACACCGAACGGCAGAGCTTCTTGTTCCACGAGAACACCATCGCGATCCGCGACAACAACGTGGCTTTCCTTCGGCTGCGGCAAGGCAGCGTCGGGGTCTCCGCCCTGGGCAGAGATCATGCCGCGCCAGGCATCCATCGCCTGGCCGTTGTCGAGAGCAGCTTCAACATCCGCGTCTTCGTGACCGACCTGAGCCAGCATTTCGCGGGCAAGTGCCACCGTCAGCGCACGCACGTCGGAGGGGCCGCCGCCGGCAAGAACCTCAACAGATTCGCGCACCTCGTTGGCGTTACCAATGGTGAGACCGAGGGGAACATTCATGTTGGTGAGCAGCGCGACAGTCTTGACGCCCGCGTCTTTACCCAAGCGAACCATCGTTTCAGCGAGTTCGCGACTGCGGTCGGCATCCTTCATAAAAGCACCAGAGCCGAACTTCACATCGAGCACGAGGGCCGACGTTCCTTCAGCGATCTTCTTGCTCATGATCGAGGATGCGATCAGCGGAATAGCTTCGACAGTTCCGGTGATGTCGCGAAGGGCATACAACTTCTTGTCGGCTGGAGCAAGACCTGAACCGGCAGCACAGATAACTCCACCGACGCCGCGCAGCTGGGCGTAAAACTCTTCGTTGCTGAGGTCGGCACGCCACCCGGGGATGCTCTCAAGCTTGTCAAGGGTGCCACCCGTGTGGCCAAGACCGCGGCCCGAAAGCTGCGGAACGGCAACACCGAACGACGCCACGAGAGGGGCGAGCGGCAAGGTGATCTTGTCGCCAACACCACCGGTCGAGTGCTTGTCGGTCGTTGGCTTGCCCAGTCCCTCGAAGCTCAGCGTCTCGCCGCTAGCGATCATGGCCAGAGTGAGGTCGCGGATCTCTTCGCGCTCCATACCGTTGATGAAGATGGCCATGGTCATGGCAGCCATCTGCTCGTCGCCGACGTAACCGCGAGTGTAGGCATCCACGAGCCAGTTGATCTGGTCGGTACTGAGCACACCTTTGTCACGCTTGGTGTGGATGAGGTCTACTGCGTCGAAACGTTCGACCTGCTTGGCTTCTGCACTGTTATTCACCGCGGTACTCCTCAAGGGTGCGTGGCCCGAACGCGTCGGGAATTACTTCGTCAATCGTTTTGATACCAGACACTGTTTCGAGCAGCATGCCTTCGGCAGAGTGCTCGAACAGCAGTTGGCGGCAACGTCCGCACGGCATAAGGGCATTGCCTTTGCCGTCGACGCACGTGAAAGCAACAAGCTTGCCGCCCCCAGTCATGTGCAACGCAGAAACCATGGAACATTCGGCGCACAGCGTCAGACCATAGGAGGCGTTCTCAACATTCGCACCCGAAATTACCCGGCCGTCGTCGACAATTGCGGCGACGCCGACCGGGAACTTCGAATAGGGAACGTAGGCGTGGGTGAGTGCATCTTTGGCGACGAGCCTCAGCGCATCCCAGTCAATAGATTGCGGCTCGATCGTCATAGCGTTACCCCTTTATGTATGGTGTTCCGGATGCTGCTGGCGGCCTGGACTTTCCGACCAGACCGGCGACAGCGATGATTGTCACCACGTAGGGCAGCATGAGCATGAACTCGCTCGGTACCGGCGAACCAACAACGCTCAGGGCGTTCTGCAGGTTGCTGGCGAAGCCGAAGAGCAGCGCGGCGAGCGTTGCCTTGATCGGGTCCCAGCGGCCAAAGATCACGGCGGCGAGAGCGATAAAGCCGGCGCCCGCTGTGACGTCTTTGCCGAACTGGCCCGTCTGGCTCAGCGTGATAAACGCTCCACCGAGACCGGCGATCGCGCCAGCAAGGGCTACGTTCCAGAAGCGGGTACGCGTCACGTTGATACCGACGGTGTCAGCAGCCTTGGGGTGCTCGCCGACAGCACGCAGCCGCAGTCCCCAGCGAGTGCGGTACAGCGCGAACGCAACCACAGCCACGATGACGTACAACATGTAGACGATCAGTGTCTGCTTGAAGAGCACCGGTCCGATGATCGGGATGCCGCTCAGCAGCGGAATCGACAGGGTCGAGAATCCGGCGGGATTGTTCAGTTGCTCGGGGTTCTCTGTGAGCCACGTCGAGTACAGGAATCCGGTGAGTCCAGAAACCAGAACGTTGATGACGACACCGACAATGATCTGGTTCACGAGGTACTTGATCGCGAAGACCGAGAGCAAGAACGACACGAGCATTCCAGCGATAGCGGCAGCGAAAAGTCCCGCGAAAGCGGAGCCCGTGAGGGTTCCGACGACGGCGGAGACAAACGCACCTGCCAACAGTTGGGCTTCGATCGCGATGTTGACAACACCGACGCGCTCAGAGATGACGCCACCGAGAGCACCGAACACGAGCGGAACGGCGAGCACGAGAGAACCAGCCAGGAGTTCAGGAACGCGCAGCGTTTCATCCGCAGCAGCCCACGTGAGGAAGCCGGTGAGAGCGAGAATCGCACCCACGATCGGAATCCACTTCGGCACAGAACGATCCTGCGAAATCATGAACGCGGAGCCGACCGCAATGAGCGCGGTCAGGATCGTGACAACGACACCGGTCGCGAGAGCGGGCAAGTGCACGACTGGCAGCTGGAACAGGTCAGTACCCGTGGAGAGGTTGAACCCGGTGGGCGCATCCTCAGCGAATCCGATGAAGAGTACGCCGGAGATAAGCGACACAATCGCGAAGGCGATGGGAAGCTTCCAGCTGCGACGATCGATCTTCGATCCCGCGTGGCTTTTACCCTCAGAAGTTGTAGTGAAAGTCATTAGCTGAGCACCTTCTTTGCGCGAGCGCCGGGTTGCGGCAGTCGGAATACAGCTCGTACGAGTGGCGGAGCTGCGATAAACAGAACGATGAGCGACTGAACGACGAGAACGATGTCAATCGGGATGCCCTGCGAAGCCTGCATGGTGAATCCGCCGGCTTTGAAGGCGCCGAAGAGGAGGCCGGCAGCGAAGGTTCCCCAGGGGGTTGAACGCCCGAGGAGAGCAACGGTGATGGCGTCGAAGCCAATTCCCGCATCGACCCCAGAGGTGAACCCGCTCGTGGTCGTTCCGAGTACCTCGGTGCTCGCAGCGAGACCGGCGTAGCCACCTGCAATCAGCATGACGTAGATGTAGATGCGCTCAACCTTGACGCCGGCGACGCGAGCCGCGTGAGGGTTGAGCCCCACAGCGCGGAACTTGAAACCGAGGCTAGAGCGGTCGATGAGCCACCAGGCCACAACGGTCGCGGCAACCACGAGCACGAAGCCCCAGTGCAGCTTGAACCCGTCGCCGAAGATGGGCTGCAGAATCGCATTTTCTGCTGCCGGTGGTGTCTTCGGGTTGTTGGAACCAGGGTTCTTGAGCAGGTCGGTACGCAGCAAGAAGCTGATTAGGTAGTAGGCAACGTAGTTGAGCATGATCGTGACGATCACCTCGTGAGCGCCGGTGCGAGCTTTCAAGAGGCCAGCAATCGCACCCCAGAGGGCACCACCGATGATTCCCATGATCACAGCAACAGTGACGTGGATGACGATGGGAAGATCCCACGCGAAGCTCGCGTAACCCGCAAATGCGGCACCGACGATGATCTGACCGCGGCCACCAATGTTGAACAGACCGACACGGAATGCGATGGCGACACCGAGGCCGGCGGCGATCAGTGGCGTTGCGAAGACCAAGGTTTGTGTCAGCGGCTTGATGGCCGAGAGAAAGTCGTCACGACGGAAGTCGTAGATCGATCCTTGGAAGAGAGCTAGGTAGGCGCCACCGACGGCGGAACCAATGGCAGCGAAGAGGTCTCCCGGGCGAGCGAAGAAGTAACCGGCCGCCTCTTGAACGTCTGAGTCGGTGAACGCAATGAGCACTCCGCCGATCAGGATCGCCAAGACAACCGCGAGCAGCGACAGAAGTGCGTTACCCGAGGCGATTTCGCGGAACGCATTCGTCCAGCGGACAGTGTCTTGATTCGTCTCCGAGGTCGTAGCAGTCTCTGCTACGACTGCGTCGTCAGCGTTCTGATCTTCAGGTTTCTGGGGTGTTGGCTCGCTCATGCTGCCTCCTCCGTAATGCGTTCGCCAGCCATCATGAGGCCGAGTTTTTCGCGCGGGGTGTCCGCAGGCACAATTCCAACAATTTGCCCCTTGTACATGACCGCAATGCGGTCAGCGAGGGAAACAACTTCGTCAAGCTCAGTCGATACAACGATTACGGGAACGCCTCTGTCGCGCACTCGAACAATCTGCTCGTGAACAAACTCGATAGAACCAACGTCGAGGCCTCGTGTCGGTTGCGAAACAACCAACAGCGACAGTTCGCGGCTCAGCTCTCGAGCGAGAACAACCTTCTGCTGGTTTCCGCCCGAAAGCTTGGAGACGAGCTCGCCGATACTCTGCGCGCGGATGTCGTATTCCTCGAGCTTCTCGGTCGCGAACTCATTGAGCACGTCCGTTTGCAATGTGGCGTACTTGACGAACGGTTCCCCGTCGCTACGGTCAAGCATCAGGTTCTCGGCAACCGAGAAGGCTCCGACTAGGCCGTCGAGAGTGCGGTCTTCTGGCACGTAACCGACGCCAGCATCAAGAATCTGGCGCGCGTTGAGGCCGAGAAGTTCGGTGCCATTCAACGAGATCGAACCGGATGCCCGTTCTTGCATTCCGAGCAATGCTTCGGCCAGTTCAGTTTGACCATTGCCTTGCACACCCGCGATGCACAGGATCTCGCCGCCCTGAATCGTGACGCTGAGTTCTTTGACAGCACGGTGGCCGGTTTCATCGGCGATCGACAATTTGTCGATAACGAGGGAGTTTTCGGTGAGCTGAGCAGGAGCCTTGTCGATTGTGAGATCAACCGCGCGCCCGACCATGAGCGATGCGAGCTCTTCTTTGCCAGCGCTGGGATCGGCTTCGCCAACTACTTTGCCGAGACGGATAACGGTGATGCGGTCGGCAACTTCGCGAACCTCACGCAGCTTGTGCGTGATGAAGACGATCGAGGTACCTTCGGACTTGAGCTGGCGCATAATGGCCATGAACTCGTCGGTCTCTTGAGGTGTCAGTACTGCGGTCGGTTCATCGAAGACGAGAATCTTCGCTTCGCGAGAGAGAGCCTTGACGATCTCCACACGTTGCTGCACGCCAACGGGCAAGTCTTCGACGAGGGCATCGGGGTCGATGTCGAATCCGAAGCGAGCTGAAATATCGCGCACGAGTGTTCGTGCGGCTTCAAGGTTCAACAGCCCAGGACCGTAGACCTCTTCGTGTCCGAGGGCCACATTCTCTGCGACCGTGAACACGGGGATCAGCATGAAGTGTTGGTGCACCATGCCGATGCCGGAGCGCATGGCGTCTCCTGGCCCTGCGAAGTGACGCACCTCGTCATCGATGAGGATCTCGCCCTCCTCAGCCTGATACAGGCCGTAGAGCACGTTCATCAACGTTGACTTACCCGCGCCATTCTCGCCGAGAAGGCAATGGATTTCGCCCTCTTCGACCGTGAGATCAATATGGTCATTCGCGATTAGGTCACCGAAGCGCTTGGTTATACCTCGCAGCTCAAGCTTCACAATCTCTCCTCAGTACTGTGACGGGCGTCATCGCCGTCGTCGGGTTTCACAAGAATAGCCTCAGAGGACTAGTCCAAAACGAAGGGGGCTGACCCTCAGGCCAGCCCCCTCAGTTCTATCTAATTAGTTCAGGTACGACGTTACGGCGATGTCACCGGAAATGATGCCGTCCTTGACGGTGACGAGCTCAGCTTCGAGCCCTGCGTCAACCTTGGACTCGAACTCGTGGAACGGCGCGATACCAACTCCACCGTTTTCGAGGGTTCCGATGTAGGCAGTGGTGTCGAGCGTTCCCGTGGATGCCTCGGTCACAACTTCTTCAACGGCAACGCCGATCTGCTTGAGGATCGAGGTGAGGAACAAGTCCGCAGCCGCAGTCTCAGTCTCGGTCAGGTCAGCGTCTACACCGATCAAGGCGATGTCATCGCCCGAGTCGCGGATTGCCTCAACCGCGCTCTGGAAGATGGGTCCACCAACGGGAAGCAGAACGTCTGCACCCTGGTCGATCAGGTTCTGTGCTGCTGCACGAGAGTCGGTACCGGGCGCGAAGCTACCGATGAACGTTCCGTCCTGATCGTCAATGTCCCAACCGCGAACAGTGACGTCAGTGCCCTTTTCGGAGTTGTAGTACTCAACGCCCTGAGCTGCACCATCCATGAAGATCGAAACGGTGGGGAAGTTCATTCCACCGTACGTTCCGACAACACCGGTCGTGGAGTAGCTTGCTGCTGCGTAACCGGCGAGGAATGCTGCACCAGCGGTGTCGAAGAGAATCGGCTTGATGTTCGGTGCGTCGACCGTGCCATCGAAGTCGTTGTCTGCGGCGTCATCAACAATTGCGAAGTTGATGTCGGGGTTTGCGAGAGCAAACTCAACGGTGGCTGCGGAAAGGTTGAATCCAACCGTCACGATCAGGTCGCAACCTTCAGCAACGAGGCTCTCAATGTTGGGTGCGTAGTCTGCATCGCTGGTCGACTCAACAGCGTTGAATTCGACACCGAGCTCGTCTGCTGCCTTCTCGATACCTTCGTAACCGAGCTGGTTGAACGACTTGTCGTCGAATCCGCCCGAGTCGGAAACCATGCAAGGAAGGAAGTCGAGCGCTTCGCCCGAACCTGCCTCGGTCTCTTCCGGTGCTGATGCGCAACCGGCGAGTACGAGTGCGCTCGTCGCAATGAGCGCCATGCCGCTGAGTGCGCGGCCGTGAGTGCTGATTCTCAAGGTGTCCTCCAAGATGCTGTTCGACAGAAATTGTCGAAACATAGTGAACCTACGCTACCGAAGAATCAAGGAATCCATTGTGCGAATATGAGCGCCGAAGCCGAATGGTTACAAACGCGAAATGCCGCTGTCACAAGACATCATTGCGCCCGGAGATTTTTAGAGCATCCACTACAGATTTCACGCGCTGAGCGTTCGCAGTTGTAGTAACCAGCAAAGCGTCGGGAGTGTCGACTACGACAATGTCGTTTACCCCAATTAGGGAAATAAGCCGGTCAGTCTGGCTAATTACCACTCCGGTCGATTTGTCGGCCAAAACTCGAGCGTTTTCGCCGAGAATCGCGAGGTCTGATTTGCGGCCTCCCGAATGCAGCTTGGCAATAGAGGCAAAGTCTCCGACGTCATCCCAATCGAAGTCACCGGGGATAACGACGAGGCGACCTTCTTCTGCAGCCGGTTCGGCCACCGTGTAATCGATCGCGATCTTGGCGAGGTGCGGCCAGACGGCATCGACAACGGCGCCACGCTCAGGGGTATCCCACACCTCAGCGAGTTCGGTGAGGCCAGCCAACAATTCGGGCTGAGCTTTGCCGAGTTGTTCGAGCAACACATCGGCGCGCGAGATGAACATTCCACCGTTCCACAGATAGTTGCCGCTGGCCACGTAGGCCTGCGCCGTGTCAAAGTCGGGCTTCTCCACGAACGACTTCGCCATGACAGCGCTCGGTGCGCCGTCTATCTCAAGAGGCTCGCCACAGTAGATGTAGCCAAATCCGATGGCCGGCTCAGTGGGGGTGATACCGATCGCGGCGATGTAGCCAGCGTTGGCAACGGCGATCGATTCGCGAACACTGCGCCTAAAGCCTCGGATGTCGCGAATCACATGGTCAGCAGCAAACGATCCGATAATGACATTGGGGTCGCGCTTGAGCAGGATCGCGGCGGCAAGCCCGATCGCTGCGGAAGAATCTTTCGGCTCACTCTCCAGCACAACGTTGGGGTCGCTGAGTTCGGGAAGCTGCTTTTCGACAGCGGCGCGGTGCGCGCGCCCTGTGACGACCATGATGCGGTCTGCACCGGAGATCGGTGCGAGGCGATCCCAGGTGTCCCGCAGCAAGGTCTGGCCTGATCCGGTGAGGTCGTGCAAGAACTTGGGGGCGTCGGCCCGCGACAGCGGCCACAACCGTGACCCGATACCGCCGGCGGGGATCACACTGTAGAAGTTGTCGAACGGTGCCTGAATAGGGCTCATTCCTCCACCTTAGACTTCAGCGCCCGTTAACTCGCCGGTTATCCGCGCCTTCTACAGTCTGAGTCACGTCAACCGATTGAGGTGCTGATTGTGCGAGTCGCCATTGTGAGCGAAAGCTTCCTCCCCACTGTCAATGGCGTCACCAACAGCGTGCTCAAGGTGCTCGATTATTTGAGCGCCGAAGGCCATGAGGCCATTGTGATTTGCCCATCGGCTGGTGCGCCGAAGACCTATGCGGGATTCAAGGTTCATGCCGTACCCGCGTTGGCTTATCGCCAATTCCCTGTCGGCCTGCCGAACCCTCAGGTTCACAAACTGATCGCTGACTTTCGCCCCGACGTGGTGCATGCTGCCGCCCCGTTTCTCTTAGGCGCTCAGGCGATCTCGTCCGCCAATCGTCTTGGCATTCCTGCTGTTGCAATTTTCCAGACGGATGTCGCTGGCTACGCTCGTCGACACCGCCTCGGTCAGGCAACCAAACTTGCCTGGCGCATTGTGCGCTGGATTCACGATGGTGCTGAGCTCACTCTTGCCCCGTCGAGCACCGCTATGACAGATTTGCGCGCCATCGGCCTCACCAAACTTGAACGCTGGGGTCGCGGTGTTGACCTCACGATGTATCACCCCGCTAAGAAGCTGTCGCCAGCGACGGCCAAGCTGCGCAAGCGCCTCTCCCCCAACGGTGAAGTCGTCGTGGGGTATGTGGGACGCATCGCTCCCGAGAAACAGGTGGAACGGCTGCGATCGCTTCGGGGCCTCCCGGGGGTGCGCCTCGCGATCGTCGGAGATGGCTCCTCTGTGCCTCTTGTCAAGAAAGAGCTTGCCGGCATCCCCGTGACGTGGTTGGGCAAGCTGGGCGGCGAAGATTTGGCCACGGCCTACGCTGCCTTCGATATTTTTGCGCACACGGGGACCGAAGAGACGTTCGGCCAGACGTTGCAAGAAGCGCACTCGGCTGGTTTGCCCGTGGTGGCACCTCGCGCTGGGGGCCCTATCGATTTGATCGACCACGGCACCAACGGGTTCCTCTTCGAGGCAGATAACGAGGATCAGTTGCGCGCCTATATAGAGGCACTCGCCATCGATCCGGCACTGCGCGCTCGCATGGGTGAAGCAGGGCGGCGCACGGTGCTCGGCAAATCATGGAGCGGAATCTGCGCCGAGCTCGTACAGCACTACGAAGCAACAATTGCGGCAACACCTGCGCCGGTACCTCGCTAGGTCGTTGCACATCAGGCCCACAATGGCTTGACTTAGAGTGCGCTCTAGGACGAAACATAGGTGGCACGATGACAACGGCTAACGAACGAGTACTCACCATTGGCGAAGTTGCAGAAGCGACCGGAGTCACCGATCACACGCTGCGCTACTACGAAAAGGCGGGCCTGCTGGTCGTACCCCGCTTAGCTAATGGCCAGCGACGCTACCGCGAGATGGATGTCAAGGCCGTCGAGTTCATCGGCCATCTTCGCCGGACAGGAATGCCCGTCCGCACCATCCGGGAGTATGCCGACCTGGTGCGAAGCGGCAAAGACACCTCAGCGGAACGGATGCGCTTGCTCGAGCAGCACCGCGAAAACGTCGTGCGCGACCTAGCGGAACAGCAGAAGCACCTCGACGGGATCACTCTGAAAATCGAGTGGTATCGAGCAGCGATCGATCAGCGACAGGAATCTGGCGCTCAGTTTGCTGAGTCCTTGTCGTCAGCTGCGCTTCCGCAGTAGATTCAGCCCTGCATCACCAGTAGGGCTCGTTAAGTTTCACAATATTCTCGAAAACATTCCGGATATCTCGCTATTTAGGGTCGACTGGGAAGCGAGGGCCTCCGCGCGGGAATAGAATGAGAGAGTTCGCCTGTGCGGACACTCATCGGTCGCGGTGGACGCGACCCCACACCGCAAGGAGGGTCCTCGTGCCAGAGAAGTCGGCGAGTAACCTAGTGGCGGAGCCGCAGTCGCCGCCCAAGATTCGCTCACCCAAGAGACCTGCTGGCACCCTGTACCGGGGCAAAGAGGGCATGTGGTCGTGGGTGTTGCACCGTATTACCGGTGTTGCTATCTACTTCTTCCTCCTCGTGCATATTCTCGACACCGCGCTCGTTCGCGTGAGTCCTGAGGCCTACAACGCGGTGATCGAGACCTACAAGAGCCCCTTGATGGCAATCGGCGAATTAGCACTTGTTGCCGCAATCGCCTTCCACGCCTTCAACGGCCTGCGGATTATCCTGATCGACTTCTGGGCATTCGGTGCCAAGCACCAGCGCGTGATGTTCTGGGTTGTCATCGGACTCTGGCTGGTTCTCCTCGCCGGATTCATCCCCCGTCATCTAATGCACGCCTTCGGAGGTTGAGCATGAGTCTCATCGAAGCCCCCCGCACCCCAACCCGTGGCCACCGCACCGGTGGAATCAACTGGGAAAAATGGGGATGGATCTATATGCGCGCTTCCGGCGTTGTGTTGATCGTTCTCATCTTTGGCCACCTTTTCGTCAACCTTGTTGCCGGTGAGGGTGTCAAAGCCATCGACTTCGCATTCGTCGGCGGAAAGCTCTCCGACCCGTTCTGGCAAGTCTGGGACGGCCTCATGTTGTGGCTCGCCCTCATCCACGGCGGCAACGGAATGCGCACCCTCGTGAACGACTACGCGACCAACCCCAAGGTGCGCAAGGTTCTGTTGTTAGGTATTGCCGCTTCCACGGTAATTCTGATTCTGCTTGGAACCTTGGTCATCACCACCTTCGACCCCTGCCCAGCCGGAGCTGACCCAGCTCTACTCGCCAGCATCTGTGAGGCATCTTAATTGGCAACGATCAACACCGGCGACATCGCCGACGGAACCGTTATTGACGGAATCCATTACCACCAGTTCGACATCGTCATCGTCGGCGCCGGCGGCGCTGGAATGCGAGCCGCTATTGAAGCTGGCCCGCACGCCAAGACTGCCGTCATCTCCAAGCTCTACCCCACGCGCTCGCACACCGGTGCGGCGCAGGGCGGCATGGCTGCGGCGCTCGCCAACGTTGAAGAAGACAACTGGGAGTGGCACACCTACGACACCGTCAAGGGTGGCGACTACCTCGTCGACCAAGACGCGGCAGAGATTCTCGCCAAAGAGGCAATCGACGCCGTCGTAGACCTTGAGAACATGGGTCTACCGTTCAACCGCACCGAAGACGGCAAGATCGACCAGCGTCGCTTCGGTGGCCACACTCGCGAGCACGGCAAGGCTCCGGTTCGCCGCGCCTGCTACGCCGCTGACCGCACCGGCCACATGATTCTTCAGACGTTGTACCAAAACTGCGTCAAGCTCGGCATCAACTTCTTCAACGAGTTCTACGTTCTCGACCTGATCATGACCGAAGTTGATGGCGTCGACGAGCCGTCGGGTGTTGTTGCCTACGAGCTCGCCACCGGCGAGCTCCACGTATTCCAGTCGAAGGCGATCATCTTCGCTACCGGTGGATTCGGCAAGATCTTCAAGACGACATCCAACGCTCACACCCTCACCGGTGACGGCGTCGGAATCATCTGGCGCAAGGGCCTGCCATTGGAGGACATGGAGTTCTTCCAGTTCCACCCCACCGGGTTGGCTGGCCTCGGCATCCTGCTCTCGGAAGCTGCTCGTGGAGAGGGCGCTATTCTGCGCAACTCCGAGGGCGAACGCTTCATGGAGCGCTACACACCGACGCTCAAAGACCTCGCGCCGCGTGACATCGTTGCGCGTTCGATGGCTACCGAGATTCGTGAAGGCCGTGGAGCTGGTCCCGACAAGGACTACCTGTTCCTCGACATCACTCACCTCGAGCCCGCCGTCATCGACGAGAAGCTGCCAGACATCACCGAGTTCGCTCGCACCTACTTGGGTGTCGAGCCGTACACCGAGCCGGTTCCCGTGCTGCCGACCGCGCACTATGCAATGGGCGGCATCCCCACCAACGTTCAGGCCGAAGTGCTGCGCAACAACACGGATGTCGTCAAGGGCCTCTACGCCGCTGGCGAGTGCGCGTGTGTTTCCGTTCACGGTTCCAACCGTTTGGGAACTAACTCGCTGCTCGACATTAACGTCTTCGGAAAGCGTGCCGGAAAGGCAGCGGTCGAGTACGTCAAGACTGCTGAATTCGTTCCGCTGCCCGAGAACCCTGCCGGGGGTGTCAAGCACATCCTCGACATGGTTCGCGCGGGCGATGGCACCGAGCGTATTGCCGTCATCCGCAAAGAGCTGCAGGTCTCGATGGACCGTAACGCGCAGATCTTCCGCACCGATGAGAGCCTCGAAGAGGTAACCAATCTCATCCAGACGTTGCGCGCTCGCTACAAGAACATTCGCCTCGACGACAAGGGCAAGCGGTTCAACACCGACCTGCTCGAAGCCGTAGAGCTTGGCTTCCTGCTCGACCTCGCTGAAGTACTCGTGTTCTCGGCTCGGTCTCGCAAAGAGAGCCGTGGCGGCCACATGCGTGAGGACTACCCCAACCGTGACGACGAGAACTTCCTCGTGCACACCATGGCGTACCTCACGGGCGACCCAGAATCAGAAGAGGCGGGTGACCACATCCGTCTCGACTGGAAGCCGGTAGTGATCACTAACTACCCTCCAATGGAAAGAAAGTACTAATGAGCACTGCCGTCGCTGATAACAAGCCTGCCGCAGCAGAGGTCGTTCCGACCTTCACTGCGACGCTCATGATTCGTCGTTTCGATCCAGAGGTGGATGAAGAACCGCGCTGGGAAGACTTCGACGTTGAGCTGTACGAGACCGACCGTATTCTCGATGCTCTTCACAAGATCAAGTGGGAGATGGATGGGTCGCTGACCTTCCGTCGCTCCTGCGCGCACGGTGTTTGTGGTTCGGATGCGATGCGCATCAACGGCCGCAACCGCCTGGCCTGCAAGACCCTGATCAAGGACCTCGACATTTCGAAGCCGATCTACGTCGAAGCCATCAAGGGTCTCCCCTTGGAGAAGGACTTGATCGTCGACATGGAGCCGTTCTTCGACTCCTTCAAAGAGGTCAACCCGTTCCTCATGGCTGGCCCCGTCAAGGGCGGCAAAGAGCGCAAGCAAAGCCCTGTGGAGCGCGCCCGCTTCGACGACACCACCAAGTGCATCCTGTGCGCTGCGTGCACGTCGAGCTGCCCTGTGTTCTGGACCGACGGACAGTACTTTGGTCCTGCGGCCATCGTGAACGCGCACCGCTTCATCTTTGACTCGCGCGATGAGGGCGCCGGCGTTCGCCTCGACATCCTCAACGACAAAGAGGGCGTGTGGCGCTGCCGCACTACCTTCAACTGCACCGATGCATGCCCCCGTGGCATCCAGGTCACTCAGGCTATCGCTGAAGTGAAGCAGGCCATCATCAAGGGCAAGCCGTAACCGCACGCTCGCTTAAACAAGATCGCCCCTGGCGCTACCAAGGTAGTGCCAGGGGCGATTTGTTTGTGTGCGTCCGTCACCCACGGCGGACGCCCACAGTAGGCATTCGGGTTGCCTGCTAAAAGAGACTGGTCTTGGGGTGCGTTATGACGCCGAAAGGCTGCAAACACCCCCGAACTGGGGTTTAGTCGATGAGACGAACGTTGATGCCCTGATTGCTGCCCGACGAGAGCTGGAGGGGCTTAATGAGGTTGTTGATGAGACTGTCAACGGTACCGAAAAGTCCGCCGAGCAATCCTCCACCCCCCACTAGGCCACCCAAGTAGTCGCGATCGACCGTCTGCACGAGATCGAGGGATGAGAGCCCCCCGGGGATGCCTGTGACGTTCAGCGCGAAGGTTCCGTTGCTCGACACCGTCGTTGTCGCGTACACGAGCCCAGCGGCCTGAAGAGACAGGTGTGCGCCCGGGGTCGCCGTGCCGACGAGGTTGAGGTTAACATCAGCACCCACGACACCGCCTGGGGCCGTGTGGCCCTCCGGAGCGGTTCCGCCGGTGACCGTGCCGACTACAGAATCAACGAGGCCACCAACGACATCACCGACCGAGTCAACGAGACCGCCCGAATTGGCTCCCCCTGCATTGCCCGTTCCGGTGCCAACGCCGGTCCCGGCGCCAGCCGAAGTATCAACAACTCCGACATCCGCGGAAGGGACACTAGGGATCGTGGTGCTTCCCGGGTCAGTGCGAAATTCTGCAGTGCTCTCGCTTACGCCGGAGTTCGAGACACTGAAGCTTTCAAGAGCTGACGAGGACTCGCTAGTTGTTGTGGCATCCGCACTCGTGGCTTCTGGTGGTGTGGGAGCCAAGAACACGAGAGAACCGGTGAGCACCAGTGCAGCGGCAAGCGAGCCTGCGACCGCAACGGGCAATGCTCCGACGGTTGCTCCGCCAACGACAGCAGCACCTCCGGCACCCACGAGGTGAGTGCTCGCCAATACTGCTGCTGGCATGGCCGGCGCTGCTGCTGCAGTGAGCGACGCCGCGCCGCCCTGCCCGAAGGCAGTCAGGAAACCGCCACCAGCAACGCCGCCCAGCAGCATCGGGATCATCACGAGTGCTAGGCGTGAACCAACTTCATCTACTTCTTCACACACGATCGAACACCGAGCGCACCCGGCGAGATGGGCTTCGATGCGTGTGGTGTCGCGACCGCTGAGGCTCTTGCGAGCGTGCTCCCCAAACTTTGACATCGCCCACTGGCATTCGCCGGATGCCGTGGCGTCGTTGATGTGGGCCTGCAACCAGGCCTTACGAAGACCTTCACGCGCGCGATACGACAGCGCAGCGACGCTGTTAGCGCTCATACCCAGCAGCGGAGCCACTTCGTGAGGGTCCATGCCCTCCACTTCGGTGTACCAGAGCACTGATTGCCAGCGTTCCGGAAGTTCGCGGAATGCTTTGGCGGTCAGCGAGTGGTCGAGCGCGATTGCGAGGGGGTCTTCGAGAGTTGTGGGGTCTTCGAAGTCGGCGATCTCATCCACTTGCACTTCGCGGGAGGCAGCACCCCACGTTGAGGCGAGGTTGCGGATGGTCGTGTAAAGGTAAGGACGAAAAGCGCCTTGCGGGCCGCCACCCGCCAGCACACGCTGGTAAATACGCGCGAACGCCTCAGACACGAGATCGTCCGCGTCTATCGACGTGTACTGACGGGCAACACATACACCCGAGCGGTAGTGGCGACTCCAGAGCTCGGCAAAGGCGTTTTGTACCCCCGTACGCGCCTGTGCCAGCAGCTGCTCGTCCGAAGTGGTTAGCTCCGACGCCACGATTCCGCTCATTCCCCTGATCCATTTCCCGGGCCTCTCGTTGTCCCTTTGGGGTGAAAGCTGTTGAAAACAGCCTTCTTATCCAAAGAGACCACGCGCCCCGTTCCTTATGACGCAGAATACAGAATTTTCTCGAAAACTTGTGCCCCCACTAGGGGGGAACAGGTCGTTCTGACCCGAATGTACTGCGTTCTAGCAGATTTCAGAGTAGTGCCGGCGAGGCCTGCGGCGCCTGCGCAGGTAGACCACCTGGGCTCGATGAGAACGCTCTCACGCCTGCGAGTCAATCTGGCACAATTTCACTCCACGCACGACCACGTTGCAGCTCAGGGCCACCAATTATGTTCGTCTCCCCAACAAATGGCTCACCATTATGCCGCCACCAGCGCGCTTCTTTTGTACCCCGACCGCCGCTCGCGGCATACACGAGACATTTTTGCGTTCGAGTGTGCACGCTCCCATAAAACTCGAACCTCGCTCCACCGCTGGACCACTTTCGATCCCGTGCGAGCACGACGTCTTCTCGCTACCCCTCCATCGCCACTGGGCAGAAACGGGCGGCTGCTCAAAAAAACGTTAATGATCGACGCAGTGCGGCTGGCAACAGCACGTTAACGACGTAGCACCACGGTCCCCGGAAGGAACGTGGCGCTACGAGAGGGTGAGGTGTGAGCCGCTAGGCAGCGTTCGCGGCAGCCTCACGAGCGGTCGGTCCGGTGGTCGCGTTGATGGCGGCCGCGGCGCGAGCCTTGGCCTGCTCCAGCGTGACCGTCAAAAGCTCGGCGCGCACGTCGGCGAGCGCCGCGGGCGTCATCGAAAGGCTCGTGACCCCCAGACCGACAAGGACGATGGCGAGTTGCGGATCGGCGGCAGCTTCACCACAGACTCCGACGGGCTTGCCCGCTGCGGCTCCGGCGTCTCCGAGCATCTTCACCATGCGGAGCACGGCAGGGTGCCACGGGTCTTGGAACTTGGCGAGAGTGCCGAGCATCCGGTCCGCAGCCAGCGTGTACTGGGTGAGGTCGTTGGAGCCGATCGAGACGAAGTCGCTGCGTTCGGCAACCTGGTCAGCGAGAACGGCGAGCGAGGGAACCTCGGCCATGACGCCGACGGTGTTGAGGCCAAGCTCGCGACCAAGGGAGACGAAGTAGTCGGTCTCTTCGGCATCCGACACCATCGGGGCCATCACCCAGAGGTCGGCGTCGGTAGCGTTCTGAGCGTTGACGAGAGCGGTGAGCTGGTCGCGCAGGATGTTCTCGTTGACGCGCAGCGAGCGAAGACCCCGCTGGCCGAGGGCGGGGTTTACTTCCTCGCCCATGTCCATGAAGCTCAGCGGCTTGTCTGCACCGGCGTCGAGGGCACGAACGACAACCTTCTTGCCCGGGAAATGCTGCAGCATCTCGGTGTATTCCTTGGTCTGCTCCTCAACCGTGGGGGCCGACGTGGCATCGAGGAACATGAGCTCGGTGCGGAAGAGGCCGACACCTTCAGCGCCAAGTTCGACAGCCTGCGCGGCCTCAGAGGGAGTGCCGAGGTTGGCGAGGAGGGGAACGAGAGTTCCGTCAGCGAGAGCTCCATCAGTGATTGGGGCATTTGCTGCGGCAGCGAGCTCGGCAATGCGAGCCTCTGCTGCGGAGACTTGCTCAGCGGTGGGCTCTGTTGTGATGGTGCCGGCACCGGCATCCACAATCACGAGAGTCTCATCGGCGAGGTCAAGAGCTTCGGCGACGCCCATGATGGCGGGGATCGCCTTCGAGCGAGCGAGGATCGCGGTGTGGCTCGTCGGCCCACCCTGGCGGGTGACGAGAGCGAGAACCTTGTCGAGCTCAAGCAGCGCTGTGTCGGCCGGAGCGAGGTCATCGGCAACGAGCACGAACGGCTCATCGCGCTGCGGAACACCCGGGGCTTCAACGCCACGCAAGCGAGCGACCACACGCTGGCTCACGTCACTGAGGTCGGTGGCACGCTCGGCCATCATTCCGCCGAGCGAAATCAGCATCTCGCGGAACGAAGCAAAGGCCTCGAACACTGCGCGCTCGGCAGCTTTGCCGCCGTCGATCAGTTCGTTGACGCTGTCGAGAATCGAGGGGTCTTCAGCCATGAGGGCTGTAGCAGTGAGAACCTCATTGGCTTCGGCATCCGCTTTTTCTGCGCGGGCACGAAGGTCAGCAGCCACAAAAGTGAGTGCGGATGCTGCCGCTTCTTTCTCTGCTGCAGCATCGCCGGAATGGCGAGCATCTTTCGGTTCCGGAAGGGGGTCGGGCATCCGCACGACTTTTCCGACAGCAACCGATCGTCCGACTCCAACACCCTGAAGTTCCATGTGATCTGACCTCTCCTCTGAGTTACGCACAGACAGCCTAGCTATTCTTATTGGATGCAGCTTGCGCAACGACTGAAACCAGCCATTGAGTGGGTCCTCCAGCTACGCCCGGTGCGTGTCTTTATGCACTACGCCGACAAGTTGGGGCCGCTTCTTTCTTCTGGCCTGTCCTATCAGGCCATCTTCGCCGTCTTCGCCTCGATCTGGGTCGGCTTTGCGGTTGCCGGGTTCATCGTTCAAGGCGATCCTGTGCTGCTCGATGCCGTCTATGACTTCATCTCTACGAACATCCCAGGGCTGATTGGTGACGGCAGCGGCAATGGTGCGATCAGCCGCGACACCCTCGCCGACACGAGCATTCTGGGTATCACCGGTGCCATCGCTGCCTTCGGTTTGGCCTTTACTGCTCTGGGATGGATAGCCTCCGGTCGCGACGCCGTTCGTTCCATGTTTGGCCTTGAGAGTTCAGAAACGAACTTTCTCATTCTCAAGCTCAAGGATGCCGGGCTTGCGATCGGCTTCGGTCTTGCCGTTCTGTTATCGGCTGCAATGTCTGTCGCGAGTTCCGCCGCTCTGAACTGGATTCTCGGCCTCGTGTCGATCGATGAAGACTCTGATGTCGCGATCATTGCCACTCGAGGGGTGGCTCTGCTCATCGTGTTGCTTCTCGACACGGCCACTCTCGCCGTGTTCTATCGCGTAGTTTCCGGCATCAAGATCCCCTTCCGTGTGCTCGCTCAGGGAACGATCATTGCTGCCGTCGCTCTTGGCGCCCTGAAATTTGGGGGAACTTTCTTGCTGGAAGGTGCCACCCGCAACCCGCTGTTGGCATCCTTCGCCGTGATTATTGGTTTGCTGATCTGGTTCAACTTGATCTGCCAAATCATTCTCATCGGTTCGGCGTGGATTGCAGTCTCCGCCGATGACGCAGACCTCGACATCAGCGGCGAGAAGCGTGACGCCGAGGCGCCGCGGGCAGTGGCGGCGACCAAGGCCGCCGATGAGGCGAAAGCCAACAAGGCCGTCAAAGCCGATCGCAAAGCTCAACGTCAGGCCAGCCGCACACCGCAGGCAACACCCGAAGAGCAGAGCGAACTCGACAAGGCCAACGAAGTGAAGTTCAAGCGCACCTTCAAACGGATGATGAAGCGCAACAGCAAGAGGTAGCTGACGGTCACCACAGGGTCAGTGGCGCTCGGTAGTCTTGAGACATGGCAACACGTCTTCGCATCGCATCCGTCAACGTCAATGGTGTTCGCGCCGCTTACCGCAAGGGCATGGGCGACTGGCTAGATGCTCGTGACATCGACATTCTGGCGCTGCAAGAGGTTCGCGCCGCCGATGCCGACATCGAAGGTCTGCTCGGCGATGGCTGGAATATCCTGCACGATGCCGCGACGGCCAAGGGTCGCGCAGGAGTCGCGCTGGCCTCACGCAAGGGTTCTGCGGCATCCGCCCCTCTTGCTCATCGCGTAGCTCTCGGCGCCGACGACTTCGACAGCGCCGGGCGCTGGCTTGAAGCAGACTTCGACGTTGCCGGTAAGACCGTCACTGTCGTGAGCACCTACGTTCACTCGGGCGTTGTTGATACTCCGAAGCAAGTAGAGAAGTACAAGTTCCTCGAGGCCATGCTTGTGCGCCTGCCCGAGCTTGCCGCCCACAGCGACCACGCCCTCATCGTCGGCGACCTCAACGTTGGCCACCGCGAACTCGACATTAAGAACTGGCGCGGCAACCGCAAGAAGGCCGGCTTCTTGCTCGAAGAGCGCGCCTACTTCGACCGCTTCTTCGGTGCCGCCGGCGAGACCATCGAGTGCGTTGACGGCACGACCGGCCCCGGCCTGGGCTGGGTGGATGTCGGTCGCCAGTTCGCTGGTGAAGTCGACGGCCCCTACACCTGGTGGTCGCAGCGCGGCCAAGCTTTCGACACCGACACTGGTTGGCGTATCGACTACCACGTCGCCACCCCCGCGCTCGCGGCTACCGTTGCGGATTACCGCATCGACAAGGCCGGCGCCTGGGATGAGCGCTGGAGCGATCACGCTCCCGTCGTTGTTGACTATTCAATCTGAAAGAATTAGCCCATGAGCACCACACCTCGCCTGTTTTCAGGCATGCAGCCCTCTGCCGATTCGCTCCACGTAGGCAACTACATTGGGGCGCTCCTGCAGTGGCGCGAGATGCAAGAGAACTACGACGCAGTCTTCTGCGTAGTAGACATGCACGCCATCACCGTTCCGCAGGAGCCCGCGTTGCTGCGCGCCCAAACTCGTCGCACCGCCGCGCAATACATTGCCGGCGGCATCGACCCTGAACACTCTGTGTTATTTGTGCAGTCGCAGGTCCCGGCGCACGCCGAGCTCGCCTGGGTGCTCAACAGCATCACCGGATTCGGTGAAGCTTCGCGAATGACCCAGTTCAAAGACAAGTCAGCCAAGCAGGGATCGGATGCCGCCTCCGTTGGCCTCTTCACGTACCCGGTGCTGATGGCCGCCGACATCCTGCTCTACGACACCGCCATTGTGCCGGTGGGCGAAGATCAGCGTCAGCACATTGAGCTCACGCGCGACCTGGCCACCCGCTTCAATTCGCGATTCGGCGACACCTTTGTGATGCCGGAACCGCAGATTCAGAAGGCCACCGCCAAAATTTACGACCTGCAGAACCCTGAGTCGAAGATGAGCAAATCGGCGGCGACCGATTCCGGAGTGCTGTGGTTGCTCGACGAGCCCTCCAAGACGGCAAAGAAGATCAAATCTGCCGTCACGGATGCTGACCGCGAGATTCGTTTCGACCGCGGGGCAAAGCCCGGCGTCTCGAATCTGCTCACGCTGCACTCCACGTTTAGTGGGACATCCATTGCCGACCTTGAAGCGCAATTCGAGGGCAAAGGCTACGGCGATCTCAAGAAAGAAGTTGCCGAGGTTGTTACCGAAGAGTTTGCTCCCGTGCGCGCCCGCACGCTCGAACTGTTGGATGACCCTGCCGAACTCGACCGCATGCTCAGCAAGAACGCCGAGCGCGCCAACGAGATGGCTCAGAAGACGATCGACCGCGTCTATGACCGAATCGGTTTCTTGCCGCGGGTGCGCTAATGCAGGTCTTTAATCTCGCCAGCGAACGCCTCACCCTCGACGCCCTCACCGGTGACGATGTCGAGCTCATGACTGCGTACTGCCAAGACCCGATCTTCGAGCACACGCTCACGATCCCGTGGCCCTACGTTGCATCGGATGCCGAATTTTTCATCAACAACCTCGTAGCGCAGTGGTGGGAAGATGACGATGAATACACCTGGGCGATCCGCGAAACCGGCAAGCCCGAGCTGCTCGGCGTCATCAGCTTCCGCCTCTACAACGACACCATCGGCTACTGGATGGGCGAACCCCACCGCGGCAAAGGCCTCATGAAAGAAGCCGTCGCGGAGGTATGCCGCTGGGTCTTCTCCACTGGTCGCCCCGAAGTGCGCTGGGAGGCCCTCGTGGGCAACAAAGCCTCGGCCGCCATCGCGAAGAGCCTCGGCTTCATCTACACCGGCATCGAGCCCGCCTCGAGCGAATACCGTGGTGGCACGCATCCGCCATCGTGGTGGGCAACGCTCACCGCTCCCGATGAGAACCCCACGTACGAGGTCGAGTCCGGCCAGCCGTGGCCGGTCTAGCGAGCAACGCATGCAGCCCGTTGCCCTGACGACCGAACGGCTTACTCTCGACGCGCTCATTAACGCGGATGTCGATGTGATGACCTCGTACTGTCAGGACACCGTGCTCAAAGAGGCGGTTCCTATCCCGTGGCCCTACGAGCGGGAGCATGCGGACGGGTTCATTAATGAACTCGCACCCCAGTGGTGGGCAGAGAGCTCCGAATTCACGTGGGCTATTCACCGATCCGGCGATCCGCTGCTGCTTGGTGTCGTTGGATTCAACGTGAAGAGTTCTGCGCTCGGCTATTGGTTGGGGGCTCCCCACCGCGGCAACGGCTTCATGCCCGAAGCTGTGGCTGCTGTTGTGAGCTGGCTCCACTCAGTGGGGCACACCGACATCCGCTGGGAAGCGATTGTGGGCAACGTCGCTTCGGCGCGCGTTGCCGAGAAAGTCGGCTTCGAATACACCGGCACGGCGCCTGCGTTGGGTCAATTTCGTGACGAGACCCACCCGCTGTGTTGGCACGCTCGCCTCACTGCCGACAACGCTGAGACCGCTGAACCAGCCCACGCGGCGCTGCCGTGGCCGACATGACCCGAAATGGACGTGCATGACATTCACCGTCGCCCTCTTTGACCTTGACGACACCCTGTTTGCCCACCGGGCATCCGTCGACCTTGGCATTCGCAACCACCGGCGATCGCTCGGCGCTGCGTTCGCTGCGGGGCCGACCAGCGACGGCAGCACCGTGTGGCCCGACGACGCGGCGGAGAGTGTGCGCTGGACCGCGCTAGAAGAGCACCACTACCACCGCTACCTCGGCGGCGAACTGACCTTCGAAGGGCAACGGCAAGCTCGCGCCCGCGGCTTCGTCGAGCCCTACGGCGTGACCCTCACCGACGCCGAATCCAGCCTGTGGTTCGATACCTACTTCGAGGCCTACCGCGACGCCTGGCACCTGCATGACGACGCCCTGGCTTGTCTCGACGCGCTCGAGGCCCGCTCCCCCGCCACCCGCCTCGGCATCATCACCAACGGCGAACTCGACTTTCAGACGCGCAAGGTCGAGACAGTCGGCCTCACCCACCGAATCGAGCACCTCGTCGCGAGCGGCGAATTCGGACACACCAAACCCGACCCGCGCATCTTTCACCACACCTGCGAGCTCTTCGGCGTCGACCCCGCCACCGCGGTCTACATCGGCGACCGTTTAGCGACGGATGCGCTGGGAGCTGCGAATGCCGGGCTCACCGGGGTGTGGCTCGACCGCGAGCGCAGCGCAACCACCGACCAGCTTGACGAAGCTCGGGCGGCCGGCGTCAGCGTCATCCACTCGCTTGATGAATTGGCGCCGCTGCTCGACTGACGCAGTCTCATAGCTCCGTAACAAACTGTGAGGTTCGGGCGGGAATAGTTTGCGGCGAGACGCGTTGAGTAGACTAAGCAAAGCAAAACGTGCTCCGGGGCTCGGTGAGAATCCGAACCGGCGGTTATAGTCCGCGACCCGCGCCGAAGTGAAAACTTCGAAACGGTTGACCTGGTGAAACTCCGGGACCGACGGTAATGAAGTCGCAAGACTTCTCAGTCCGGATAAGAGGAAGCACGAGCTGAACCATCTGTGGTGTCCGAATTATGGGCGCCCACAATGGAGCGGCGGGTTTTTCGAACCCATTTTCCCGGAGCGCGTCCCACGAGACGAGAGCCGGATGATCACACCAGAACAGCAGGCACAGCTGGAGAAGCTGATGCGCCATGCGCTGTCGCTGGCGGGCCACGGCCCCATCACCGGCGGCAACCCTCAAGTGGGTTGCGTGCTCGTGGATGCCACCGGCCAGATTGTGGCCGAAGGCTGGCACCACGGCGCTGGCACTCCACACGCCGAAGTGGATGCCCTCGCCAAACTCGGTGCCGGCGACGTTGATGCCAGTGAACTTGGTGGCAGCGCTACGGGCACCGGCGTGCGCCACGTCGCTGCGGGCCTCACCGCCGTCGTCACCCTTGAGCCCTGCAACCACCACGGCCGCACCGGCCCGTGCGCTCAAGCCCTGCTCGATGCTGGCGTGAGCCGCGTTGTGTACGCGGTGCCTGATCCTGGGCCCGACTCCGGCGGCGGCGCTGAACGCCTCCGCGATGGTGGCGTCGAAGTGATCGCTGGCATCGCTCGGGCCGAGGCCGAAGAGTTTTTGCACTCGTGGCTCACGGCCACGCGACTGCAGCGTCCGCACGTCACCGTGAAGTGGGCATCCACCCTCGATGGTCGCGCTGCCGCCGCCGATGGCACGAGCCAGTGGATCACCGGCACCGCCGCCCGCCAGCACGTGCACGAGCAACGAGCGCGCGCCGATGCGATCGTCGTGGGCACGGGCACAGTGCTCGCCGATGACCCGAGCCTGACCGCGCGGGGCGACGCCGGTGAACTGCTCGAGTGGCAGCCGCAGCCGGTGGTGCTCGGTCGGCGCGAGATTCCGGCGGACGCGCAACTGCGCCAGCACCCCGAGAAACTGCGTCAGATTGACGGCAGCGACCTCGACGCGGCACTGAGCGAACTGTTTGAGGCGGGCATCCGTCGCGTCTTCGTTGAAGGTGGCCCGACTATCGCGAGCGCCTTCATCGCTGCGGGGCTTGCGGATGAACTACTCATCTACCTCGCCCCGAAACTGTTGGGCGGCCCCCAAGTGGCGCTCGGCGAGCTCGGGGTATCGACCATGGCTGAGGCGAAAGACCTCAGCATCACTGAACTTCGCCCGCTGGGCAACGACGTGCTGATTGTTGCCCGCCCGGCGACAGAAACGAGAGCGTAACCATGTTTACCGGAATCATTGAAGAGCTCGGCGACGTCGTCGAGTTTGCGGCGACCGACGATGGCGCGCGACTGACCGTTCGCGCCCCGAATGCGGTGTCGGATGCCGGCCACGGCGACTCGATCAGCGTCAGCGGCGTGTGTCTCACCGTTGTCGATCAGGGCCCGGACTGGTTCACGGCCGACGTCATGGGCGTCACTCTCGACATGAGCACGCTCGGTTCGCTTGCCGCTGGCGCCCGCGTGAATATCGAACGCGCCATGCAGGTCGGCGATCGCCTCGGCGGCCACATCGTGCAGGGCCACATCGATGGCACGAGCACCGTGCTGAGCGTCACCGATGAGGGCAGCTGGAACATCCTGCGCTTCAGCCTCACCGAAGAACTCGCCCCGCTCGTCGCCCGCAAGGGTTCGATTGCGGTGCACGGCGTCTCGCTCACGGTGAGTGCTGTGGGCCGCGACTGGTTTGAGGTCTCGCTGATTCCCGAAACCCTCACCGCTACAACGTTGGGAGCGCTCGCTGTGGGCGACTCCGTCAACATCGAAACCGACATTCTGGCGCGCCACGTGGCCCGGATGGCCGAGTTCACCGACGCACCCTCGCGTCACGAAAGGAGCGAGTCATGAGTCTCGCCAGTATCCCCGATGCCGTTGAGGCACTCCGCGCCGGTCGCCCCGTCATCGTTGCCGATGATGAGGGTCGCGAGAACGAGGGCGATGTCATCATCTCCGCCGAGCTCGCCAGCCAAGAATGGATCGCCTGGATGGTGCGCCACTCCTCCGGCTTCATCTGCGCTCCCATGACGAACGAGATCGCTGACGCCCTCGCTCTGCCGCCAATGGTCGCTCACAACGAAGACCCCCGCGGCACGGCGTACACCGTCTCAGTGGATGCCGCCAACCGTCTCAGCACCGGCATCAGCGCTTCCGACCGCGCTCACACTCTGCGCGTGCTGGCCGACCCGCTCTCGATGCCGGCGAGCCTGCACCGCCCCGGCCACATCCTGCCGCTACGCGCCGTCGATGGTGGAGTGCGTGAGCGTGACGGTCACACCGAGGCATCCGTCGACCTGATGAAGCTTGCGGGCCTGCGACCGGTCGCGGCGATCTCGGAGATCGTGCTCGACTCCGGCGAGATGATGCGACTGCCGGAGCTGATCGAGTTCGGTGCGCGCGAAGACGTGCTCGTCATCACGATTCTGGACCTCATGCACTGGCTCGAAGAGAACCGCTGCGACACCATCCCGGCTCCGATCGAACCGATCCCGGAGATGAGTCGGGTGACGTTCGAGGTCGAAACCACGATCCCGACCGTGCACGGCTCGTTCACGGTGCGGGCGTACCGCGACAACTCGACCGGTGCCGACCACGTCGCGTTCATCGCGCCGGGAACCCTGGATCGAATCGGCGATGAGCCCACTCTGGTGCGCGTTCACTCCGAGTGCCTCACCGGCGAAGCATTTGGGTCCCTCAAGTGCGAATGCGGCCCCCAGTTGGATGCCTCACTTGACACCGTGCAGCGTGAGGGCGGTGCCGTAATCTACCTTCGCGGTCACGAAGGACGCGGCATCGGACTCATCAACAAGCTGCGGGCGTACCGCCTGCAAGAAGACGGGCTCGACACCCTCGACGCGAATCTGGCTCTGGGTCTACCTGCCGACTCCCGCGACTATGGGGCCGCTGTCGGCATCCTCAAAGACCTCGGCATCTCGTCGGTGCGGTTGCTCAGCAACAACCCCGAGAAGAAGCGCCAGCTCGAAGAGCGTGGCGTCGAAGTGACCGAGCTGATGCCGCTCGTTGTTGGCGTTGGCGCCAGCAACGAGGGTTACCTCGAAACGAAGCGTGACCGCATGGGTCACCAACTCCCCACCACCGCCGTGCTCGACGAAGCACGACTTACCGCGAAAGGCCTCTGATGAGTGGCGCAGGATCCCCCGAAATCGTTACCGACGCAACCGGCCTCAAGGTCACGATCATCGCTGGTCAGTGGCATGAAGTCATCACCAATGGGCTTCTCGCCGGCGCCCACCGCGCCCTCGCCGCGGCGAATGCCGAGGTGACTGAGGTGCGGGTTCCCGGCAGCTTCGAGTTGCCCGTCGCGAGCAAGGCAGCGCTGGATGCTGGGGCGGATGCCGTTGTTGCTCTCGGCGTCATCATCCGTGGGGGTACACCCCACTTTGAATACGTGTCGGATGCCGCCACCAGCGGCCTCACGCAGGTATCGATCCTGACCGGCAAACCGGTGGGCTTTGGCGTGCTCACGCTCGACGACGAACAGCAGGGCCTCGACCGTGCTGGGCTTGAGGGCTCGAAAGAGGACAAGGGCGAAGAAGCTGCCAACGCTGCCATCGCGACCGCGGTGTTGTTGCGTCAGATTCGCGGCGAGTAGCTGGCGCAGAGTCGCCACGCTTAGCTCCCGCGATATGAGGGCTCGACCCTCAGCTTGAAATTGCAGAAGCTAGGAGTGTGGCGATCGTCTTTGGCTCGCTAATGAACGGCGAGTGGCTCGTGGCAAGCTCGACGGCATAGTCGCAGCGACGAGACATCTCCCGTTGGAGTTCCGGGTCAAGGGCGCGGTCTCGGGTGCAGACGACATAGGTCGAGCGAGTGGAATGCCAGCCAATGTGACCGGGCACTCCGCGACCGTGCCCCGGAGCCTGAGAACGCAGCAACGACGTCGCCCACAGACTGAGTTCTTCGGAGCAATCTTCATAGAGATACTCGCGTGCCTGCTCTGGATCGATTCTGGTCGAGCCATTGGTATCAGTGATGAGAGCGGGGGCGATCAGCGGCTCGGGGCCACCGAGCGAAGCGCTGCTCTCTCCCGCGTCTGGCACGAACGCCGCCACGAAGACGAGGTGATGAACGCCCCGCAACCCGGTGATCACCGACCCGCCGTAGGAGTGCCCAACGACCACGGGGGCACTCGCACAGGCATCGACGGCTTCTTGGACGGCAGCAGTGTCGGCAGCCAGCGAGCCTCGGTGCAACAGGGGTGAAGTGACCCGGATGCCGCGTTCCCGAAGTTCGTAGGTGAGGAGCGACAAGTGCGCCGGCTGGTGCCACAGGCCGTGCACAAGAATGACATCCCGAAGGTGTTCCATCCCGCGAGCGTAGAGGTTAGCGGGCAAAAATACGTAGTTTGTGGGCGCCTATGCCGGATAGTTTTCGGTCGAGTGACCTGATGAAACTTTTTCAGAAAACCTAGCCAGCCTGCGGAAGCCCACTCTAGGCTGGCGGCATGCGAAACTCACAACGAATGACGCACTCTGCTCGAACCCTCGGGGTTCTGGTGATTCTCGGCCTTGCGATTGCGGTCTCCGGATGCACGCCCGGAAGCCCCACCGAGGCGGATTCCACCGCGACGCCGACGTTCATCCCCGATGAGGCGAGCGCGTCAGCTTCGGCGGCTCCCACGAGCGATCCGATCGAAAGCACGGCTCCCGGCAGCGAAGTTGCCTTTCAGATGCACGACAAGTACACGCTGTATGCGGACGGTCCTGGGGTCGTCATTATCGTAGGTCAAGCGATGACGGGAGTATTCCGGCCCGGTGATGGACTAGAGCTAGTGGGCGGTGGACCCGACTCCGGCACCGTGATCCTTGAGATCCGGCAGGGCGCATCCGGCGACGTCGTTGATTCGCTCCCCGCCGGTGAATATGGCGAGTTTCTCGTAAATGGAACTCTCGGTGACTTTGACTTCCGTGAAGACTTCGTGAGGCCGACCGAATAGATCGAGCCGCCCCCTTTCGCGCGTCCCGCTAGGATCGGGGGCATGAAGGATCGCTCGTGACCGAACCAGTACAGCCGCCTCCTCGCCGCTTTCCGCGCCGTGTCTACGGCGTCGGCACTGAGCCGGATGCCCGTTTCAGTCTGGCGAACGAGCGCACGTTCTTGGCGTGGATCCGCACCGCCCTCGCGCTGATCGCCGCGGGTGTCGCGCTGGAGGCATTCGTGTTGCCGATCGCTCCCGGATTCCGACTGGGAGCATCCGTACTGCTGATTCTGCTGGGCGTGCTCGCCCCGATGCAGGCGTGGTTCGGCTGGATGAAGGCCGAGCAGTCGCTGCGTCTCGGTCGCCCGCTGCCCTCCCCTAACCTTGCAGGCCCCATCGGTGGCGGCGTTGTCGTCGCCGGGCTGCTGCTCGCGATCGGTATCCTGCTCCAGTGACGCGCGCCTTCGACCGCCCCTTCGATGCCGGCCTGCAAGCGGAACGCACCGCTCTCGCCTGGCAGCGCACCGTGCTGTCGTTTGCCATTGCCGCGCTGGTCTCTGCCCGGCTCCTGCTTAACACCGTCAGCATCGGCAGCTACGCCGTTGCCGCACTCGGACTCATCATGACCGCCGTGCTGTTCTGGGTCGGGCACCGCAGATACCGCGCCGTGCATACAACGTTGGTTCAAGCATCCACCGACCGCGTCCGCCTAACCAGCGCAGCCCCACTGTTCTTGTGGGCGCTTGCCGTATTTGTGCTCGCCGTCGTCGGTGCGGTGTTCGCTGCGCTCGGGATCGTCGCGACACTGCAGTCGTAACCGGCGAACCGCGCATTGCGCACCGCCCGCGCATCACGCCCCGCCCCGCACCCGCGCACAACGAACTCACCCTACGACGCGTGCCCTCACCACCCACCGGCGTAGCAACATCCGCACAGATACACCGGATGTTGTACGCAGCGCCCAGACAGAAGGCTTAGTGTTTTAGAGGCTGATTGCTGATGCCGATGTCGCTGAACACTCGCGGCACCTCCGCCCTACATTTTGGGACAACGAGAAACTTCATGAGCTCGACTTCACACACCTCTGCACCTCGTCGCGGACGTTCTGGATCCCGCGACAACCCCGACGACGGCCCTCGCGCCAAGTTCAGCGAGCTGCTCCCTTACCTCTTCGAGCACCGCAAGGTCATGATCTTCGTGATCATCCTGAGCATCCTCGGCGCTGGCGCTTCTCTCGCCCAGCCGCTGCTCGTCAGCCAAGTCATTACGATCGTTGAGGCCGACGAATCGCTCGGCACTCTCGTGTGGCTGCTCATCGGCCTCGTCGTCATCTCAGGACTCATCAGCGGCTACCAGCACTACCTTCTGCAGCGCACCGGTGAAGGCGTCGTGCTCTCCAGCCGTCGTCGCTTGGTGAGCCGGATGCTCAACCTCCCCATCTCGGAGTTCGATCGTCGCCGCACCGGCGACCTCGTCTCCCGCGTCGGCAGCGACACGACCTTGCTGCGCGCTGTGCTCACGCAGGGACTCGTCGAAGCCATCGGTGGCTCGATCACCTTCATCGGTGCACTCATCGCGATGCTCATCATCGACCCCGTGCTGCTCGGCCTCACCGTGCTCGTGATCGCCATCGCCGTCGTCACGGTTACCACGCTCTCGAAGCGCATCCGGGTGGCCAGCCAGCGCGCTCAGCGCAAGGTCGGCGACTTGGCCGCAGCCGTGGAGCGCGCGATCTCCGCCGTGCGTACCCTGCGAGCATCCAACGCCACGGAGCGTGAAATCGAGGCCGTGAACGAAGATGCTCTCGGCGCCTGGAAGATGGGCATCAGCGTCGCCAAGATCTCAGCACTCGTCGTTCCGATTGCCGGAATCGCGCTGCAGGTATCGTTCCTCGTCGTGCTCGGTGTGGGTGGTTACCGCGTCGCCAGTGGCGCCATCGAGATCGCCGACCTTGTCGCGTTCATCCTCTTCCTGTTCCTCATGATCATGCCGCTCGGGCAAGCCTTCGGCGCCGTCACCGCGGTCAACCAGGCACTCGGTGCGCTCGGCCGCATCCAAGAAATCATCAAACTGCCCAGCGAGCTCGAATCTGACGCTGACGTGGTTGCTGTCGCCAGCATCGAATCGGATGCCGCCATCACGTTCGACAACGTCGAATTCTCGTACCCCCGCGACTCCGTTCTCGTAAAGGTCGAAACTGAACTGGCCGAGCTCAAGCACGGCGGTGCAGAGGCTGCCGCCGACGAAATCGACCTCACCGTGCTGCGCGGCGTCAGCTTCACGGTGAAGCGCGGCGAACGCACCGCCATCGTGGGCCCCTCGGGCGCTGGTAAGAGCACCATCCTTGCCCTCATCGAACGCTTCTATGACCCGACGGCGGGCGTGCTGCGCTTGGGCGGCGATGACCTTCGCGCTCTCAATCGTGAAGCGCTCCGCGCCCAGATCGGTTACGTCGAGCAAGACGCTCCCGTGCTCGCCGGCACGCTGCGCCAGAACCTTCTCATCGGCGCCCCCAACGCAACCGACGAGGAATGCATCGCGGTGCTCGCGTCGGTAAACCTCACGGGTGTGCTCGACCGAAACCCTGCTGGTTTGGATGCCGCTGTCGGCGAAGACGGCGTGATGCTTTCCGGTGGAGAGCGTCAGCGTCTCGCAATCGCCCGCACGCTGCTCGCGGCTCCCCCGATTCTGCTGCTCGACGAATCGACCTCCAGCTTGGACGGCCTCAACGAGCAAATGCTCCGCGAAGCCATCGATGCTGTGGCCGAGAACCGCACGCTAATCGTGATCGCGCACCGTCTCTCGACCGTCGTCGACTCCGACCAGATCGTCGTGCTCGACAAGGGCAAGGTCGTGGGCGTCGGAACCCACTCTGAGCTCGTGAAGTCGACCCCGCTCTACAAGGACCTCGCCAAGCACCAGCTGCTCGTCTAGCGGCTCGCGGGTGCGCTGCCTCGGCAGCGCGCCCGTGCGCGCGCGGCCTGCTGAGCTGTGGAGGCACGCGACTGCTGCGGCTCCGTGCGGCCGGTGTTTCCCTTCTGCTGCGGCTCCGTGCGGCCGGTGTTTCCCTTCTGCTGCCGCTGCCGCTACTCGACCGCGAGCGCGAACATCGCGACCGCCGCGGTCGCCGCAACGTTGAGCGAGTCGATGCCGTGACGCATCGGAATCTGCACGATCGAATCGGCAGCGTCGATTGCCTCGCGGGTGAGACCGTGGCCCTCAGTGCCGAGCACGAGCGCAACCTTCTCGGGAGCATCCGCCGCATAATCGCGCAGCGACACCGCACCATCCTCGAGGGCTAGCGCCGCGATCTGAAAGCCGGATGCCGTGAGCAGTTCACGAGTGTCTGTCCAGTTGCCGATGCGAGTCCACGGCACTTGCAGCACGGTTCCCATCGATACTCGGATCGCGCGGCGGTAGAACGGGTCGGAGCACTGCTCGGTGACGAGCACGGCGTCCGCCCCGATGCCGGCGACCGAGCGGAAGATGGCGCCGACGTTGGTGGGGTCAACGACGTTTTCGAGGATGACGATACGACGGGCATCCGCCAACAGGGCTTCGGGCGTCGGCAGTGGCGGGCGGTGCATCGACGCGATGACGCCGCGGTGCAGCACGTAGCCGGTGAGGTCCGCGAGCAGAGACCCGTCGCCGGTGAAGATGGGAACGTCGTCGCCCACAAGCTCGACGATTTCGTCAACCGAGGTTCCAAGCGCGAGCACCGAGCGCACGCGATGACCCGAGCGCAGCGCCCGCTGCAACACGAGCGTCGATTCGGCGAGATAGAGGCCGTGTTCAGTGCCTTGAGCTTTGCGCAGCGCCACATCGGTCTGGTGAGAATAGTCTGCGAGGCGCGGATCGCTGAGCTCGGAGACAGGGATGACCGGCACGCTAGATAGCCCGGCTCACGCGAATGAGAATCACGGTTCGCCCATCGGCACGCTGCCCACTCGCTGCTTCAAAGCCAGATCCAGTGGTCGATTCACTGCCCTCATACAGCTGTACGTTGTCGAGCCCAAGTGCATCCACTTCGGATGCCCAGGCCAGTGTCGGGGCAGCGCGGTAGTTTCCGGTGCGCAGCGGATCCGCCGCACCCTCCGGCAGCACGACAGTGGCGTACAGCAGCCCGAACGCATCCTCGACCGTCGCGAACTGAACGCTCTCGACCTCGACCCCGTCGGGAAGATCGATGAGCGAGAACTCTGCGATCTGCTCTGCGGAAACATCGCTACAGGTGCCTGCCGAGGAATCGCACAGCGATTCGCTTGTTGGCCAGAGCGACGTAAACACGGCAGTGCCGCCCACGAAAGCGATGCCAAGCAGCAGTCCCAACCCCACCAACAGTGCCAGCAGTCGCCAGCCCAAACCTTTGCTCGGCGGCAACACTTCTGATTCCGCGATGAAGCCCGGGAGGTTCAGCTCTGGCTCATTCATGTCGGAAGCCACGCGTCAGCCTTCGCGAGAGACGAGAGAAATGCCCGACTCCGCCATTGTGGCGAGAGCCGCAGCGCTCGACTCGGGCGCGACACCGGCAACCAGCCCTGTCAGCACCGAGACGTCACGGCCACTGCCCGCAGCATCCAACGCTGAAGCAAGCACGCAGTAATCGGTCGCGATGCCGACCACATCGATCGTGTCGACGCTGAGACGTTCCAGCAAGGCTGGCACCGTTTCGTCGTCGTCGGTCGTGCCCTCAAAAATTGAGTACGCCGGAACACCCTGCCCCTTACGCACGTGAATCCCCACGAGAGACGTGTCGAGAGCGGGGTGGTACTCCGCGCCGGGAGTGCCAGCAACACAGTGAACCGGCCAAGTGTCCACAAAGTTTGGTTCGGCATCCGAAGCAAAGTGGCCACCGTTGTCGTTGTCAGCATCGTGCCAGTCACGGGAAGCGATCACGACGTCATAGCGGTCAGGATTCGCCCGCAGATAGTCGGTGATTCCGGCCGCAACCGCGGCACCGCCATCGACGCCTAAAGCGCCACCTTCGGTGAAATCGTTCTGGACATCGATGATGAAGAGTGCAGCAACCACGATGCCAGTCTAAGTCGCCACGGCATCACGCGACCCTCAGCCGCAGGCTTTAGTAGTCAGAAAGATTGCTTCCGCAGGCGTAGACGCCAGCGACAAGGTTATCGAGCGCCGTGCGCGCATCAGTGGAGATACCGTCGCCGATCGCATAGAACGCAAACGCCAACTCGGTGCCGTCCTTGGCATTCACAATTCCTGCTAGCGAGTGCTCTTGGTTTGTCCAGCCCGACTTGGCTACAACATGACCGGATGCCGCAGCGGCATCCCCCTCAAACCGGTTATAAAGGTCGCCGCTTTCGCCCCCGACCGGAAGCATCGAGAACGCTGTACCGATCGCGCCGTCACCCGCGGCGCCCAGCGCCATGAATTGCGCAACAGTTAGCGGTGAGATTTGGTTGACGGGGCTCAAGCCTGAACCATCGGTGATGGTGATGCCGCCAGTATCGGCAAGCCCGGCATCCGCCAACACGCTTTGAAAGGCCTGGTTCAGAGTGCTCGCAGCGCCGCTGAGCCCCTGCTCCTTGGAGACGAGCCGAGCCAGTGATTCCGCCAAGGAGTCATCGCCGCTGATCAGCATCTGTTCCACGAGCACGCTCACCGGTTGCGATTTCACTTCAGCAAGCACCGTGTCGCCAACGGCTGCACCGGCGGAGAACGTGACGCCGGGCAATCCAGCAGCCTGCGCAAAGGCTTCTCCGGCCGACTGCACCGGGGTAGTACCGCGAGGACTGATGGCGATAGTTGGATCAGCTCGGTCACCATTGATCATGAGCGCAGGGACATACGAATGGTAGCCACCCGTGCGCTCCCGCTCAGGCCAATTCGAATCCCACGCATCGCTCGTGTTCCACAGTGTGGAGTCGAGCACGATCTCAGTGATGGGCACACCGGGATGAAGTTCTTCATAGCGCGCCATCGCTTCTGAGGCCAGATCTGAGATCTGGGGCGCATCACGGTAGAACGACGCATTCGTCGTAGCGAGCGTCGGATCACCGCCGCCCACCAGCACAATCACACCAGGTGACGAACCGTCGACGACGGTCGTACTAATGCGGGTGTCTGCGCCAAGAGCCTGCAGGGCCGCCGCGCCGGTCAACGCTGTGACGATGTGCGCGGGGCTAGCGGCAGTATCTGCATCGCGATCCCAGAGAACCTCACCGCTGGACGCATCCGTCACCACACCAACGAGCGAGGGGAACGCCGAAACAGTGGCAAGCGAATCTACCGAACACGTGCGCACGGCAACCGCTTCGGGTGTAGCATCCGGTTGGCTCCGCTGCTCAACAGTGACTTCGTCTGGGGTGACATCAACTGCCGAGTTAGCGGAGCCAACCGAAATTCCGGCGAATACGGCTACTACTGCGAGTAGTACGAATACAACCACTGCAACCGTCACCGTGGATGCGGTGGGGTGCTCAGTTATAAACGCGCGTATTCCTCCCGGCGCTTTCGGCTCACTACTGGCTGAATCAGTCACTCGGTTATCGTACCCGGATGTCGTGACTCAGCGCTTCGAGTGGGCCTAGCAGTACGTCCATCGTGCTGCTGCGCGGGTAAAACTGTAAGGCTCATCGACTCCACCGTGAGTCATCGCGAAAGCGATGCAGACGCCGCTGGTGCTGGTGCCTGGGCGGTAGAGCGATGCTTGGTGTGCGGCCGAATACCACCACTTGGATGCCACGGTTGCGCCAGAGTTGCCGGTGCCTCCGGCGAGGTTTCCGTCGCAACCACGAGCGGCGACACCGTCAGAGCGAGTGGTGCCGTTGTGGCCCCACCCATCGAGCGGGTTCGAGCTCGGTGATTCTGCCATCCAGAACAGGCGCTCTTCCATGCAGGAGTCGTAGTAGAAGTTCGACAGTGCGATGGGCTGCAAGCAGTTAGCAACACGCATCGCGTTGTAGGCGTAGGCGAAGGATGAGAGATCGCCCGATGTGGTGCCCGCTACGCCCTGTGAAGAGGTGCGGCTTGGTGCACCAGAAACGCTACCGCCGACCGCGGTAGGGCATGCTTGGCCCGCCGAGGCAGAGGTTGAGCCGTTTTGGGCAAAGTACGTGCTGCCGCTGCTTGTGTACCCTGTGGCGTTCGTGCTCTGCGTTACGACCACAACTGGCTCCGGCACGACCTTCTGAGCAAGATGCTCAGAGTCTGTGGTCAACGACTTGGCTTCAGCCGTGATCGCTGCAGCCAACGAGTCTTCAGTAACGCGCTCGAGGCTGGCAATGGCAACAACGTCGACCGACTCTTCGATCGGAGCCGTAGCCGTCGATGCGAACAGCGGCGAACGAGCAGCAGCATTAGCTGTTGCGCTCTCGGTGAGCCCTGGTCCGCCTCCCCCGACGAACGGTACTACTCCAACAATCACAATTGTGACAAAGGCCGTTAAAAACGGAACTCTCCCCATGAAAATCGTCCCCCAGACGAATAAAAAGGATGCAGACCCCTCTGCTTCCTGTTCACTAAAACTAGGGGCGAAATCACTCTGAAACAAGGCAAAAACCCCGGAAACATGCGGAACTACCCGTTAAAGGGGGGTCTGGGTGACGGGTCTATCCTCTGTTTGGGGGACACCCCCGTGGCCCGAAACTGAGACACGCGAGCTCAGCAAAATGGCCTGAGTGTGCAGTGCTCGACAGCGTTGCACACACAATTCGCCTCAATTCCCCTGTCGGCCCAGCTGTGCGGTTACGCATATGTCAATGTGCCATCCCTGCCACATAGCATTAGCTTATGAAGCGAATATTTGAGGTCGTCGCACCTTATCTCCTCCTGTTTCTAGTCCTCGGCGCGCTAGTATTTGTGACAATTTGCGCGCTCACGACTTGGCCAAACAGAATTCTGGAGTTTAGCGATGTAGATTCTGATTCGCTCAGCGCGGTGGAGAGAGCGGATGCGCTTCAAACCGCTAGGACGTCAGTCCTGACTGCGTTGGGAGGAATCTCCGCCACTGCACTTGTATTTTCAGCGCTTTGGCAAGTTGTGGAGTTTCGTTCCTCACGCATCCTAGATCGGTCAGTGGCGTGGTCCGACACCTATGCGGCTGCTGCCGGCCAGCTAGGTTCTGAGAGCGCGACCCTACGTCTAGCTGGTGTGGTAACGCTGTCATCCATAGTCGATGCTGGGCCAGCGGGTGCCGATTCGACCATCCGCGCCACGTTGGCTTCCTTCATTCGGACCCGCTCAGCGAGCGATCAAAACGAGTTCGCGCTCAAGCTTGCCCTTGAACATGTATGCAATTCAACCGATAAAAGCGCGCAATCATTTCAAAGTGCGAATCTCGCCGACGTGGACTTATCAACGTTGGACTTCGATGGCATCGTGCTCGATGGAGTTTCATTTCGGTCCGCGACGCTTCACAGCAGACAGCGCGCATTCATCGATTCAGCGAAGAACGTGGATTTGGCTGGTGTTTCCTGGGTTGATGGCTAGGCTCGAATTGCTGCCAGCAACTGCGCGGCGACCTCCCGGACCTCACCGCTGGCCTGCTCCACTACGAAACTGCTATCCTCATCCCGCACCGCAGTGACAAGATAGATTGTGTCTCGCTCGGCAACACTAGCTTTAGAAGCGATCACGGCCTCTAGCCGTGTCTCTGATTTTTGAAACTCTCCCAACATCACATGGGCCACTGCAGCGTCAAAATCTGCCAACGGGCGCAGATACTCAGCTTCACGTTCTACTGGGTATTTCATACTCAAGTCCGACATTTCCACTGCTTCCGCCCAACGACCCAGCAGGAGAAGCTGAAATGCAGCCGCGATTGCCCTACCCGCCGACGCTCGCAAGGCTATCGCTTTTTTGAATTGGATTAGTGATTCTTCGAATTCACCTTCGCGGTAGGCGCTGAAGCCCTGTCGCTCGTGAAAGTAACCAGCGGAACGCGCAATATTCTCGTTGACGGGCAAGAGGGTTTCCAATGACCCAACGCCATCAAGCGAAATTCTTAGGTCGACAACCCTGAGCTCTCCACCGAAGTTCGATACTCGCGATTTGAATTGTTCCACCGAGTCGCTTACAACGTCTTCCTCGAGGCCGGCTTTCATGAGAGGGAAGTAGGCCGCAAGCGTCACGCCTTGGAGCTCTGCGATGTAGCTAGAAACTATGAAGTGATCCCGGCCTTCCCGCTGAGCCTGATATATCGCGGGATACAAGGAGATCCAATCCTGATAACCATGGTGTCCGGCACCATCCCCAGTCTCCTGCGACAGCATCCCCACAATACGTTTCTGCAGAGCGGTTACCGAGAGCTGCGACCACGAGTTGTGGGGCACATGGTCTTTGTCAAATCCGAGGACATCCCGCAATTCGCTTCCGAACACGACCTCCAACGGGACGGGGAAAGCCGAGATAAAGACGTTTCGGGATGCAGCCGAGTAGCGCAGGTAGACCTCGTCAAATTGGTCGCCGAGAAGCCGCAAATTCGAGTCTGACTCCTCGATCACACCAAGTCCCAGCAAGTGGTCTACTTCTGCGCAAAATTCAGCTTTACTTAGCTCCGCCGCCCCATTTGATACTTCGAGGACTGATCCGGTAAATGCAGAATCACGCGTAGCGTCGCGGACCCGCTGAATCATCTGAATCGCAACCAAACTTGAGGGCTTTAGACCAGCATAAAGATGCGACATCCTGCCGAGGTTATGAGCCTGGCTGTGCTCTAGGTCTAAACGAACTTGTTCGAGCGCTTCTAAGTTCACGATCAGGTATGGCTCGGAGCCCTCCTGGACCCGCCGGAACATTGTGTGACAGAGCAGCTGTATCTCATAAGGACGACCACCTGTCAGATCGTGGATCTCATTCACCAACGCCTGCCGATTCGCAATCAGGTCGTTAGGCTCAATTCCAATGATCTCAAGAGGTTGAAGTATGCAGGCTTCTGTTTCAGCCTCGTCTTCAAATGCAGAAATAGAAACTTTCTTGAACTGCCGCACTATGGGGGAAAACACATCGTCGATCACTGGGAACAGACGCGGTGTGCCCGCGATAACGAACATAAAACGGTCCAGAACCGTGAACAAATTTCGTAGAATTTGCAGAGTTTCGGGGCTTGAAGACAGGACATCGCATTCATCTAAAATTACGACAATTTTCTTTGTCGACTCTGCCTGAATGGCTAGTAGATCATCAGTGAGCACCGCAATCGAGAGAGGTCGGGTGCCGTCCATCACCGCGCAAACGTGCGAGGGGAACCGCAGCGGCAAATCACCAACATGGACTCCCGAGTCGACAAGATCCCGATAGCTGCACCACGTACGCCCCTCAATACCCCCGAAATGCCCCTCTTTCACAATTGCCAAAAGAATAGCGTCGTACAATCTCTGGAAGAACGGAGTCGGGGTCGCATCACCGATGTTTAGGTCAAATCTGACCACGCTGAAGTCGAGCATTTTTGCTTGCTGCGCAACCATGTTCAGCATGCTCGTTTTGCCAGCTGACCGCTCGCCCGTGAGAGCCAGATGCATCGGGCGTGTCCAACGAGCTTGATTTAGGTAATATTTGACGTCGTCGCGTTGGGCTTTACGACCGGCGAAGACGTCGCCGTCTTGTACTGGGTTAGCAAAGTCATATGGGTTGAAGTCAAGTGGCATAT
Organism: Salinibacterium sp. NK8237; assembly: GCF_015864955.1. Lineage (NCBI taxonomy): Bacteria > Bacillati > Actinomycetota > Actinomycetes > Micrococcales > Microbacteriaceae > Salinibacterium > Salinibacterium sp. NK8237. The sequence goes on along the minus strand of NZ_JADYWE010000002.1, from coordinate 266,449 downwards.
TCGCTCTTTCCAACGCGGTCGAAGCCTTCGGACGGCTCGACTCTATCTGCTGTCGCGAACGGCAATGCGATTAGAAGACGTTCCTGCGTGTCCCTGCACGGAAATATCGAATTCGGGCGCACGACCACAAGCAGCACTCGCGATCACGCAGAGACTCGTGATGATCAAATTGTTCACGCTCAACCGAATAGGGTCAGCCCGGTGAACGTTCCTCTACACCGAGTTGCAACCAGTTGAGATCTCAACGAGTATCTCGCTAGCCAGCGGCTGAACTGAGCAAGTGCGAACACCTCAATTCCATCGTCCTGTTCTCAAGACCTCAACCCGCTCCGCCCAGCTAAGGCGACGTGACTGTCGATTAACACATTCTTCTGTAGCAGATCGAAGCGTAGTAGTGGCGCCCGTCAACGCGGAAGCCAGCGTTTCGAAGTCTTCGAGTTCAACTCTCGCGCTCGAAGCATTTTCCAACGAATCCAGACGATGGGCGATCCTCGTCAGGAGAGTCTGAGCTTCCTGAGCTTCCTGAGCTTGATACGAAACGAATGCTACAGACATCAAAAATAAAGAAACGGCAAGAAGGATTGAGCCGAAACCATTCATGGGCCACAGCCCCCACGCTAGAACGCCGACGATGGAACAGAGTAGACCGAAGCCAGCCCCGATATAAGCGACTGGGTGATTTTTTTTGTCCTCTCTGATTTCCGCCCACGATCTCCGAATCACGTACCTCGCTTTGGCTCCGCTGTTCCCAATAGTTGTAGCGGAATCCGCTTCATTTTTAAGGAAATTCATAGTCCGAGGGTAGCTGCAGCTAAGCGCCCAGAGCCCATATGCGACGAACGCAACGCAAGAAAGTGCAACGGGGTTTTTCCTAAGGGCCGCCAGCGACGTTTGTCTATGCCGGAGTCTAGAAAAAGGGTTCACCGAGGCCAGAAACCAGATCTGCGTGTACCGAACTCCCTATTTCTGTTTGCGCGCCGCTTGTGCCCGGCGCGCATCCCGCTCAGCGTCAGCTATGGCTGCCAGTTCTGGCGTCGGCGCAGTTCCGCCTAAGTGGCGCGGCTGCCACCATTGACCTGTGCCGTCGAGCGGATATGCCTGCTGCGCTGTTTCGAGCAGACCCTCCATGGTCTTCTTGAGTCGCGCCGTTGCCGTGGTCGCATCGTCCGTCGCCGCAACCGCCATCGGATCCCCGACAGCCATCACGATCGGTATGCCTAAGCGCTCGCGCAGGGTGATCTTGTGGTTCTTCGTCATGAGCCGCTGGCCGCCCCACAGTGCGATGGGAATTACGGGCACCCCAGCTTCTGCCGCCAAACGCACGGCCCCCGTTTTGAAATCGCGAATCGTGAAAGATGCGCTCACTCCAGCTTCGGGAAAGACTCCGATGAGCTCGCCTGCCCGCAACGCTTTAACGGCAGACGCGTAGGCGCTGGCACCAGCCTTCATATCGACAGGGATGTGCTTCATGTTGCGCATGAACGAGCCAACAATGGGCTTCTCGAACACGCTCTTCTTTGCCATGAAACGGATGCGACGGTGATTGTGCAGCCAGAGCGCCCACTCGACAAGTGCGAATTCCAGATAACCGAAGTGGGTCATCGCGATCACAGCGCCTCCATCAGCGGGCAGGTTCTGCGATCCGATGACGGTGCGACGCACACGCAGAGCGCCGAACATGGCACGACCGGCACCGATGGCTGCTGTATAGATGGGTTCGTTGCGGTACTTCATACCTTCAGCTTAAGACTCCGAAATGGGAGTTCGCCGCCACCACAACGCACAACGAGGACCAGATTTCTCTGACCCTCGTGAGTGAACGGAGCCGCCTGTCAGAATCGAACTGACGACCTTCTCATTACGAGTGAGATGCTCTACCAACTGAGCTAAGGCGGCCGGCCACATTTTCATGAGGCACAGCAAGATAGCTTAGCCGAAGTTTTGGAGCCCGAAAGCCCACTCCGCCAAGTTGTCGTTAGGCAGCGCAATCTGGGTCGTCATTCGGGACGACACCGTTGATGAAATAGGCGTCTACCGCACCATCGATGCACCCAACACCACCGTTGTAGGCGGTGTGGCCTTCGCCGTTGTAGGTGATGAGCTGGGCACTCTCTAGCTGCTCACTGAGTGCTACGCCCCATTCGTAGGGTGTCGCCGGGTCACCGGTCGTGGAGATGATCAGCACGGGCGGTGCGCCCTCACCGGTCAGCTCGGTGATCTCGGGCCCGATGTACTGGTACGGCCAATTCAGGCATGTGAGGTCACCAGTTGGCGGAAAATCGCGGTAGGTCGTCGGCGAAGCCTCACGCATGAGCTCCTGCTGTTCAACCAGCACTGCAGGATCGGTCTCTACGGGGTAGTCGACGCAATAGATCGCGATGAAGGCCTCGAGCGAGTTATCGGTGTAGGTACCGTCAAGATCGCGGCTGTAATAGAAATCGGCCAGGAAGAAGGCGGTGTCTGTTTCGCCCCGAGCTGCCTCCGAATAAAGGTCGTTGAGGAACGGCCACGAGTCTTCGGAGTAGAGGGCAGTGCTCATCGCAATATCGAGCACTCCGGCATCCATCATGCGGCCGTCGGGGGCAGCAACAGGGTTCGCGTCATAGCGGTCGTACAGTTCGCGGATAGTCGCGAGCGCGGCATCCACCCCGCCAGTGAATGGGCAATCATCGAATGATGTGGGGCAAGCCGCCAGATAGTTTTCGAGTGCGCGCTGGAAACCAATCGTCTGAACGCGACCGACCTCGAATACTGAAATCGACGAGTCGGTGGCGCCGTCGAGCACGATGCGGCCGACGTTCTGCGGGAAGTTTTCGATGTAGTACGAGCCGATATCGCTGCCGTAGGAGTAACCCAGGTACTGCAGCTTCTCGTCGCCCACAATGGCGCGCAACATATCGAGGTCGTGCACCGTGCTTTGAGTATCAATGAACTGCAGGATCGGGCCCGTGTTCTCGAGGCACGCTTGACCGAAGTCGATGGCTGCCTGCTCGCTCTCGGCAAGCCACTCATCGCTGCCAACGTCTGAGTCTGGAATGCCGAAGATAAAGTCGTCGAGCCCCGCGTCGTCGAAGCACGTGACCGGGGTCGAGCGGCCAACTCCGCGAGGATCCCAGCCGATCACGTCATAGTTCTCGCGCAGGTTCGCACTCACCGCAAAATCGACATCGTCATGGATGAGGTCAAACCCTGATGCGCCCGGGCCGCCCGGGTTCACAAACAGCGAGCCCATGCTCTCACCGGTTGCTTGATGGCGGGCCATCACGATTTCGATGTCGGTTTCAGGGGAAGGGTTCGCCCAGTCCATGGGAGCGATCGCCGTCGCGCACTGAGCGTCGTTATCGCAATCAACCCACGTGAGAACTTGCTCGTAATACGGCGCAAGCTCCTCAGCTACCGCTTCGCCGGTTGGCTCCGAAGTTTCGCCAAAGAGTCCAGCGAAAATGTTCGAGCAACCGCTCAGAACCAAAGTGAGTGCGAGAGCGGGCACCACAAGGGCGAGCCTGCGAGCGCGAGATGCGGGGGCAGTGTCGATGAAGTTCACGGCCTGAGCCTAGCCGCTAGCAGTTCGGGTCGGAGGCCGGAACCTCTCCCCTGAGGAGAAAGTCTTCCACCGCTGAGTTCACGCACTCATTGGATTTGTTGTATGCCGTGTGGCCTTCGCCGTTGTACGTGATCAGGTGGCCTGAATCGAGATTATCGGCGACGGTTTCGGCCCAGTGGTACGGCGTCGCCGGGTCATTCGTGGTGCCAATCACGAGCATGTCGGCCGCACCGGGAGCAGCGATAGCTACACGCTCACGCTTCGCCTCCACTGGCCAATTTGCACAACCCGGGTCGCCATACGACATCTGTGGGCCAAAGACCGGAGCCGCGGCAGCAAGCTCGGCAGCCTGCGCGCGCATGCTTTCGTTATCGGCGGGCTCGCGGGCATCCAAACAGTTAATCGCGATAAAAGCTTCTGTCTGATTCTCGGCGTACGTGCCGTCAGCGCTGCGACCGTTGTAGTTGTCGGCCAAGTCGAATGCGATGCTGGGATCGCCCTTCAACACGGAAGTAAAGAGTTGACGCAGGTACGCCCAGTTGTCTTGGCTGTACAGCGGCAAGATTATTGCCGTAAACATCGTCGAGCTGCCCAGCTTGCGGCCATCAGCGTTAGTGAGCGGGCTCTGGTCGAGACGATCAAGTAACGTGCGGATGGTCGTACGTGACTCTTCGACCGACCCGGTAAACGGGCAATCGCTTGCGCCAGCACAGTCGGCCAAGAACGCATCCAGTGCGCCCTCGAACCCTTCCGCTTGAGCCTTGGTGGCTTCGAATTCGGATGCTGCGGGGTCGACCGCACCGTCGAGCACAAGCCGTCCGGTCTTCTCCGGGAACAACTCGGCATAGACCTGGCCGAGCAACGTTCCGTAGGAGTAGCCCAAATAGTTCAGCGTCTCATCGCCGAGAGCGGCACGCAGCATGTCGAGATCGCGGGCAGCGCTCGGGGTGTCAACGAAGCCCAACAGCTCACCCGTCTCTTCGCTACAGCGCTGGGCAAACTGGGCGGAGGCATCAGTGGCGGCAGCAATCCATTCGTCGCTGCCCTTCTCCCCCGGCGTGATCCCGTAGATATATTCATCCATCTCGGCAGGGTCGGAGTAACACGACACCGCCGTCGAACGGTTCACCCCACGAGGGTCAAAACCGACCACGTCAAACTGCGACTGAAGGGCCTCGCTGGTGGCGTAGTCCACACTGTCGGCGATGAAATCGAAACCAGAACCGCCAGGGCCACCCGGGTTGACGAGCAAAGATCCGATGCGGTCATTGCCTTGAGCAACTTGACGCACAAGGGCCAACTCGATCGTGTCACCCTCAGGGTTCTCCCAGTCCACCGGCGCAATCGCCATAGCGCACTGCAGATCGTCTCCACAGCTCGCCCACTCCAGCACCTGCTGATAAAACTTTGTCAGATTCGGCGCAACGGCTTCTTCAGTCGGTGTCGACGTTGTACTGGATTCCGACGGCACGAACCACGAAACGCAACCGCTCAGCGCAAGCGAGACAGCCAGCGCGACCGACGTGAGGCCAACGGCGCGCATTGAGCGGTGCCTCATGCCCCGCGCCCCGACACAGCGACCTTCACGAGCATCGCCTCAAGGGCGAGTGCCGGAGCAACGTTGCTTTCGATGCGACGGCGCGCTTCAGCGATACCGTCCATGATGGCGAGCGTCGCTGGCGCTGTTGTGCGGTTCGCCACCGCCGTGAGGTTATTGACAATGCTGAGATTAATGAGTTCTCCCGGGGCACCAATTTGGGTCAACAAAATGTCGCGGTAGAGCGACAACAGGTCAACCATGATGCGGTCAATACCGTCACGCAAACTTCGAGTCGCGCGACGCTTCTGATCTTCTTCGAGGTTCTTGAGCTGCACTCGCAGCGCCGGCGGAATAGTGCCGCCGGGGGCAACACCGAGCGAGCGAAGCGCGGACTCGCGTTCGTGAGCGTCCTTCTCCTCGGTGAGGGCTGTGGCATCCGCTTTCGACAACTCGAGCAAAAGAGTGGCGGCGATCACAGCGTCCGACACCGTGCGGATGTTGAGCACCGTGGTCAGCGCCCGTTCGCGTCGTTCGCGGGCCTCCGCATTGGTCGCAAGACGGTGTGCCATGCCGATGTGGCTTTGTGCTTCTCGTGCCGCACGCAACGCAATATCGGGTGCGACGCCATCGCGGTCTTGCAGCAGCTGGGCGACGTCTTCGATCGCGGGGGTGCGGAGACGAACGCTGCGCACGCGGGAACGGATCGTGGGAATAAGGTCGGCTTCGCTGGGCGCGCACAGAATCCAGACCGTGCGTGGCGGCGGCTCTTCAAGGGCTTTGAGCAGAACGTTTGAGGTGCGCTCGACCATACGGTCGGCATCCTCAATAATCATGACGCGGTAGTGGCCGACCGACGGCGAGAACTGCGACGAGGCCACCAGCTTGCGCACCTCGTCGATGGAGATGATGACGCGTTCCGTGCTGAGCACGCCAAGGTCGGGATGGGTGCGGGCAACAACCTGCTTATAGACCGACTCTTCGGTTTCGTCGCCGCGGGTACCGAGCAGGGCGGCAGCGAAAGCGTAGGCGATATTGGAGCGGCCAGATCCGGGCGGGCCCGTGATTAGCCACGAGTGCGTCATCGACGACTGTTCTGAGCTGCCCAACGCCGACGACGAGGCCGCAGCCTCAAGAACAGCGATCGCTTCAGCTTGGCCCGTCAGGCCCTCCCACAACGACATGCGCTCAGTCTAGGCGGGTTGCGGGAGGTGGTTCTGAATGCGCTCACGGATCGTGCCGGCGATCTCGTCAATGCTGCGCGCGGCATCCACCACAAGGATGCGCTCGGGTTCTTTCGCCGCACGTTCCAGAAAGGCGTCGCGAACCCGGGTGTGGAATTCTTGCTTCTCAGCTTCGAGCCTGTCGTAGCGAGTGCGGGCGTTGTCGAGGCGTTTGCGGCTATCGCCAGAATCGAGATCGAGCAGCACCGTCACATCGGGAAGCAGGTTCTGCGTCGCCCACAGCGAGAGCTCGCGCACTTCGTCGGAACCGAGCACTCGACCGGCGCCCTGATAGGCCTCGGAGGAGTCGATGTAGCGATCCTGAACAACAATCTCACCGCGCTCAAGCGCTGGGCGCACGAGTGTGGCGATGTGGTGGGCACGGTCAGCGGCATAGATAAGTGCTTCGGCACGAGGATCCATTTCGCCCCGGCGGTGCAGCACGATTTCACGCAGCTCTAAGCCCAAATCGGTACCACCGGGTTCGCGGGTCACCACAACCGTGTGACCGGCGTCTTCAAGCCACTTCACCAGAAGCTGCGACTGCGTGGTTTTACCGACGCCGTCGCCGCCCTCAAGGGTGATAAACAAACCGGGCACGCTACTCTGCTTCGGTAGCGGCGGTGGTGGTGGTGGTGGCCTTGGCTGCAGCTTTGGGCGCAGCAGGCTTTTTCGCCGCTGGCTTCTTAGCTGCCGTGGCTTTTGCGGCCGTGGTCTTAGCTGCTGTTGTTTTAGCCGCCGTCGTCTTAGCTGCAGGCTTCTTAGCTGCTGGTTTCTTCGCTGTCGGCTTTTTGGCGGCTGGCTTCTTGGCCGCTGGTTTCTTCGCAGCTGGCTTCTTCGCAGCGGGCTTCTTCGCGGCCGTCTTGCGCTTGACCGGCCCCTTCGCTCGCTTGTCGGCCAGCAGTTGCACGGCACGCTCGAAGTCGACGTCTTCGACGGTTTCGCCGCGCGGGATAGTGGCGTTAGTGGTGCCGTCGGTTACATACGCACCGAAGCGGCCATCCTTGATCTTGATCGGCTTTTCGCTCACCGGGTCAGCATCGAACTCTTTGAGAGCACTGGATGCTGCGCGGTTGCCGTACTTGGGCTGCGCGTAGAGCTCTACGGCACCGGCGACGTCGATGTCGAAGATGAGGTCTTCGCTCGTGAGCGAACGCGTTTCGACACCCTTCTTGAGGTAGGGGCCGTAGCGTCCGTTTTGCGCGGTGATCTCGACGCCGGTTTCGGGGTCGAGGCCGACGACGCGAGGCAGGCTGAGCAGCTTGAGCGCGGTGTCGAGGTCGATCGCGTCGAGCTCCATGGTCTTGAAGATGGATGCCGTGCGCGGCTTCACAACAGCAGCCTTTTTAGGCTTCTTGGCCTTCTTCACTTCGCCGGTCTTGGGATCGATCTCTTCGACGGGCTCAGGAACAGGCTCAGGTTCTGGCTCGAGCTCGGTGACGTAGGGGCCGAACCGGCCATCTTTCGCCACGATCTCTTTGCCATTCTCCGGGTTGACGCCGATAACACGGTCACCGACGACGGGAGCTTCGATCAGTTCGATCGCCTTGGCAAGGGTGAGCTCGTCGGGCGCGAGCGCTTCGGGGATGTTGACCCGGCGCGGCTTCTCGGGGTCGTCACTGGGGGTCTCCAGGTAGGGGCCGTACTTTCCGATGCGCAGCGTCACGTCATCCGAGAGCTTCATCGAGTTGATTTCCTTGGCATCGATTTCGCCAAGGTTGTCGATGACAGTGCGAAGGCCACGGTACTTCTCGTCACCGAAGTAGAACGACTGCAACCATTCAACGCGGTTCTGAGTTCCGCCAGCGATGCGGTCGAGGTCGTCTTCCATGCCCGCGGTGAAGTCGTACTGCACGAGGTCGCCGAAGTACTCTTCGAGCAAACGGATCACGGAGAACGCAATCCAGTTGGGCACGAGTGCCTGGCCGCGCGGCGTAATGTAGCCGCGGTCGATGATCGTGGAGATGATCGACGCGTAGGTCGACGGGCGACCGATGCCGAGTTCTTCAAGCTTCTTGACGAGGCTTGCTTCGGTGTAACGCGGGGGCGGGCTGGTCTCGTGACCCTTCGCTTCGATGTCGAGAAGCGTGAGGGTTTGGCCTTCCTTGAGCGGAGGCAGTTTCGCTTCCTTGGGCTCAGCGGTGGCGTTACGCTCTTCGTCTTGGCCTTCTTCGTAGGCCTGCATGAAGCCGCGGAAGGTGATGATGGTTCCGCTGGCCGAGAATTCGGCAACGGGAGCTTCGCCGGCAGCGATCGTGATGGATGCCGTGGAACCCTTGGCGTCAGCCATCTGCGAGGCGACGGTGCGCTTCCAGATCAGTTCGTAGAGCTTGAAGTCGTTTCCGCGCAGCGTCGACTGAAGTTCGCTTGGCGTGCGGAAGGTGTCTCCCGAGGGGCGAATAGCTTCGTGGGCCTCTTGAGCGTTCTTGCTCTTGCTGGCGTAGACGCGGGGCTTGTCGGGCACAGCGTCTGCACCGTAGAGCGCAACGGCTTGGGTGCGGGCTGCGGTGATGGCCTGCTGCGAGAGCGACGAGGAGTCGGTTCGCATATAGGTGATGTAACCGTTTTCGTACAGCGACTGGGCGACGCTCATGGTCTGGCGAGCGGAGTAGCGCAGCTTGCGGCCGGCCTCCTGCTGCAGCGTTGAGGTGGTGAAGGGCGCTGCGGGGCGGCGCGTGTATGGCTTAGTCTCGACCGTTTTTACGGTGATGGTGGTGCTCGGCATCCGCAGTGCGTCTGCGAGAGTTTGCGCAGCCTTCTCGTCGAGCGCTACTGCTTCGCCCTTGAGGTTTCCGCGGTCATCGAAGTCGCGGCCGGCAGCAACGCGCTTGCCGTCGAGGCGCACGAGCTTGGATTCGAAGCCGTTGGTTTCGCTGTCGGGCGAGAGCTGGGCGATGAGATCCCAGTAGTTGGCGGTGATGAAGGCGAGGCGTTCGCGTTCACGCTCGACAACAAGGCGGGTCGCGGCGGACTGCACGCGGCCAGCGGAAAGGCCGGGGCCGACTTTGCGCCAGAGCACAGGCGAGATTTCGTAGCCGTAGAGGCGGTCGAGGATGCGGCGGGTTTCTTGAGCGTCAACGAGGGCGGTGTCGACGTCGCGGGTGTTGTTGATGGCCGCTTCGATGGCGTCTTCGGTGATTTCGTGGAACACCATGCGCTTCACAGGAACTTTGGGCTTCAGCACCTGCAGGAGGTGCCACGCGATGGCCTCACCCTCGCGGTCCTCATCAGTTGCGAGGAAGAGTTCGTTCGCTCCGCTGAGCGCCTTCTTGAGTTCGGCGACGGTTTTCTTCTTGGCGTCGGAGACCACGTAGTAGGGCTCGAAGCCGTTGTCGACGTCGACAGAGAACTTGCCGAGGGAGCCCTTTTTGAGTTCGGGTGGCAGGTTGCGGGGTTCGACAAGGTCACGAATGTGACCGACGGACGAGAGCACGTCATAGTCGTCACCGAGATACTTGGCTATCGTCTTGGCCTTGGTGGGCGACTCGACAATGACAAGCTTTTTGGTGCCAGACACGGGACTCCTTGGGTGATGACGCACTTGACCGGTGGCAGCGCCACTATCAGCGACACAATACACACACCGACCGCTCAGTTGCCTAATCCGCCCTGGTTGGGGGTGGCCCTGCTGTGGCGCTCGTTGTGACCAGTATGCCGAGGATGCGGCGACTAGCGGTAACTGTCACGATACGCCCATCAACCACACAGTCCTCTATAAGGGAGTCATTAGCACTCGCGAGCCGCGTCGCATTGTCGCAGGGGTAGCCAGCGATGAGCCCGCTCGCGGTGTCGGCTGCGGCGAGCGCGGCAGCGTCGGTCGCCCCGGCAAGCGCGTGCCTCACACTGAGCGCCCAATAGAGAGGGATGACGAGGGCAGTGACGGCGATAACGGTGGCGATGAGACCGACCATGAGGATGGTGCCCGAACCGTGTTCGTCGTTCAGCCGGAGACGCGCAGCGCACACCGTCGCCCCAGCGCCTGCCTGCAATGTGGCCATCATTGGCCTCCCGCGAGAGCGCAGCTGGTGGCACTGAGCGTGATCGGAAGCAGCCCGAGCAGTGCGTTGCGCGCGGGGGCGCTCACCGTGGCGCACACGAGGCCGTCGCGCTGATGGGAACCGAGCCGTGCTGACGTGACCAGAGCGGATGCGGTAGCCGCGACAGTGCCGGAGCTTTCGTCGCGAGCGAGGCTGCGTGCTGACCCAGCTGCCGCATCCTGCAACCGGATTTGCAGCCCGGCGAGTTGCACCCCGCTGAGACAGCACACGAGGACGAGGGCGACAGCGGGCAACGCCAACGCAAACTCTGCGGTGACGCTGCCACGCTCGTTCATCGCTGCTCGTGCTCGATCACGCCGGGATCGAGAGCGCATTGCGCACAAGGTCAGTGAGCATGCCGCGCACCTCTCCGGAACGGAGAATCACGACGAGCAGTCCGGCGAAACCGACGGCGGCCAGAGTGGTGATGGCGTACTCGGCGGTGGCGGCACCGCGCTCAGAGCGCAGGCGGGTGCGCACGCGGGCACGGAATTGGCGCGCACGTAGCGACATCCCCGCGACGCCGAACCGGAGGCGGCGGGCACGGCCCGGTTCGAGAGTGGGCAAGGGAACAAGGTGCGGATCATTCATGAGGTACTCCTTCGTGCGCTGTCGCGCAGTCTGCGGCCGAGTGATTCCAGCCTGCCGAGCGTGGGAGTCTCGCGACCCAGCGCGGCCCGATATGTGGAACATCGCTAGAACCCGGCAACGGTGGATGAGATGACAGCAACCATGAGCGGCAGCACTCCGAGCACCATGAAGGCCGGGAGCACGCACAGCCCGAGCGGGAGCATGAGCCGCACCGAGAGCGCTGCGGCAACGGCACGAGCAGCCGCGTCGGCCGTCAGCCGCACCTCGTCGGCTTCGGCCCGCAAGAGTTCAGCAGCGGGCACTCCTGCCTCCTGAGAGAGTTGCAGCACCTCGTCGAGGTGGGTGCCGTCCCCGGGCAGGCCGAAGCGTTCCAGGGCCTGCGTAACAACAACTCGCGCCTGCACGAGTGAGCCACCACCTGAGACCGCAACGGCCATCAGTTCGCACTCGAGACCGGGCGCTGCGTGCGTGGGCGTCGCCGACCGCACAAGCCGGTTGTTCCAGTGCACAGCGATCACGATGAGCCCGCCGCCGACCACGAGACACCCCCACCCGATCGGCGTTGTGAAGAGCACTCCTAGGGTGTCAAAACCCAGCAGTGCCCCAAAGATGAGTCCGACGGCGGGCAACGCCAAGACCATGCGCGCTGTGGCGACGGGGGCAGCGAGGGCGGTGGCCACTTCGCGCTGGATGTGCACGAGCATCCGCAACGCTCGTGCATGAGTGCGGAGCGCACCGGCCAGCGGCGCACCAACCTGCCCAGCAACAAACCAGGCGGCGGCAAGCGAGTTCCATGCTTGCCGATCCAATGCTGGCAGGCTGGCGGATGCCCGTGAAATGCGTTCCGGTGCCCCTCCTGGTTCGCCGCCTGCCACCGCTACCGCCGCCGCAACACTTGACTCGGCTCGGCCGCGCGCGACGTGCTGCCAGGCCGAAGTGGGAGTCAGCCCGGCGTGCAGCAGTACGGCCAGCCGTTGGGTGATGCTGGCGACGTCGGGCAGTTGCGATGGCGGGCGTTTCATTCGATTTCGGCGATCGCGAGGCGGTCGTTGTCGTCGAGCACGAGCCGGCCAAGGTGGGTAAGGCGTCGGCGGCCGTCGACTCGATCGACGTGCAGCACGGCACCAATGGCGCTGACGGCTTGGCGGGCGATGGCGGTCGCGTCTAATCCAGCGAGCGCCCCGAGCGCTTCGAGCCTGCTTGGTACGTCTTTGAGGGAGTTGGCGTGCAGGGTTCCTGCGCCTCCATCGTGGCCGGTGTTGAGCGCGCTCAAAAGTTCACGGATCTCTGCACCTCGACACTCGCCGACGACGAGCCGGTCGGGCCGCATCCGCAGCGCTTCTCGCACGAGTGCGGGCAGCCCGTAGCCGCCGGCACCTTCGAGGTTCGCTTGCCGTGCCTCGAGCGATACAAAGTGCGGGTGTTCGACGCGCAGCTCCGCAACATCCTCAATGGCGACGATGCGTTCGGTGTCGGATGCCGCCGCCAGCAGTGCGCCGAGAAACGTGGTTTTTCCGGCTCCCGATGCACCCGAGATGAGCACGTTTTCCCGCCCGTCGATGAGGGCTTTCACTCGCTGCAGCGGCACCTCGTTGAAGAAGCCTGCGAAGTCGAGCTCTGCCAGCCCGAATGGTTCTCGGCTGGGCACGCGGATCGAGAGCAGTGTGCCGGTGGCGGAGATGGGAGGGAGAACAGCGTGCACTCGCACCCCACCGGCGAGCCGAACATCCACGCAGGGTGTCGCTTCGTCGACGTGGCGTCCGCCGAGGTTGATGAGGCGAATGGCTAGGGCGCGCAGGTCAGCTTCGGTCATGCCAACATCGCCGACGAGTTCAAGCCCTCCGCCGCGGTCGATCCAGACATTGTGGGCACCGTTGACGAACACGTCGGTGGTGTTCGGGCGCCCAACGTATGGCGCTAATGGGCCGAACTCGTGGAGTGCCCGGCTCAGCGCATCCCCGTTCGCCGTCCCAGAGTCGAGGCCAGCGCCGCCACCGGCTACGGGCACGCCCCGAGCATGCGCGTTGGTTGTGAGGGTGGGCTCAGCTGTGAACCGTCGACGAGCGACGAAAGGAACAATGTCGGGGTGCGAAGGAGTCGTAGTCACAGAGCAACGCTAAGGAGACTCCAGCCGTACTTTTGGCGGCACTATCGCACTCGTGCCGAACGGCGACTCTTTGACTTTGTTGGGGAGAAGTGCGCAAGAAATCTGGTCAGCGATAGGCCGAAACGAGCTCAGCCCGGTTCGAAACTCCGGCCTTGCGCAGCAGGTTCGCCACATGAAACTTCACCGTGTTCTCGCTGATCGATAACGACAGGGCTATGGCCTTATTGCGGGCACCGGAGGCGAGCAACTCCAACACGTCAGTCTCTCGCTCCGTCACCTGCCACTGGGCACTCGGGGAACGGTCAAGCCCTTCAGCGCTCAGAGGCAAGACAACCGAAATTTCGGAACCCCACCCCGTAGTACCGTTCACGCTCAACCGACCACGAAGGGCAGCTGCCCTCTCAACAAGTTGCCGCACCGCGGGGTCTTCCACCGCTAGCTCGCCGGGGCCGTCATCGCGAATCCCAATCAGCAGATTCTCACCGTCACAATCCCACTCCACCCGCAATCGAGCGACTCCCGGTTGGTCAACGAGTGCAAGCACAGCACCACGAACGATCGCTCGACCCGCGTGAGCGACTTCGCCGGGCAGTGCGCGACCGTTAGCGGGTGGTTCTACAAATTGCACGTCGAGGCCACCGAACCGAGCCAAAGGGCGCAAGTCCGCTTTGAGACGTTCGAAAGCGCGAGCTACTGGTTCCTCGGCCAGACTGCGATCCCGATCAGACACCGCCCGCAGATTGACCATCGCCGTGGCGGCCAGCTCGATGGCTTCTTGGCGCGCAGTCTCATCCGACGCACTACGAGAGCGCAACGTCGCAAGAATTTGTTCCAGCGTCGTGGAGTGCGCATCGGTGAGATCAGCAATGACCTGGGCACGATCCTGCGACGCCATCCGCGAATCTCGAAGATAATCGGGGCTCGCAACGGCCACCTGCTGCTGGATGCTCACCGCCACCAATCGCCACAGCGACGCGATCGTCGCCAACGCCTCTTCCTGCGATTGCCCACCAGTCACGATCACCGGATCGGTGAGGACGAGCAGCGAACCGGTCGGCGCAATCCACACCGCTGCGGGACGCTCGTGGCGGGCAACTACCGCAGTGATTCCCCACACCGGATGCCCGATGCTTGACACTGTCTCGCGCACGGCGTCGAGTTCGGCGATGCTCACGTGATTGGTGATCGAAGGATCGCCCGCTTTCTTCTGCGGGCGCCCGGTGCAGTCTTCCGTGAATATCAACAGTGAGGTGTGCGCCACCATGGGCGCGAGCACGGCAGAAAATGCGCTCGCAATCTGAAGCAGAGAACGTGACACCACCGTATGCGCAGCATCGAGGAGGTCAAGGGAACTGGCGTTGCTGAGATCAGTCACTCCCCCATTTTAGGCATGACCTACCCGTTCGAATAGGTAAAACCGGCCAAAAGACGGGCTGTCTGCTGCCTAAACGGGTGGCACAGTGAAGTAATGGCCAGCAACGACACCACTACGGTTTCTTCCGCAATCGAACTTGTTCTCGCGGAAAATACCCGCATCAGCACCGCAATCGCTCGCGACGACTCCGAGGCAATGCGAACAGCAATAGACCTCCTCAGCGCCGCACCCCGAGTATTCGTGCTCGGCTCTGGCCGGTCAGGACTAGCACTTCGGATGCTCGCGATGCGCCTCATGCACTTAGGACTCACGGTGCACGTGGTTGGCGAGGTAACCACTCCCGCGATTGCTGCTGGGGACGTTCTTTTGGCAGCAAGCGGCTCGGGAACGACCGCCGGCATCATTCGCTCAGCAACGACTGCTGTTGGTGCCGGTGCCAGCGTGATCGCCGTCACCACGGCAGCGGACTCGCCTCTGGCGCAGCTCGCACAGGTCACCGTGATCATCCCCGCCGCACAGAAACAAGACCACGGGCACACTCGTTCGGCGCAATACTCCGGCGGGTTGTTCGAACAATCCTTGCTGCTGCTTGGCGACGCACTTTTCCACGTGATGTGGCAAGAGTCCGGCGCGACCGCCGAAGAGCTGTGGCCGCGGCACGCCAACCTCGAGTAGTAGCAGCAGCAGCAGCAGCAGCAGCAGGCTGCACCTTCTCCCCGGCTACACCTTCTCCCCGACTCCCCTGTCGGCACATTCCCCTCGTCCAACTCCCCCATCAAGAAAGAGAACTCAATGAAACTTCAAGTAGCAATGGATGTACTCACCACCGAAGCCGCCCTCACGCTGGCTGGTCAGGTTGCCGAGTATGTTGACATCATCGAATTGGGCACACCGCTCATCAAGCACGAAGGCCTCAGTGCCGTGCGCGCCATCAAGGATGCTCACCCCGACAAGATGGTCTTCGCCGATCTGAAGACGATGGATGCCGGAGAGCTCGAAGCCGACATCGCATTTTCTGCCGGCGCCGACTACGTCACCGTCTTGGGCACCGCCGGAGACAGCACCATCATCGGTGCCGTGAAGGCGGCGAAAGCCCACAAGAAGGGCATAGTCGTTGACCTCATCGGTGTTGCCGACAAGGTCACTCGCGCGAAGGAGGTCACCGCTCTCGGTGCCGTTTTCGTCGAGATGCATGCAGGACTCGATGAGCAGGCGGAACCCGGATTCACCTTCGAGACGCTGCTCAATGACGGTGAAACCGCGAAGGTTCCGTTCTCGGTCGCTGGAGGCATCAACGCCTCCACGATCGCAGCAGTGCAGCGTGCGGGCGCGACCGTTGCCGTTGCCGGGAGCTCGATCTATAGCGCAGCTGACCCAGCATCAGCCGCAGCAGCTTTGAAGGCCGCAATCCTCTAATGAGCAAAGCTGCCTAAAGAGCAGAAACGAGGGGGCGCCTACCGGCACCCCCTCGTTTTTTAAGCACACGAACGCGTCACGACGCGCCCGCTGGCGATTAGTCCTGCGTGACAGTGATGGTGACGTCGATGTTGCCGCGAGTGGCGTTGGAGTAGGGGCAGATCTGGTGGGCGGCATCCGCCAGAGCCTGAGCCTGGTCGTGGTCGAGATCCGGGATGACGACCTCAAGGTCAACAGCGAGTTTGAATCCTCCGCCGTCGATCGGGAGAAGGTGCACAGCACTGCCCACAGAGGAGTGGTCGATGGCGACCTTCTGGTTGCGAGCGACAAGCTGCAGCGCGGAGTGGAAGCACGCCGCGTAACCGGCGGCGAACAGCTCTTCGGGGTTGCCGCCGTTGCCCGATCCACCCATCGACTGCGGCACAGCCAAGTCGAGGTCAACGGTGCCGGATGTCGTAGCTACGTGGCCGTTGCGGCCAGCGCCCGTCGAGAGAGCCTGTGCGGTGTAGAGAGCTTCCATTAGTTCTGCCTTTCAATGACATGAGCTCCGGCAGCGGGTGCTGTGGAGAGGTTGGTGGTGATGTTGTGAAGCGTTGTCAGCGTCGAGGTGAATTCGGGGAGAGTAATTCCAGTGGCTTCGGCGATGCAGCCGGGAATGTGGGCTAGTTCTTCGCGGAGCGCGAGCCCGGTGACCGTGAGCGACACCATTACGCGCCGTTCGTCAGAAGCCGATCGTTCGCGCGTGACAAAGCCGTGGCCTTCTAACCGCCGCACTAGTGGAGAGGTGGTTCCGAGGTCGAGCATCATGCTTTCCGCGAGCCCGCTCACGGTCGATTCCCGGCGCTCCCACAGCAGGATGAGCACCAAATATTGTGGGTAGGTCAGCCCCCATGGCTCCAGGAGCGTCGTGTACCGACGGTTCATCGCCCTCGCCGCAGCGTAAAGACCGAAGCACAGCATGCTGTCGAGGGCGGATACGGCTGCCTCGATTTCGCTTTGTTCGTCATCCATACAGAAAGCTTTGCACACAAATAACTTGTGCGCAAAGCAATGCAACGAACGGGGCCGTTAAAGAGAGAGGGGCGGCGTCCATTGGGGGGAAAGGACGCCGCCACAGCGACCGACGATTGGGGGGAATCGTATTGGTCACTTGCTGAGCTCGCGCCCAGCGACTTTCAGTGTAACGCAACGGTATGGGGGTGCAACGGAGGTTCTAGAATCGGTGGAATACTTTCAGAAAGCACGTGGTCAATAAATGCAATCACACGATCGAAGAGGATCAAATGCCTAGTAATTCCATTGACAGTCTTTTGCACGAATCACGCCGTTTTGCCCCGTCAGAGGCCTTTTCTGCGGCTTCTGAGGCAAGCGCCGACCTCTATACCTCAGCCAAAGAAGACCGGGTTGAGTTCTGGGCCGACAAGGCACGCGAATACGTGCACTGGCACAAGCCATTCACAGAAACACTCGATTGGTCTACCCCGCCGTTCGCGAAATGGTTTGCCGACGGTAAACTCAACGTGGCCTACAACTGCCTCGACCGCCACGTGCTCGCCGGAAACGGTGACCGCATCGCGATCCATTGGGAGGGTGAGCCCGGCGACAGCCGCAGCATCACGTACGCCGAGCTGACTGACGAGGTCAAGCGCGCAGCCAACGCGATGGCAGCGCTCGGCGTCGGCCAAGGCGACATCGTTGCCATCTATATGCCTCTCGTTCCCGAAGCAGTGATCGCGATGCTCGCGACTGTGCGCCTCGGCGCCGCCCACTCCGTCGTGTTCGGTGGCTTCAGCGCCGAAAGCCTTCGCAGCCGCATCGACGACGCGAGCGCGAAGCTTGTCGTCACCGCCGACGGTGGCTGGCGCAAGGGCAAGGTCTTCCCGCTCAAGGCTGCAGTGGATGCCGCACTCGCCAACGGGGAATCCAGCGTCACCAATGTGTTGGTCGTCAAGCGCGGCGACAACGATGTCGAGTGGACCGAGGGTCGCGACCTGTGGTGGCACGAGCAGATTGAGGCAGCGGAGCCCGAGCACGAGGCGCAGGGCTTCCCTGCCGAGAACCCGCTCTTTGTGCTTTACACCTCGGGAACAACGGGCAAGCCGAAGGGAATCCTTCACACCAGTGGTGGCTACCTCACGCAGGCTGCATTCACCCATAAGAACGTGTTCGATCTGAAGCCAGAGACCGATGTCTACTGGTGCACGGCCGACGTGGGCTGGATCACTGGTCACACGTATGTGACCTATGGTCCGCTCGCGAACGGTGCGACCCAGGTGCTCTACGAGGGCACGCCCGATAGCCCGAACCCGGGCCGCTGGTGGGAGATCATCGAGAAGTTCAAGGTCAGCATCTTCTACACGGCGCCCACCGCCATCCGTTCCTGCATGAAAGCGGGCCGCCAGATTCCTGAGAAGTACGATCTCAGCTCAATTCGCGTGCTCGGTTCGGTGGGTGAGCCCATCAACCCTGAGGCCTGGATTTGGTACCGCGATGTGATCGGTGCGGGCACGGCGCCCATCGTTGACACTTGGTGGCAGACCGAAACCGGCGCGATCATGATCTCGGCACTGCCGGGGCTCACCACGTTGAAGCCGGGCTCGGCACAGGTTCCCATCCCGGGCATCAAGATCGACATCCTCGGCGAAGACGGCACCCGCGTTGATCCGCCGAACGGTGGACTGTTGGTTGTTTCGGAGCCATGGCCGGCGATGCTTCGTGGCATTTGGGGCGACCCCGAGCGCTTCAAGGAAACTTACTGGTCGAAGTTCCCGCAGCTCGAAGGCGAACAGTACTTCGCCGGTGATGGTGCCCACGTTGACGAAGATGGCGACATTTGGCTGCTCGGCCGCGTGGATGACGTCATGAACGTCTCCGGCCACCGCCTGTCGACCACCGAAATCGAGTCCGCTCTCGTCTCCAACCCGATCGTGGCGGAAGCCGCTGTGGTCGGAGCCGCTGACGAGGCGACCGGTCAGGCTGTTGTCGCGTTCGTGATTCTCAAGTCGAATCAAGAGCACGCCCAGACCGCAGCCGAAGCAAGCGCCCTCTTGCGTCAGCACGTCGCAAAAGAAATCGGGGCGATTGCGCGTCCCCGCGAAATCTTCATCGTCGCCGAGCTACCCAAAACGCGGTCGGGCAAGATCATGCGACGGCTGCTTCAGGATGTTGCGGAGGGTCGCGAAATCGGTGATACCACCACCCTCGCCGACACCACCGTGATGCAGATCATCTCCGACAAGCTCAACTAGCTTTCGCAGCAACGACTAAGGCCGGGCCCCAACGGGACCCGGCCTTCAGTGCGTGACAGCGGCAGTGTGCTACTGCTGCGGCACGCAAGACGTTGCTACTTTGCGCGCTCCTTGAGCAGGCGAATAGCGGTGTCGATGTCGCTGAACGGCACGCGCTCGTTGCCGATGATTTGGTACGGTTCGTGACCCTTGCCCTGCAAGAGCACCACGTCATCCGGATTCGCGGCATCAATCGCGTAGGCGATGGCTGTCGCACGGTCACGAATCTCCACCACCCGCTCCGGGTGCTCGAAGCCGGCACGAATGTGGTCCACAATCTGGTCGCCATCTTCGTTGTGCACATCGTCGTCGGTAACCACGATTACGTCCGAGGCGTCTTCAACGATGCGAGCCATCACCGGGCGCTTGCCCGGATCACGGTCGCCCGTTGCACCAAAGACGGTCACGATGCGGGTGTGGCCCGAATCACGCAGAGCCGTGACTGCCTGACGCACTGCATCAGGAGTGTGGCCAGCATCCACCACCACCAACGGAAGTTGGTCGTTTTCGCGGATGCGGGTCATGCGCCCCAGCACCGGCTCGAGCGGTGCCATTACCTCGGCGATCGCCCGCGGCTCGATGCCCTGGGCCCACAGCACTGTCGCGCACGTGAGCAAGTTGTCCACGTTAAAGCGCCCGATGAGGCCGCTAGAGACGTGATGGCTTTCGCCCTCGATCACGAGATCGAACTCGAGACCCTCGGTCGTCAGCTGCACGTTTTCGGCGCGAACGCTCGCTTCGGCGTGGCCGTGGGAGGTCATGCCGATCGCACGCACTCCGGCCGGAACCGTGTGGTGGAAGTGATTCTCAGCGGCGGCGTCATCCAGATTCAGCAGAGCCGTCTGAATGCCGGGCAGTGTGAAGATCTTTGCCTTCTGCACCGCGTACTCCTCCATCGACCCGTGATAGTCGAGGTGATCGCGAGTGAAGTTCGTGAACGCCACAATGTCGAAGGTCACGCCATCAACCCGGCGCTGCTCGAGCGCGTGAGAGCTGACCTCCATAGCTACGTTCGTCACTCCGGCACGGTAGAAGTCATCCAGGAAATGGTGCACCGACGTCACTTGCGGAGTCGTCATGCCCATGTTGATGCGGGGCTCGCCTGTAATTCCCGCGCCCAGCGTGCCAATCGTTGCCGAGGTCATCCCCAGGCGCTGCCACGCTTGCGTCAATAGGTGGGCCGTTGACGTTTTACCGTTCGTGCCCGTAATGCCGATCATTGCCATTGAGGCAGACGGATGCTCGACGAACGCATCCGCTCGGGTGCCGATCACGTCGCGAAGGTTTGCAATCGCGAACACCCGCTCGTCACCGTGGGCGCTCTCGGCTGCATTCGCGTCTACGAGCACAGCGACAGCTCCCTGTGCGAGAGCTGCATCGATATAGGGCAATGCCGATGATGCATTCGTGCCAATAGCGACAAACACGTCATCCGCGCCAGCCTCTCGACTGTCTTGCACGAGCCGACGCGCTTGAAGCGTCACCCCCGCAAGCGTCGAATCCCACGCCCCCAGATCTAGGGAACGAAGTGGCGCATTCTCTCCGGCTTGGCCGGACTGCCAGACTTCGATCACGCGAACTCGAACACGAACTCGACCTCTATAGGAGAATCGAGCGGCAAAACGGCAACACCGACAGCACTACGAGCGTGCTTGCCGATCTCACCAAAAATCTCGACCAAGAGCTCGGACGCTCCGTTGATCACACCGGGCTGGCCGGTAAAGCTGGGGTCGGATGCCACAAAACCGACAACCTTCACCACCCGCGTAATGCGGTCGAGCGACCCGATCGCGCCCCTCGCAGCAGCGAGGCCATTGAGAACACACGTTTTGGCGTACTCCTGCGCTGCAGCAGCATCCACTTCGGCACCGACTTTGCCGGTTGCCGGAAGTGCGCCATCAACCATCGGCAACTGGCCGGAGGTGTACACAAGGTTTCCCGACACCATTGCTGGCAAGTAGGAGGCAAGTGGCTTTGAACTTTCTGGGACTGTCAGGCCCAGTTCTGCGAGCCGCTGATCAAGCTGTGACATTACTTATTCTCTTCCTTGATGCGTTTGAAATAAGCGACCGGGCCCCCTTCAGGGCCGGTACCGACCTGCACAAGCTCCCACCCCTCGGATCCCCAATTATTGAGAATCGCGGTGGAATTGTGCACCATCAGTGGTGTTGTCAAGTACTCCCATTTAGGCATATTTGCGGCTCCCGTTCAGCATGGCGTTATCAATGATCCCCTACTCTTGATCATATGTCTGCCCAAAAAACTCCGCGTCGCGGCATCGTCTCGGCTATTGCCGGATTGATCGGCTTCAGCGTCCTCTCTGGCGTGCTCGTCACCGCCATGGTTGCCCCCGCGCTCGCGGTGACCGGCATCACAGCCACAAGCACCATCGGTATCTTCGATGGCCTCCCCGATTACCTCGAAATCGATCAACAGCCTGAACGCAATGCGATCTACGCCCAGTACACGGGTGGCGGCAACGTCGACGGTTATCTCCAAATCGCCACCATCTACGATCAGAACCGTCAAGAGGTCGCGTACGACGAAATTTCCCCGTACGTCGTAGACGCAGTCGTCGCCGGTGAAGACCGCCGATTCTTCGACCACGGCGGTGTTGACCTCACCTCGCTCATGCGTGCCGCAGTCGGCAACTTCGTTTCGTCGGGAATCGAAAGTGGTGCATCCACTCTGACGATGCAACTCGTCAAGAACACCTATATTTCAGAAGCAGAGTCTCTAGAATCCGAAGATGAGCGCTCGGCGGCGTATCTCGCCGCGACCAGCCAATCGTTCGACCGCAAGCTCAAAGAAATGAAGCTCGCGATTGGCCTTGAGAAGCGATATACGAAAAAAGAGATCCTCACCGCATATCTCAATATCGCGAACTTCGGCAATGCGACTTACGGCATCCAAGCCGCAGCTCAGCGCTATTACAGCGTGGACGCGAAAGACCTGAACCTTGAGCAATCAGCGAGCCTCATCGCGATTGTGCAGGAGCCCAGCGTTCGAAACCTCGCGGACGCGGAGAACTACGCAGCGAACCAAGAACGCCGCGACGTGATTCTTTTCGCGATGCTCGACGTAGGTTCGATTGATCGCGAACAGTATGACGAAGCTCTTGCGATTCAAGTTGACGACGAGTCTGTAGACCGCTCGGCCCCCAACAACGGTTGCACCTCGGCCTACCAGTACGCCAAATGGTTCTGCGACTACGTCGTCAAGAGTGTTCCTGACTTCGAATTCCTCGGCGACACGGTCGAAGAACGCAATGAGAACTGGAAGAAGGGTGGCTACAGCCTCTATACGACGCTAGACCTCGACGCTCAAATCCCCGCACAGCAGGCCACCTGGAAGTACGCGCCGAACGATGAGACCGCATTCCAGCTCGGAAGCGCAACCTCCACCGTGGAGAGCGGCACTGGCCGGGTGCTGGTGATGGCCGAAAACAAGCTCTTCAACGACACGGCCGATGGTGGTGGAGCTGAAAGCACCGCTGTGAACTACAACACGAGTTACGACTACGGCGGCTCTAGCGGGTTCCAACCCGGATCGACGTACAAGGTGTTCACGCTCATCGAGTGGCTTATCCAAGGCAATGGCATCTACGACCGCCTTGAAGGTACAGCCCGCACCATGCAGGGATCGCAGTTCTACAACTCCTGTTACGGGTCATCGTCTGAACCAGTCAACTTCAAGAACAACGCTGGGGAATCAGGTATCTATACGGTTGCCGAAGGCACCGCAGAGTCCATCAACGGAATCTTCTTCTCGATGGCAAGCCAACTTGATCAGTGCAACATCATGAACGTTGCGACTGACCTCGGCGTTGAGCGCGCCGACGGTGAAGAGTTGGAAAGCTACCCCTCATCAATCATCGGTACCAACGATGTAACGCCGCTCAGCATGGCATCTGCCTACGCCGCAATCGGCGCTGAGGGCCTGTGGTGCGAACCCATCATCATCGACAAGGCCGTAGACGCCAGCAATAAAGACCTCGGCGGCCAAGAATCAAACTGCCGTCAAGCCATCTCAGCTTCGGTCGCAGCGACAACAGCATTCGTTCTTACTGAAGTCCTGAACCGCGGTAACGCTGCCTATTCAGACCCGAACGACGGAATTCCGATCTTCGGTAAGACGGGAACGACTGACGGCGCGGTTCACACGTGGATGGCCAGCGGAACAACGCGCTACGGAACAGCAACCTGGGTGGGCAACATCTCCGGGTTCCAAAACATCAGCCAGCTCTACTACGAAGGTGTCGATGGGTACAAATTGCGCCATTACATCACCAAAGCAACAGACACTGCGCTGAATATCCGATACCCCGGTAGCGCGCTTCCTGAGCCAGATTCGAGCCTACTTACCGGTTCTGGCACAGAGGTGCCAGACCTCTCCCTGCAGACTCTTGAGCAGGCGAAATCAGTGCTCGAAAGCCTCGGTTTCGAGTTCAACGATGGCGGGGAGGTTGACTCCGAATTGCCCGAGGGTCAGGTCGTCAAAACCAACCCCGTTGCCGGAACCCAGTCTGCAGCGGGTGCGACCGTCACGGTCTACACCAGCAAGGGCAACAAGGTGGAGATCCCGGATGCGGTAGGAGACGGCAAGTCAAACGACTTCGGGACCGCCCAAGGCATCCTCAGCAGCTCAGGATTCTCGAATGTGAATCAGTCGTGTGAGGAAGTCGATCCGGGCGACCCGAGTGTCGGAATGGTTACGGCCTCTAGTCCGTCTGCTGGATCGCTCGAGAAGACAAGCACTACTGTGACGCTCACTGTGGCGCAAGACAGCCCTTGCCCATGAGTAAGCGACATTCCACCGCAGCTGCCGCACTCGGTGCGGTAGCTGCGGCAGGGGTCGCCGCATTCGCTTGGGGCTCGTTGGTGGAACGCAATGCGTTCACCGTTCGACACGAAACCCTTCCCATCCTCGATCCGAGTGCTCGTGATATCACCGTGTTGCACATTTCGGATCTGCACATGGCTCCGTGGCAGACCCGCAAGCAAGACTGGGTTCGCGAGCTAGCCCTCTATGAGCCCGACCTTGTCATCAACACCGGCGACAATCTGGGGCACCGCGACGGCATCACGGGAATCAAACGTGCCTTCGAACCATTCGAAGGCGTCCCCGGTGTCTTTGTGCATGGCTCGAACGACTACTACGGTCCCCAGTTCAAGAATCCGTTGACCTATTTCACCGGCCCGTCATCAGGTCATCGCCCGGTTGAACACCTCGATACGGATGCGCTGAATGCGTATTTCGAGGATCGGCTCGGCTGGCTCTCACTGAACAATCACGCGCGCGCTCTCGAGCTGCGCGGATCGCGCCTAGAACTTTTTGGCACCGCAGATGCGCACCGGGGCTGGGAACGTCTCGATCGGCTGCCAGCCAATGTCGAAGAGATGCGCGAAAATGTGGGGTGGGCGGATGACCCGCACGGGCCTGAAACGGTGGCGCTCGGTGTCACTCACGCGCCCTACCGTCGCGTGCTTGATGCCCTCGTCACTAACGGTGCCGACGCGATCTTTGCTGGGCATACCCACGGAGGTCAGGTTCGGGTTCCTGGCGTGCCTGCACTCGTCACTAACTGCGACATCCCTCGTGAACAAGCGAGCGGTCTCAGCATCTGGCATCACTTGCGTCGAGCGGCCTTCTTGAACGTCAGCGCAGGCCTTGGAACATCGATTTATGCGCCCGTGCGCTTCGCGTGCAAGCCAGAAGCGGTCGTAGTGACTCTCACTGCCGGAGATATCGGCTATTCTTGATCTGTTGGTCATGCAAGTGACCGATGATCGGGGTGTGGCGCAGCTTGGTAGCGCGCTTCGTTCGGGACGAAGAGGTCGTGGGTTCAAATCCCGCTACCCCGACAAACCACTGGCTCTGAGCCGCAGAAATGCGAGTCTCAGACGGTTCACTAATCGCTCTCCTTCGGGAGGGCGATTTGTGTTTGGTCACTGTGCACGGCCGGGTGGCGCCGCAGCGCTCCGGCAGCGTTCGATTGACCCCCGAGCGGTGCCCTACTCTTGACAAGTGGCCGACGTAACACTTATAGCCGAACGAATCATTCGCCGCTTCGCCCGCGACACCAACCTTTTGGTCGCCGGCCGCAGCGTGCGCATCAGCGCAGCTCAGCCCGAAACTGCTCAGCTCATCGCCACGTCTCGCGAACTGGCGCGAATGCTCCGCGCGCTTGGTGCTCACGTTGTCACCGCTAGTCGCCGCGATGCCACCGCCACCGCTCATCTCCTCGACATCCAGTTGGGTGCCGCTGGCCCCGATTCAGAGATCACCGCCACGTTCCTTCTGGGTGGCGCTCCCCTGCCGTCGCGCGGAGACGCCGACGGACGCATCGACTTCGCGGGCGAACACATGCCCGTTTCGCGCATGGTGGCGAAGGGCCTCGGCGAGCGCGGTTCGGTGAAGGGCTTGCGCATTGGCATTGCGATGGTACTTGAGCCTAAGACTGCCCAGTTAGCGCTGCTGCTGGCGGCCGCGGGTGCCGACGTCGCGGTGTACGCGCACCCGGATGAAATCGATGCTTCCGTTGCGGAAGCACTACGGGCGCGCGGTATCGCTGTGGACGGCTCCGAGATGCTGAGCGGCCAGGCCGAGCGCGCCGCTGCGCTGGCGTTCCTCGAACGCGGTTTCGACATCCTTCTCGACGATGGTTCGCACCTCATCCGCCTCGCTCATGAAGATGCTCCGCATCTCGTGAAGCAGTGGATCGGCGCCAACGAGGAGACGACGAGTGGCTTGACGCCGCTTCGTCAGATGAGCGCTCAGGGCATCCTCGACACGGCGGTGTTCGCGGTCAATGACGCTCAGATGAAAACGCGTTTCGATAACCGCTATGGCACAGGCCAATCGTGTGTCTTTGCCATCGCGGATGCTCTCGACCGGGTTGGCGTGTCGGTGCGTGATCAGCCAGCTCTCGTAATCGGTTACGGTCCCGTTGGCGAGGGAGTGGCAGCACATCTAGCGGCACTCGGCGCCGAGGTTCGCGTGGCCGAGGTCGACCCCGTGTTAGCTCTTCGCGCGGCTCATGATGGCTACGAGATTGGTGAGGCTTCAGCCCTCGGCGCTGGTGCACTCCTCGTATCGAGCACGGGCGTTGCTCACACGATTGGCGCAGAACTCGCACGCACCGCACGGGCGGTTGCTGTCGCCGGTGGTGTCCCCGGAGAACTCGATCTCGACGGCTTGCTCTCGGGCCCTCCTGCCGAACAGCTCACTGCTCTGGCTGACCATGTAGATCGTGCCGACCCGGCCGGCACTCTCGTGCTCGACCGCGGTGGCTGCATCAACATCACCGCGGCAGAAGGCAACCCGATCGAGATCATGGATCTCTCGTTCGCCGTTCAGCTCGCCGCCGTCGAAGAACTTGTCGTCACACGACCGGGTATCGGTGTGCACGTGCTGCCTGCCAGCATTGACGACACCGTCGCCCGCGCTGCACTCGCCGCCCGCGGCGAACACATCGATACTCCCGCCGATGCGCAAGTGGCCGCCGCTCACGACTGGCGCTCCCGCCGCTACCTCACCTCTTCACCGAATCAGGAAACCCGATGAGTAACCTCCATCCCGCGGCATCCACCCGAACCACCGCGGATGCCGGCCACGAAGTGGTGCTGTACACCGCCGACCTCGTGATCCCGATCACCGCTCCCCCGCTGCTCAACGGCGCCATTGCAGTGCGCGATGGTCGCATTCTGCACGTCGGCGAGCGCGAATGGGTTCGCCGTTCTCTGGCTGATCGCGGCATTGGTGCTCGCGAAATTCACTGGCCCGGCGTTCTCATGCCCGGACTTGTCAACGCCCATTCGCACCTGCAATACACCGGCATGGCCGAAGTGGGTCGTGGGCAGTACGCGGGCTTCGACGACTGGTCCACCGCGTTCAATCCCGTGTATGACCAGCCCCATGACTGGGCTGCGGATGCCGCGGCGGGCGCACAGCTCATGATCGAAGCGGGCACCACCGCCGTCGCAGACATTGTGACGGATGGTGAGGCATCCGCTGCGCTGCATGATGCTGGGCTACACGGCATCACGTATTGGGAAGTAATGAGCTGGACCAATGACGACTGGGCTCGCACGGGCCGTCAGCAGGTCGAAGCGGCACTGGATGCTCTGCCCTCGCCTCCTGGGACCGGGCTCTCCCCGCACGCGCCGTATTCGCTCGAGGTCGTGCCGCTGCTCGAAATCCCCGACATCGTTCGCGAGCGCGGAAGCCGACTGCACCTTCACCTCGGTGAAGCGGCCTTCGAACGTGAGTTTCATCACGAGCAGGGCGACCCGTGGCACGGTCGCGAGTTAGGTAGTTTTCGCGAGCTGCGGGCCGCGGGCTTCGGCACCGGTGCCACAGAGTACGTTGACCAACTTGGCGTGCTCGGGCCGGACTGCCACATTGCGCACGGCATCTACATGACTGCGCGTGACCGTGCCCTGCTGCGGGCTCGCGGCACGAGTGTTGCACTGTGCCCGCGCTCGAATGCCGTAATTGGCCTAGACGAGCCTCCCGTGGCCGCATACCTGGCCGAGGGCAATGCGCTCGCTATCGGCACTGACTCTCTCTCGTCGAGCCCCTCGCTAGACCTGATGGCGGATGTCGCCGAGCTTTCGCGCATCGCCCACTCTCAAGGGCACACGATGCGTGATCTGCCTGAGCGCCTGCTGCGGGCAGCCACCCTCGGCGGCGCTCACGCCATGGGCATCGACGTCGGCCCCGACCGCACCGGCCATCTCGCTGTCGGGGCGCTCGCCGACCTCGCCTTCTTCGAGTTCCCGGTCACGGGAATCGAAGACACCATCGCCGCCTTCGTAGAGTCGGGTACCGGCCGTGCCGCTGCCACGCTCGTCTCGGGGCGCGTGCGTTTTGCTAGCACTACCTTCACGACCCAGACCGGAGTGACCGCTCATGACTGATTCCACCGATCCCGCTGTTGGCGACGGCACCGACACTCGGCCAGTAACCGCTCAGCTACTTGACCTCGAATCGCATCCCGAGGGCGGCTGGTTCCGCCGCACGTGGGCCGGCACCAGTCCCGTGGAGACCCCCAACGGCGCACGGCCCTCGGCCACGTGCATCCACTACTTGCTGATTCCCGGCGAACATAGTGATTGGCACGTTGTGGCCAACGATGAAATTTGGATGTGGCATGGCCCCGGAACGCTCGAGCTCTCGCTTGGCGGCAGTGGTGACCTTCCCGACGAAGAGAACGCTCAGTGCTTCGTCTTGGGCCCGGATCTCGCCAACGGACACGTCGCTCAAGTCGTTGTTCCGGCGGGAGTGTGGCAAGCCGGTCGCCTCACCGCTGACACCGAAGTTCTTGTGAGTTGCTTTGTGTCGCCCGGTTTCGACTTCGCAGACTGGCGACTTGTAAACTAGCAAGTCTGCAACCCGTTTCTCCGCCCGAGTTCAGCACCTCTCGGGTGACGTTTGTTCAACCACCTCACGCACAGCAACTGGAGATTTCCATGACCTCATCACGGCATTTTCGCCGGGCCCTCATCGCCACCGCAGCAGCAGCTGTTTTGGCTTTGACCGCCTGCACCGCAGACACCACCGCTGACACCAGCGCCACCGTCGACGACGGTTCGCTGCCCACCATCACGGCAGGCAAGCTCACCATCGCGACGGGTGAGCCAGCCTACGAGCCTTGGATGGTCGACAACGACCCCTCCAACGGTGAGGGCTTCGAAGCTGCCGTGGCCTACGCTCTGGCCGACGAACTCGGCTACACGGCCGACGACGTAGTGTGGGTTCGCTCAAGCTTCGACAGCGCCATCGCGCCTGGCCCCAAGGACTGGGACCTCAACCTGCAGCAGTTCTCGGTGACCGAAGACCGCAAGCAGGCTGTGGACTTCTCCAGCCCGTACTACACGACCACTCAGGCGATCATCGCCACCGAGAGCTCGGCTGCAGCAGACGCCACGTCGCTCGCTGACCTCAAGGACGTCATCGTCGGTGTCGCCAGCGGCAGCACCAGCTACACGATCGCCGCTGAAGCGCTCGGGGACGACCTCTCGGTCTTCAACTCCAACGAAGACGGCGTTCTCGCGCTGACCAGCGGTCAGATCGACGCCTTCGTGATCGACCTCCCGAGCGCGTTCTACCTCGCCAACGTTGAAATCGATGGCGGCGTCATCCTCGGCCAGTTCGAGTCCTCCGCCGGCGGCGACGAGTTCGCCTTCGTTCTTCCCAAGGATTCCGAACTGACCTCTCCCGTGAGCGAGGCGCTCGACGCGCTCGCTGCTGACGGCACCCTTCAGGCCATCCAAGACGAGTGGCTCAGCGCCGCTGTCGACGTTCCAGTCTTGAAGTAAGCACACGTCGATGGGTACTGAAACGAGCTCGCCGTCGTGGCAGCTCAGTGATCTTGAGTTGTCCCGTCGGAGCGCGCGTCGGCGCGCAACGGGTCGTTCGGTACTCATCGGCGTTGTGAGCACCATTGCTTTCGCGGTGATCGTTGGTTTGCTCATAGTGAACACCCCCGGCTGGGAGAGCGTCAAAACGTCGTTCTTCAATGTCGAGGTGGGCATCGAAAGCGTGCCCTCGATCCTCGTGGGGCTCTGGCTCAACATCCAGGTTCTGTTTATCTCAGCAATCGGCGTCGCTATTTTCGGCACGCTGCTTGCTGTGACGCGGTCGTTGCGCGGACCTGTCTTCTTCCCGCTCCGCGCAGCGGCAACGATCTATACCGACCTCTTTCGCGGGATGCCGCTACTCATCGTTCTCTATCTGGTCGGTTTCGGACTCCCGGCGCTCGACATTTTCCCGCGCATGCCCGCCATGTTTTGGGGAACAATCGCCCTCATCCTCACCTATTCGGCGTACGTCGCCGAGGTGCTGCGCGCTGGCATGGAAGCCGTGCATCCGTCGCAGCGCATGGCGGCGCGTTCGCTCGGACTCACCCATGCCAAAACTTTGCGGATCGTGGTGATCCCTCAAGGTGTGCGCAAGGTTGTTCCCGCTCTCATGAATGACTTCGTCTCGATGCAAAAAGACGTGGGACTCATCTCGATTTTGGGTGCCGTAGATGCCGTTCGTGCCGCCCAAATTCAAGTCGCCCAGAGCTACAACTTCACGCCCTACGTGATTGCAGCCCTGCTCTTCGTTGTCATGAGTTGGCCGATGATCAGGCTCACCGATTGGCTCACCGCACGACTCGCTAAGCGCGAGCAGATCGGAGGCGTCGTATGAGTGTTCTCGACGTGCGCGGAGTGCGCAAACAGTTTGACGACCACGAGGTTCTGCGCGGCGTCGATCTCTCGATCAACAAGCACGAAGTCGTCG
This sequence comes from Salinibacterium sp. NK8237, assembly GCF_015864955.1. Lineage (NCBI taxonomy): Bacteria > Bacillati > Actinomycetota > Actinomycetes > Micrococcales > Microbacteriaceae > Salinibacterium > Salinibacterium sp. NK8237. The sequence goes on along the minus strand of NZ_JADYWE010000002.1, from coordinate 236,040 downwards.
TGCTCATCGGAGCCTCGGGATCAGGTAAGTCAACGCTGCTGAGAACCATCAACCTCATCGAGCGTGTGGATGACGGCCAAATTGTGCTCAATGGTGACGACATCACCGACCCCGGCATGAACGCTGACTCGGCCCGCAGCCGAATTGGCGTGGTCTTTCAACACTTCAACCTCTTTCCGCACTTGCGCGTGATCGACAACATCACATTGGCCGCGCGCGAAGTGCACGGAATGTCGAAGGCGGATGCCACTGCTCGCGCAATGGACTTGCTTGTCTCACTGGGCCTCGGCGACAAAGCGCGGGACTACCCGGATCGTCTCTCTGGCGGTCAGCAACAGCGTGTGGCCATCATCCGTGCGGTGTTGACTGATCCAGAATTGCTGCTTCTCGACGAGATCACGAGTGCGCTAGACCCGCAGCTCGTTGGCGAAGTGCTCGACCTGGTTCGACGCTTGAAGACCGACGGTTCAACCATTCTCATGGCAACCCACGAAATGTCGTTCGCGCGCGAAGTAGCCGACCGCATCGTCTTCATGCAGGGCGGGCGCATCGTTGAACAAGGCACGCCAGCACAGATCTTCGACTCACCGCAGGAGCCCGAAACCGTGCAGTTCCTCTCCCGCGTTCGCCACTAGAGCGCGATCAGCGGCACCAACGCGGACACGCGCGGTGGCGGTGGCGGTGCCGCCGACACCAACGAACAGCGTCTAGGAGAAGTCGGCGTCTGGCGCGCTTCCGTAGCTGAACTCGATCTTGGGGCGCCATCCGCTATTGAGAACGCCACCGCTTTCTTCGAGGTAGCACGCTCCGCACAGCGACTGGTAGCCGACATCCACACCATCAATGGCAACCTGGTCACCGTCGAAAATGAAGTCGTCGCCGACTGTGCGCGCATTGAAGACAGCCTTGCGACCGCAGCGACAGATGGTCTTGAGCTCTTCCAAGGAATGGGCGATCTCAAGTAGCCGCCGACTGCCAGGAAATGCGACCGTCTGAAAGTCGGTGCGGATGCCGTAGGCCAGCACCGGAACCTTCTCGACGATCGCGATACGAAGCAAGTCATCGACTTGAGCTTCGGTAAAGAACTGGGCCTCGTCGACGAGTAAGCAGCTCACCGGCAGCCCGGTCTTCTCGAACACACGGGCGCGTTCACGAGCGAACACCTCGTACACATCGTCGGTGGGCGAAATAGTGAAGTCGACCTGGCGAGTCACACCCAAACGCGAAATGATCGCGTTGTCACCCTTGGTATCGATGTGAGGCTTAGCCAGCAATACCTGCTGGTCACGCTCTTCGTAGTTGAAAGCGGCCTGCAACAACGCGGTGCTCTTGCCACTGTTCATGGCTCCGTAGCGGAAATACAGTTTGCTCATCAGCGTAGAAATCCATCCTCAGCGGCCCGACGAATCAGGTCAGCCTTTTTGCTAGCCGGCCGGTTGGCCTTTGCGTACTTTTCACGCACTCGCCGCAGGTATGTCTTCGCGGTCTCATACTGAACATTCATGCGCTCAGCGACCTGCGGTGTGCTTAGTCCAGAAGCGTACAGGGTGAGGGCGTCAGCCTCACCTGCGCTCAACTTCGGCTTCGACTGATCTGCCGACCCTGAAGGCAACGGGCGCCAGTCGTGCTGCTGCGCACCTTCGGCGTCGACACCCATGATCTGACGGGCCGAATCCATCACTTCATGCATCGGTAGCGACTTCGAAAGAAACGTTGCCGCACCGGCTGCCAGGGCCCGGTCACGGGCCTCCCTGCTATCGAGGCTAGACAACACGATCACTTTGGCTCCCGCTGCCCGACACGTGCGAACACGAGCCTCGATTGAGACAGGCTCTTTCAATTGAAAATCAAGAAAGACCAACTCGGTGGGAAAACGGTCACTGTGCACGAGCTCAAGCCAGGTGCTGGCGGTAAGCACCACATCGAAGTCCGGCGCGTTGTTGGTGATCCAACTGTTGAGGCTGTCAAGCAGCACCTCGTGGTCGTCGAGGATCGCCAACCTAATCGGCGGTCGGTCACCGAGATGGGCGCTGAGGCGGGTCTCAGGAGATGTCATAAGTGAACCTAACGGTGAGAGTGGGTGATCGATATGAAATACGAAGTCCGGTAAAAACAACGCGCAGAACTGCCAGATATGGCGACAGCGTCGAGCGCCAGGGCGACTCGGCTGACCGGATAGCTCCGGTAACGGTAATTTCCGCTCCGACGTCGGTCTTCTCAATGACGAGTCGCACGCTTCTGCGATCAATCTCACCGCCGGTTGCGACAGCCAGCACGGCTGCGCGTAACGCTGTGCGCTGATGGGCAGTCATCGCTCCAGCAAGGCGATTGGGGTCAGACACACGCTTGCCGTCGTCAAACGAACCGAAAGAGTTCGCAACGACCGATTCGAGCCAACTGCGGTTGACCTCAGTGACCATGAGTTCACGAATGGATTCCGCATACTCAGCCGCGCGCATCCGATCCTCAGGCGAAATAATTCCGCGCTGAGCAAGTTCAGCAAACAACGGCACGATATCGCGGTTGAGGATAGTGACACGGTCCTGTTGCACTGAGCGTGCGACCCCAGCATGCTGGCGTCTCAACTGACGCGACGTAGCTCTCTGCGCACGTGACGCCCACTCTTCGTGGGTGTGAATGAGGGACCGCGCGAACGCAGCACCGCCGATCGACATCGTGAGCACGGGCGTAATGGCGAAGAGCGCGACGATTATCGCCGGAGCGTGAAACGCTGAAACCGACGACTGTACGAGGGCGATAAACCCCGTGAAAATCGAGGCAACCACTCCCATCGTGACCAGCTCTGCAATGGGCCGATATGGTGCGAGTGCCATGCATGCGGTGCCGATGAGCAGCGGCCCCCAAAAATCAGTGAGGAGTGCAGAATTGGCTCCCAGCGACGCCGAGCTGAGCGCAAATGCGATGATCAGAAAGCCGACGACAGAAGCATGCATTCCACCGCTAAAGGGGGCTCGCAGCGGGCTGGTGCCTACTACCAGTGTCACCGCAGACAGCGCAATAAAGATCAAAGCAATACCGGCGAGCACTGGATGCGCAATATCCGGCACACTAATCCATGTCATTACAGCGCCGAAAACTAAGAGGCCACCTCCCGCAGCAACGCTGACGGGCCGCCCATCAAGGGTGCCTAGGGGGTCAAGCTGCTGAATTGACTCTGTCTCGGCAAGTACGGTCATTGGACCGCGCTCCGCACCAAAGCCGGCGCATTCGATGCCGTGGGCACTCGAATCATCACTGACGTGCCGAGGCCCGGACTCGACCAGACCTGAACGGTGCCCGAAACAGTCTCGATACGCCGGCGAACAGACTGCCGCAGACCGAGCCGATCAGCACCCGTCTCTGCTTCGTTAAAGCCCTTGCCTGCATCCACGACGAGCACGCTCACTTCGCTCTCAGAACCGAAGATAGCGACCTCAGCCCGCATCGTGCCCGAGTGATTGATGACGTTCACGAGGCACTGTTTGACCGCGGGGGCGAGCGCGGCATCACCTCGAGCATCCAGTCGAGACAGTGCCGTCAAATCACCGGTCACCTCGACGGTGAGCTCAAGCGCTCGTACGTCAGTAATCACCGCCAGGAGTGCGCTGTTTTGCCAATCGTGCCGCGTGTTATCAGAAGTATCGAGTGCTGCTTCGGAAAGCCACTCCTCGCCGACGAGCACCTCGAGGTCACGGCTAATGTCGCGCTGCAGGTTCGTGTTCATGGCGCCAAAGGGAGCATTCGCGATAGCGGCAAGATGCCCGAGAACGGTGTCGTGCATCACCGCAGCGGAGGTGGCTTCGATGCCGTAGCGAAGGTTCGCGAATTCATCGTCACGCGCCGCCCGGTGAAGATGTGACTGCACGCTGCGCACGCCACGCTGGCTAAAACGCAAAACGAGGAGCACGGCAACAACAACGAAATAAATCACGAGGGAGACTGGGTGGGGGTGAACGAAACCCTGAATCTGAAGTGACGCCAAGGCCACTGAGGCTTGCGAGACGCTGAGGCCAATAGTGCACCACAGGATGCTCCATGCCACACTGCGACCAGCGCCTCCCACGAGCATTAACGCGATCATGGCAAGGTCGAGCAGGTAGTGTCCGACCACTCCCACCGGCTGCATTTGCGAAATGATTGTGAGCGCGAGCCAGAAGAGAGCCGGTGCCCCGATGAGAAGGTGCGCAACTGTAAAGAACACTGTGCGGTAGCGATCAACAAGCCGCACGGTCACGATCATGGGGATGAGAGCGATCGCAGCAGGCATCAAGTTTCGGCTGGTGTCGCTGGCGTACAAGCTCACAACCCCGATGAAGGCGAGCGACAAGCAGACGAACGCGACAGCGTTAATAGCTCGCGCAAAAGCCCGCGTCACACTCTCTTTGCGCAGGTGGGCAGGCAAGCCAATTGACATGCATGCTCCCGTTCCTCGTGCCGCAGATACCCCGGCTCCAAGTATGGCAGCATTCGGGGTACGAGCTGTACCCCGCGTGCGGGGTACATTTCAGCCGGAAGCCCCTGAAATGGGGTACAACTGGCTCGTTGTGCGCCGCTTACGGGTTGATATGAAGCGCCTTTGCCGTGCGGGCAAGCGTCTCGTGCGCAAGTTCAGGCGAGTCAGCAAGCTGCTGGCCGAACGTCGGAATCATTTTCTCGATCTTGGGACGCCACTCATCCATGCGCTCGGGGAAGCACTTCTCCACCAGACCGAGCATGATCGGAACAGCCGTGGAGGCTCCCGGCGATGCGCCGAGAAGGCCAGCAATGCTGCCATCCGCGGAGGACACGACCTCGGTGCCAAACTGCAAGACACCGATCTTCTTCGGGTCTTTCTTCATCACCTGCACGCGCTGACCAGCCGTGATGCTGTACCAATCTTCTGGCTTGGCATTGGGCACGAACGCCTTGAGCTCTTCGAACTTGGTCTCAGGGCTCGCCATGAGCTGACCAACCAAATACTTGACAAGCGACAGGTTGCTGAGCCCGGCAGCGACCATCGGCAACACGTTGTGCCAGCGGATGGAAGCAAAGAGGTCGAGAACTGAACCGGTCTTCAAGAACTTGGGGCTGAATCCGGCATACGGGCCGAACATGAGGCTGCCCTCCCCCTCAACGACACGAAGGTCGAGGTGAGGAACCGACATGGGAGGCGAACCAACAGCCGCCTTGCCGTAGACCTTGGCGCTGTGGGCAGCCACGATCTCAGGGTTGTCGGTGCGCAGGAACTCGCCGCTGACGGGGAACCCGCCGAACCCACGAATCTCTTTGATGCCCGACTTCTGTAGAAGGTTGAGGGCGTAACCGCCAGCACCCACGAAGACGAAACGTGCGGTCACGGGCTCGACAGGAGTGCCGCCGATGTCGTGACGCAGCTTGAGCTTCCACAGACCGTCGCGCTGTTTCGTGAGGTTCGTGACCAGGATGCCCGTGCTGAGCTCAGTGCCCGACTCCACGAGGTTATTGACGAGGTAGTGCGAGAGCGCGCCAAAGTCGACGTCTGTGCCTGAAGCGATATGGGTTGCGGCAACGGGCTCTGACTTGAGGCGACCTGGCATCATGAGCGGCGCCCAGCCGTGAATGACGGCAGGGTCTTCGCTGTATTCCATCCCCGCGAATAGCGGGTGATCCTTGAGCGCTTCGAAACGCTTGCGCAAGTATTCGACGTTTGTTTCGCCCCACACGAAGCTCATGTGCGGGGTCGCGTTGATGAACGACTCCGGCTCAGGCAGTGCACCCTCGTCGACGAGGTACGACCAGAACTGGCGTGACACCTGGAACTGCTCGTTAACCTTCACCGCACTCGAAATCTCGATAGAGCCATCGCTCTTTTGCGGGGTGTAATTAAGCTCGCACAGCGCGGAATGTCCGGTGCCAGCGTTGTTCCACGGATTCGAACTCTCCAGGGCCAAGTCGCCCAAGCGTTCGAAAATCTGGATCTCCCAGTCCGGCTGCAATTGCTTCAGCAGCGTTCCGAGGGTGGCACTCATGATTCCGCCGCCGATAAGCGCGACGTCGACGGTTTTCTTCACAACACCACTTTAGCCTTCTGTTAGAGGCCCAAAGTGCGAAGAGCCTGATCCATCTCGATAGCCATCGCCGCGTAACCGTCATCGTTGGGATGCAAGCCGTCGCTGGCCATCAACTCGGGGTGCCCCTCGATCCAGTGCGAGGCACCCGGAATGTAGTCAGCACCGATGTCGGATGCCGCAGCCTCAACCCACGCGATGATGGTCTCAACTGACTCTGGCCGCTCATCCGTGTACCAGAATGGCTCGACAACAATGAAGCGGGCATCTGGAAGCGCGGTGGTCAGCCGGTCGAAATCTGCTGAGATTTGAGCGCGGATGTCGTCGGCTCGGGCATCGAAGCTGAAGTTGTCGTTGAGGCCCATCGTCACGATCACAATGTCGGGGTCATCCGCGATGATCATGCTCGGAAGGTCGCCGTCGCCGAACGTGCTGCGGTTATTGACAAAGCCAAGCCCGTTCACGCTCGGATTGAACTCGCTCCACCCCCGCTGCTCGCTGATCACCGTCGACCACCGGTTCTCGGAAGCCGACGCTCCGGTGCCGAGAGTGTAGGAATCGCCGTAGAAAGCGACGCGCACATCGTTGGGGTCGCGTTCAACGACTGGCTCCCCTGCGCTGCATGACGCCAGGCCAAGGGCTGCCGCGACCGCCACAGTTGCAGCGATGATGCGAGCTACTGAATCGAACTTCATGAAGGGAGTTCGGCGCGGGTGGCCCGAACGGTTGCTTTCGCCTGCAGCCCCAGAGACGGTCACGGAGCTCCGCGAGCTAGAGCCCGAGGTCGCGAAGTGCGAGATCCATCTGACTCGCGATGGCGGCGTGACCCGCATCGTTGGGATGCAGGTTGTCTTCGGACATCCACTCCGGATGCCCCGTAAGCCAATAGGACGCACCAGAAATGTAATCGGCTCCGACCGCTGCAGCCGCGTCACTCACCCACGAGATAATCACGTCAACCGAATCAGGGCGTTGCGTCTTGTACCAGAACGGCTCGACAACAATCAGCTGGGCATCCGGAAGCTCTGTGGCCAGTCGCTCGAAATCGCTCAGTATCTGGCCAGGGAGCTCATCAGCGTATTCGTCAAAAGTGAAGTTGTCGTTGAGCCCCATCGTGACGATTACGACGTCGGGGTCGTCGGCAATGATCAGACTGGGAAGATCGTCATCGCCGAGCTCCGCGCGGTTGCGCATGAATCCCAGGCCACTCACGCTCGGGTTGAACTCACTCCAGCCATGCTGGCTACTGAGAAGCGTCGACCAGCGCAATTGCTCCGCTGATGCTCCTGTTCCTCGCGTGTAGGAGTCGCCATAGAAAGCGACCCGGAGAGCATCGGAATCAGCTGCCGCGACGACGAGAGGCTCCGTCGAGGCAGCACTCGTCGCGCACCCCGCAAGACCCACCGTGACGGAGACCGCAATCATTGCAATGATCGTGCGGGCTGCGGAACCGAAGGTCATACGGGAAGTTCGGAGCGGCGGGCAGTGAAGCGTGCCCGCTAAGCCGAAACCTTTGCGAGAATCTTTGCTGCAACAAGCTCCGCGATTTGCACCGCGTTGAGAGCGGCACCCTTGCGCAGGTTGTCGTTGCTAATGAACAACGCGAGGCCGCGACCGTTCGGTACGCCCTCATCCGTGCGGATGCGACCCACAAAGCTGGGGTCGGCGCCGGCAGCATCAAGCGGCGTCGGGATGTCGCTGAGGCTCACTCCCGGAGCATCCGCCAGCAATTCCTTCGCCCGCTCGGGGCTCAAGGGCTTGGCGAATTCGGCGTTGATCGACAACGAATGACCGGTGAAGACTGGAACGCGCACGCACGTGCCACTGACCAACAGGCCGGGCAGTTCGAGAATCTTGCGGCTTTCGTTGCGCAGCTTCTTCTCTTCGTCGGTCTCGTTGAGGCCGTCATCGACCAGGTTGCCGGCAAACGGCACGACGTTGAACGCAATGTTCTTGGGGAACTTGTTCGGGGCCGGCATGGTGACAGCCGCGCCATCCTCCACGAGTCCCATCGTGTTTTGGGCGACCGCAGCAGCAGCCTGCTCGAGTAACTCTTCGCCACCGGCAAGGCCTGCGCCAGACACAGCCTGGTAGGTGCTCACGATCAAGCGCTCAAGACCGGCTTCGGCATCCAGAACCTTCAGCACGGGCATCGCTGCCATCGTCGTGCAGTTCGGGTTCGCAATGATGCCCTTAACGGCCTGATCAATCGCGTGAGGGTTGACCTCGCTGACGACCAGCGGAACCTCAGGGTCCATGCGCCAGCCCGACGAGTTATCAATCACCGTGACACCGGCCGCCGCAAAGCGCGGAGCCTGCGCCAACGACGTCGTGGCACCGGCCGAGAAAATGGCAACGTCGAGGCCCGTGGGATCAGCAACAGACGCATCTTCAACGGTGATCTGCTCGCCCTTGAAAGGCAACGTCGTGCCCGCACTGCGAGCAGACGCGAAGTAACGAATCTCTGCTACCGGGAAATCGCGCTCTTCCAACAGACGACGCACAACAGCGCCAACCTGACCCGTTGCACCAACAACACCAATACGGATGCCTGCGTTACCCATGAGTACCTCTACCTACCTTTTGTATTCGCCACACTAGCGCCGAATAATAAGAAAATTTGGCCGCGAAGCGCGGTTAGCGGCCCGTTCCCGCATGAACGACAGCCTCTTCGTCACCATCGAGACCGAAGGCCGTGTGCACAACGCGAACCGCCTCAGCTACCGTGTCCGCACGCGTGACGACAGAAATACGGATCTCACTCGTGGAGATCATTTCCATATTGATGCCAGCCTCGAACAGAGCCGTGAACAGTCGAGCCGACACTCCAGCGTTGGTGCGCATGCCGCCACCGACCACGGAGAGCTTTCCGATCTGGTCATCGTGCTGCAGCGACTCGAAGCCAACCTCTTCTTGATTGAAGGTCAACGCGCGAAGCACATCTTCGGCATCCGACTTCTTCAGAGTGAAGGAGATGTCGGTGCGACCGGTGGCCGCCTCAGAAACGTTCTGAACGATCATGTCGATGTTGGCATTAGCGGTGGCCACGATCGTAAAGATCTGAGCAGCCTTTCCTGGAACGTCAGGAACTCCTACCACCGTGATCTTCGCTTCGCTCAGATCGGAGGCAACACCTGTGATGATTGCTTCTTCCACGCTCTCTCCATCCTTCGGATTGACTACCAACGTGCCTGTCTTGTTATTGAACGACGACCGCACGTGAATCGTTACCCCGTGCCGGCGCGCATATTCCACCGCGCGCACATCGAGCACCTTGGCGCCTGCCGCAGCAAGCTCCAACATTTCTTCGCTCGTGACGACTTCGACCTTGCCCGCTGACTTCACGATGCGGGGATCGGCCGTAAAAATGCCATCGACGTCGGTATAGATTTCGCACGTCTCGGCGCCGAGCGCGGCGGCGAGGGCTACCGCGGTGGTGTCAGAGCCACCGCGACCGAGAGTCGTGATGTCTCCGGTTCCGCGGTTGAAGCCTTGGAATCCCGCAACGATCGCAATCGCGCCATCATCGAGGGCTTCTCTGACGCGGCGAGGAGACACCTCCACGATGCGCGCGGCACCGTGCTGAGCATCCGTGACCATTCCGGCCTGGCTACCGGTGTAGCTTCGGGCGTCGACGCCTAAACCCTTGATCGCCATGGCGAGCAAGGCCATCGAAATTCGTTCGCCAGAGGTGAGCAGCATGTCGAGCTCACGACCGGTCGGTACGGGCACGACTTGCGCGGCGAGGTCAAACAGTTCGTCGGTGGTGTCTCCCATGGCTGAAACGACAACAACAACGTCGTTTCCGGCCTTTCGGGTTTCTACGATGCGCTTAGCGACGCGCTTAATACTCTCAGCGTCGGCAACGGACGAGCCACCGAACTTCTGAACGATGAGGCTCATTGTTCTCCTGAAGCGTGGTTGAACGGGCAGCTGGTGCCCAAAATGCGAGTCTAACGGTGCAGGCAGCACCCGACGTATTTCGTTACGGGGGCTAGTGGCCGATCGTTCGACGACCCTCGAATGCACGACCGAGGGTTACCTCGTCGGCATATTCCAAATCTCCGCCGACCGGGAGCCCGGACGCGAGACGAGAAATGCGAAGGTTAGGTTGAACGAGAAGTCGCGTGAGGTAGGTCGCGGTTGCTTCACCTTCGAGATTGGGGTCGGTCGCGATGATGACTTCTGTGACGACGCCGTCAGCTAACCGGCCCAACAATTGCTTGATACGCAACTGGTCGGGTCCAATTCCATCGATGGGGCTGATGGCTCCACCGAGTACATGATACAGCCCGTGGAATTCGCGAGTGCGCTCGATAGCGACGACGTCTTTCGCCTCCTCGACCACACAAATCGTTGCGGGTGAACGGCGAGCGTCACGACAAATCGAACACGTATCGTGCTCGGTTACGTTGCCGCAAATGGCGCAAAAATGCACTTTGTCGCGGATGTCGTTGAGCAGTTCTGCAAGCCGACGAACATCGAAACTTTCGGTCTGCAAAATGTGGAAAGCGATGCGCTGAGCAGACTTGGGCCCGATGCCGGGAAGCCGACCGAGTTCGTCGATCAGTTCTTGAACAATTCCGTCGTACACGGGTTACTCGTCTCTCGGCTGCGGCACCACACGGGGCGCCACTTGCTCTTCTTCGATAAAGGTTGCGTTCAGCAGTTCGCGCACCACAGATTCGCCATAACGCGAACGATCCATTTGCGCGGCCGTTGCGGTCATTGCTGCTTTTGCCATTGATTCTGGCGGGGCAGGGGGCGCAGCTGCGGCCGCGGCTGCCAAGCGATCGGCTGTCGGCTTCTTCGCAGCTTGCTGGGCCTGCTGCGCCTGTGCTGTGACAGTGCGTTGTGCTGCAGCGCCACCACGGGCCGCCGCAGGATCACCCTCGGGCTCTGGATCAGACTCGGGAATGGCCGCTACAGCCCATCCCCCGGGTTCACGATCTTCGGCCGGCGCAGGTTCCTCAGGCTCGGGGCCGTCGTCCACTGCGGACGCTGTGCGCTGCGGCGAGCGCGGCTGAGCTGTGGGTTCCGGTGAAACCTCAGGGGCGGGCATCCGCGATTCTTGCTGAGGCGCCGCGGGCGCTGTGGCTGTGGGACGGCCAGCGGGCGGCGCTGACGGCGCACCCTCAACCTTCGCGATGAATGCGGGCTCGAAACCGAGCACGTGCACGACGGCCTTCTTGAGATAGTCGCCGACTCCTTCGCCTGGCGCACTGCGCTGCTTGAGAGCATCAACGTCGCGTTGGCTGGGGAAGGAGAGCACCAAAATCTTGTCGTCGCGAAGCTCGAGAGGCTTCGCCGTGAACACGACCATCCATGCGGTGCGCTTGAGATTCTCGACGACGTCAAGAATTTCGGGCCAGGCATCTCTGACTTGCTGAAACGACACCGGCGTCGTGCGTGGCGAAGCGGGGGCAGAGAGCCCAGTATCGGATGCCGCTGGCGTCTGTGGGGCGGCAGCGGGCGCAGTTGAGGCAGCCGCTGGTGCCGCCGCCTGTGGCGCCGGTGGTGTTGCTGCTGCCGAGACGCTCGGAGCGGGCTCAGCGGGACGCTCAGCCGGTGCCGCTGATGGCGCAGCTGACGGTGCCAGAGTGCGCGCCGGTGCCGCGGTGGCAGCCGGAGCTGCCGCGAGCGGTGCGTCACCCTCGATGCCGATACGGCGTTCGAGGCGCTCGACCCGGGCGAGTGCACCACGTTGGGTGTTATCGCTTGCTGGCACCAGAATGCGAGCCAGCATGAGTTCGAGATGCAGGCGCGGCGATGTCGCACCGGTCATCTCGGAGAGCGCTGCGTTAATGACATCCGCGGCGCGCGAAAGCTCAGCAGCGCCGAGCGTGTGGGCCTGCTGCGCCATGCGCTCAAGCTGATCTTGCGGGATGCCGCGCAGCACGGAGGCTGCATTGTCTGCGGTGGCTGCGACAACGATGAGGTCGCGCATCCGCTCAAGAAGATCTTCGACGAAACGACGCGGATCTTGACCGGTCTGGATGACGCGGTCGACCGACGAGAACGCAGCGGCAGCGTCGCCGGTGCCGAGGGCGTCAATTACTTCGTCGAGCAGCTCGGCGTGCGTGTAACCCAGCAGCGCAACGGCGCGCTCGTAACCGACCGTTGCAGTGTCGGAGCCAGCGATGAGTTGGTCGAGCAGCGAGAGAGTGTCGCGCACCGAACCGCCGCCGGCACGAACAACGAGGGGAAGCACTCCTGGCTCAACCTCGACGTTCTCGCTTTCGCACAGCTGCTGAACGTAGTCGAGCATCTGAGCAGGCGGCACCAAACGGAACGGGTAGTGATGGGTGCGCGAACGAATCGTGCCAATCACCTTGTCTGGCTCCGTAGTCGCGAAGATGAACTTCACGTGCTCCGGCGGCTCTTCAACAATCTTGAGCATCGCGTTGAATCCCTGAGGCGTCACCATGTGCGCCTCGTCGAGAATGAAGATCTTGAAACGGTCGCGGGCCGGAGCAAACACGGCACGCTCACGCAGATCACGCGCATCCTCAACACCGTTGTGGCTTGCCGCGTCGATCTCGACAACATCGAGCGAACCGCCACCATCACGCGACAGCTCAACACACGACGCACACACGCCGCAGGGGGTGTCGGTCGGGCCCTCGGCACAGTTCAAGCAGCGAGCCAAAATACGGGCGGATGTCGTCTTGCCACAGCCACGCGGACCGCTAAAGAGATAGGCGTGATTGACCCGATCGGTGCGCAACGCTGTGCGCAGCGGATCGGTCACTTGAGATTGGCCGATGAGTTCAGCAAAAGTCTCGGGCCGGTATCGGCGATATAGGGCAGCAACCACGCCCCTAGCGTAGTCGTGCCCGCTGACGATCCCAACGCGCTGAGGGCGAACAAGCGCAGGCGCCGGTGAGTCCCCAACTTTTTTTCACCGTTGACCAAACCGCTCTGCGGTGCGCTCCGAATCTTTCCTTGGTCGGCTGGTTACCGACCACCGCCACACCTGATCCGTGGCATGCATTACCCGAATAGACGTGCAGGGCTCCCCGGGGGGATGGAAAGCCCTGCACGCACTTAGCTCTCGAGGCGAGTGATGGGGTGGCAGCGCTCCAGTGCGCGGCCACCCCAATTTCACGCGCGGTGGCGCCCGGTGGGGCGTCGAGAAATCAGAAGCGCCGCGCCCATGCCGAGAAGCATGAGGGCGAGGAGCGCTCCGTTAGTGGGAGAGGATCCGGTGAAGGCCAGACCATCGTCTTCGCCCAACGCAAGAGTCGTGAGCTCGAACGTGAATCCAGGCGTGCTGACCTCCAAAGCACCAGAGGCGACCATCGCAGGAACCCACATGGCCTCGTGCTCCGGGGTGACCACGGTTGCCACCGTGTCGCTGATGACAGTGAAATCAGTTCCCCAGAGAGCACCGAAGCGTGCACCAGTCGCACCAAAGAAGCCGCTGCCACGCAACGTCACAAGCGTTCCGCCTGTGTCTGGTCCACTGAGTGGGAACATCGAATTGACGATCGCAATGCCGGCCGCAGCGTACGTGAAGTCACCGGCATCGGTGTCCTTGATCGGATGCTGGATCACGATTGCCGCAGTCCCTGCAGCATGCGGTGGGCTCGTCACGGTGATCTCGGTGTCACTCACTACGGTGAACGACGTTCCATCCTCGCCATCGAATGTCACTCCCGTTGCTCCGGTGAAGCCGGTGCCCGTGATGGTGACCTCGGTGCCGCCTTCGAGCGGACCCGCGTTGGGCGACACGAGGGTCACCGTGGGGTCAGCAAGATACGTAAACGGCTCCGGCGTTGAATCACCCGCAGCGTGGGTCACGATCACGTCGACGGCTCCTGCAGCGTGCGCGGGGCTCGTCACTGTGATCTCGGCGTCACTCACGACGTCGAACGATGCTCCGACATCCCCGTCGAATGTCACGCCCGTTGCATTAGTGAAACCGGTGCCTGTGATGGTGACGACAGTGCCGCCGGCTACCGGTCCGACAGGAGGAACCATTGACGCAATCGCCGGGCCTGCGGTGTAGGTGAAGTCGCCAGCATCCGCGTTGACAATCGGATGCTGAACTACAACGGCTGCGTAGCCAGCGGCGTGAGCCGGGCTCGTCACTGTGATCTCGGTGTCACTCACGACCTCGAACAGCGTTCCGGCATCTCCGTCGAAGGTCACGCCCGTTGCACCGGTGAAGCCGGTGCCCGTGATGGTGACGACAGTGCCGCCAGCCAGGGGACCAGAACTCGGGGTCAGGCCACTAACGCTCGGGCTTGCCAAGTACGTGAAGTCTCCCGCAGCAACGTCTCCGCCAGTGTGCTCCACGACGACGGCAACAGGGCCGGCCGAGTGAGCGGGAGTTTCTACTTCGATCGTAGTCTCGCTCAGGATGTCGAACGAGGTGGCGGGGATTCCGCCGAACGTGACGCCCGTTGTGCCGGTGAAACCAGTGCCCGTAATCGTGACGGTGGTGCCGCCAGCGATCGGCCCTAGAACAGGAACCATTGCCGAGACGGTCGGAGCGGCAACGTAGGTGAAGTCTCCCGCATCCGCATTGCCGGCGGGATGGAGGACCACAACCGCAGCTGCGCCCTCTACTCCTGCAGGTGTCGTGACGATGATTTCAGTGTCACTCACGACCTCGAAAGACGTTCCATCTTCGCCTTCAAAGCTCACGCCCGTCGCGTTGGTGAAGCCGGTTCCCGTGATGGTAACTTCAGTTCCCCCCACGAGCGGTCCCTCATCCGGAGCGATCGACGTCACGGTGGGAGCTTCCTGATACGTGAAGGTCCCCGGCGCCGAATCGGCTGGCGTACTCAACACCACGACATCAACGGTCGCTGCATCATGAGGCGGGGAAGAGAGGGTGATGGTGTTGTCGTCGACAATGGCGAACGGAGTGACCGGATCCCCATCAAATGTGACCCCCGTTGCGGCATCGAAACCCGAGCCCGTGATGGTCACGTCGGTGCCACCCTCGACCGGACCGATGTTCGGCGACAGCGAGGAGATGATCGGCGCAGCGGTGTAGGTGAAGTCACCCGCATCCACGTTGCCGATCGGATGCTGCACCACCACTGCGATGGTGTCGGCGTCATGCGCCGGACTCTCGACAGTGATTTCGGTGTCGCTCACGATCGTGAACGAAGTTCCGAGGTCACCATCAAAGGTAACTCCCGTGGAACCGGTGAAGCCGGTGCCCGTAATCGTCACTTCGGTTCCACCGGCAAGCGGTCCGAGCACAGGGCTGAGGTCTGAGACGGTTGGAGCTCCCCGGTAGGTGAAGTCGGTCGGAACCGAGTTGCCCGTTGTTCGCTCGATGACGAGGTCGACGACGCCAAGATCGTGGGCGGGGCTCGTCACCGTAATCTGCGTCTCACTGTCGACGGTAAATTCTGTGCCGTCAGTTCCATCAAACGTGACGCCCGTGGCATCGGTGAAGTCAGTTCCTTCAATTGTGACTACCGTGCCGCCCGCGATCGGGCCGAAGTCTGGGGTGAGGGACGAGATGACAGGCACCGGAGTGAAAGTGAACTCGCCAGCATCCGAAGCACCGGCGGGATGTTGGATGATGACCTCAACGCCACCGGCGGCGTGAGCCGGGCTCGTGACCGTAATTTCCGTGTCGCTCACGACAGTGAAATCTGTGCCTGCGGAGCCGTCGAAGGTGACGCCGGTGGAACCGCCGAAGTCAGTGCCCGTCAGAGTCACCGGGGTGCCACCCGATGCGGGACCACTTGTGGGGTCGACATCGGTGATTACGGGGCGCACTCCCGCATTGTTGGGTCCGACGACTGAGCGTGCGACGTCCAGCTCTAGAAGACTCTCGACCAACCCCACTCTTAGCGCTGTTTCGACGAACTGCTGATTCGGGGACTCCCCCAGAAGTTCTTGGTTATTGACCGTGAGGCCCACAATCGCGTCGAGAGTGAGCAGCAGCGGGTTCAACACGTTTGCGACCGGCGTGATGACGCCTGTCTGGATCCCGTCAATGAATGCTTTGAGAGCGCCCACCTCCGGATCGATCAGCGGAGCGACGATCGGGCTAACGACCAATCCCAGAGGCGCGACCAGCGCCGAAGCGAGTCCGTCAACGACGGACTTCACTCCGATCACGTTGACCAAGCCGTCTGCCGTGATCGCACCGGTGCCATCAGCAAGTTCTGCGAGCGTGCCTGACACCGAGATCTGAGCGAGGGGAATGGTAACGCTCGTCAGCGGCAGCTTGACTCGAAGGTTGACGTCAATCTGAACAAAAGCTTCTTCAAGCGCTGCAGTAACGACTTCTTCCAGTTCATCGGCGAAATCGCCCAGGATTGCAGTCACGGCGAGTGAGATTGCGCTGAGCTCGTCGGCGGTGAGCACAGGCGTATTTGCCGGGAGGTCATCGAGGGTGCCGCCGTGCAGTGCCGCAAGATCGATCACAACCTCACCCGTGCCGAGGTTTACCGTGACCGGTCCCGGGTCCGCAGCCGGACCAGTTCGAATCTCGGTCAGTAATGGCGCTATGACACCAGGGAGGTCCAGGGACACGCTCGCAGAGGTATCTCCGATGCTGACCACACCGACAGTGTCGAATGCCGCGGATGCCGTCGAAGTCACCGTCCCTAACAGGGTCCCGCCGGGACCGACGACTGCGTCGACTGCACCCGTCAACGTGCCGGCGAGCGAGTCCACGGTCGCCGAAATACCGGCGATGGTGTCACTCGTGAGCAAGAGTTGCGAGCCGACAATCTCGTAGTCCCCCGTTGCGGGAGCCGCTTCGACGGACTCAGCGCGTGAGCTGACTGCCCCGACGTCAAGTTTCAATTGTGTGAGTTCCGTCGCAAATCCGTCGACGAGAATTTCGGTCAAGTCGAGGGACAGCGCTGACGGAACGCCGGAGGGATCAACAACAGCAACCCCGACGTCACCGCTCGCGTTCACTAGACCGGAGGCCGCGACGGAACTGCCATCGTTAGCCGCTTTGGCATAAGTCCCGAGAAGACCGACATCCGCGAGAACAATCGGAACCTCGACAGGACCGACGCCGGCCGCAGCACCGACAAGCGCGTCAATACTTGACGTATCGGTCTGGAGTGACTGAGTGCCGTCGTTGCTTGCGCTCGAGTAACCAAGGTTGAGGCCTACCGGTAGGAGATTCTCAAGCAGCGTTCCGGAGAGAAAAGTCGACTCTGCAATGGAGTCGTCGCCGGCTAAGGCCTGCGCCGGAGCGCCAGCAGAGAAAACGGACAAGGCCACAAGGCCAGCCGTTGCCAACGTCGTTATGCCGACTCGAAGTGCGGGAGCGAGTCCCTGCGACTGCTTGTGCGTACTAAAAATTTGTTCCCCGAAGACCACAATTTCCCCCTGATCACGAGGCCGACGCGCACGTTGCACACGTCGTTAACTCGAGTAGTGGTTGGCTACTCGCGGGGTGGTGAGCCCCTAGTTAAGTCCGCCCGAATTCGGCCTCACGCACATAATACGAGGAAACGACAATCAGTCACAATAGACCAAAAAGGGGGACAAATAATTGGTCTATCGGGTTACAGCCTCGAGAGACTCTCGTGCTATCTGCAGTTCCTCGTTCGTAGGGATAACGAGCACCGTGACGGGCGAATCGGACGTTGAGATGACGCGCTCGCCATGATTGGCTGCGGCGTTGGCGGCAACATCCATTTCGATGCCGAACGATTCGAGACCTTCGACGGTCGCCAAGCGCGTGTTCGCGTTGTTCTCCCCCACGCCCGCGGTGAACACGATGGCGTCCGCGCCGCTCAGGGCCACGAGGTACGCACCAAGGTAGTGACGGAGCCGGTGGTAGTAAACACCGAGCGCCGCCTGCGCCTGCTCATCGCCAGCATCCGCCTTCGATTGCACATCGCGCATGTCTCCGGTGCCGGTCATACCAAGCAAGCCGCTCTCACGGTTGAGCAAGTGGTCTAATCCGGGGAGGTCCATTCCTGCTCTGCCGAGATGGAAGAGTGCCCCAGGATCGATGTTGCCGGAGCGGGTGCCCATCACGAGCCCCTCGAGCGGTGTCATCCCCATCGAGGTGTCGACGCTGCGACCGCCGTCGATCGCGCACACGGATGCCCCATTGCCGAGGTGAAACACGATCAGTTTGAGGTCGGCAAGATCTTTGCCCAGGACTGCGGCCGTGCGCCCCGCGACGTAGCGGTACGAGGTGCCGTGAAAACCGTAGCGACGGATGCCGTGCACTCGGGCCAGTTCCGTATTGATCGCGTACGTGTAGGCGTGGGGCGGCAGCGTTCCGTGGAATGCGGTATCGAAAATTGCGACGTGTGGCACGGTCGAGAATGTCGCCCTCGCCGCCCGGATCCCCTTGAGGTTGGCGGGGTTGTGCAACGGCGCCAGCACCGAAATCTCTTCGAGCCGATCTTCAACCGCATCCGTAATCACGGTGGCTTGAGTGAACTCCGCCCCGCCGTGCACCACACGATGGCCGACGACTGCCGGATGCTCGTCCCCGAGCTCGGCCAAGATCTGCCGCATTCCGTCGTCGTGGTCCGCGGCTCCTCCGCCGTGTTCTCCGATGCGTTCTACGATGCCGCCACAATAGACAGAACCGGACTCGGCATCGAGCAGTTCCCACTTAATCGACGAGGAACCGGAGTTCACTACGAAGACGGTTGTCATTCTTACTCCTTGGCAGAGGCATCGTCGGCGATGCCACGTTGTGCGGTGGCCTCAGCGGCGACCGATTGAGCCTGAATTGCGGTGATCGCCACAGTGTTCACGATGTCTTGCACGAGGGCGCCACGCGAAAGGTCGTTGATGGGTTTGCGCAGGCCCTGAAGCACGGGCCCAATGGCTACCGCTCCAGCACTTCGTTGCACGGCCTTATAGGTGTTGTTGCCGGTATTCAGATCGGGGAATATGAATACGGTGGCACGGCCGGCGACCTCTGAGTCTGGCATTTTTGATTTGCCCACGGCGGCATCCACGGCAGCGTCATATTGGATGGGGCCATCGACGGCAAGATCAGGGCGGCGTTCGACGACTAGCGTGGTAGCGGCCCGCACCTTGTCAACGTCGGCGCCGGTGCCCGATGCGCCGGTGGAATACGACAGCATGGCGATGCGCTGTTCGATGCCGAACTGGGCTGCAGTCGCGGCAGACGAGATCGCGATGTCCGCCAGCTGAGCGGCATCCGGGTCGGGGTTGACGGCACAGTCGCCGTAGACGAGCACGCGATCTTCGAGACACATCAAGAAGACGCTGGACACGATCGATACGTCTGGCTTGGTCTTGATGATTTCGAAACTGGGGCGGATGGTGTGAGCCGTAGTGTGCGCTGCACCCGAGACCATTCCGTCAGCCAGGCCCAAGTGCACCATCATGGTGCCGAAGTACGAGACGTCGGTCACGGTGTCTCGCGCAACCTCCATGGTCATTCCCTTGTGGGCACGCAGCTTCACATATTCCGTCGCGAATCGGGTGCGCAGTTCTTCATCAAACGGGCTCAGGATGCTCGCGCCCGAGATATCGAGACCGAGTTCAGCCGCACGACCACGCACCTCGCCCTCGTCACCCAGGATCGTGAGCTTGGCAACGCCCCGACGCAACAGCGTGCTCGATGCGCGCAAAATGCGGTCATCACTGCCCTCCGGCAACACAATGTGCTGCGGGATGCTGCGAGCGCGATCAAGCAGACCGTACTCGAACATGAGCGGCGTGACGACGGTGGGCGGATGCAGGTCGAGTCGACGCAGCAGCTCTGCGGCATCCACATGCTGTTCAAACAGGGCAAGCGCCGTGTCGAACTTTCGGGGAGACTCGGCAGCCAAGCGACCGCGCGTCTTGGTAATAATGCGCGCCGTGTCATAGGTGCCGAACGACGTGCGAATCACCGGCAACGACACATCGAGACCATCCATGAGGCGCTCGATCTGCGGCAACAGATCAAAGCCACCGTTCAGGATGATGCCCGCGAGCGAAGGGAACGTCTCCGACGCGTGCGCCATCAGCGTCGCCAACAACACATCCGATCGGTCCCCAGCAACCACCACGACCGAGCCCTCGATGAGACGCAGCAGCACGTTCTCCATCGTCATACCGGCCACAACTACGCCGAGCGCTTCGCGCTGCAGCAGATCATCGTCGCCGCGCAGCAATTCACCATCAACGGCAGTGAGTAGGGAGGCAAGGCTGGGCGCAATAAGGAAGGGGTCTTCGGGGATAGCCCACACCGGAGTATCGTCGCCGACCGCTGAGCTCACTCCGGCGATGATGTCGGTCATGAAGTCGGGGTCAGACCGATTGACGATCACGCCGACCAGACGCGCGTGAGCGGCATCCAATTCTTGATGCGCAATCGAATACACCTGAGCCATGTCGGCGGGGCTACGGCTCTCGCCGTCCTCAGACTGACCACCCAATACCAGGAGCACCGGAGCACCGAGGTTCGCGGCGACGCGTGCGTTGTAAGAAAGCTCGGTGGGGCTGCCGACATCCGTGTAGTCAGAACCCACAATCACGACAACGTCGCACTGGGCCTCGACAGCCTTGAAGCGTTCGATGATGCGGCTGAGCGCCAGCTCGGGGTCAGCGTGCACGTCGTCGTACCCCACGCCGACAGCTTCGTCGTAGCTGAGATTGACAGCCTCGTGACCGAGCAACATCTCTAAGACATAATCTCGCTCATCGCTGGTGCGCGCGACCGGCCGAAACACCCCCAGACTCTTAGCTTCACGACTGAGCGTGTCGAGCAGACCGAGGGCGATGGTGGACTTGCCAGCGTGGCCTTCGATGGAGGTGATGTAGATATTCCGCGTCACCTCTCCAGCCTACGCCGGAAGATGCACCCCAGAAGGTGATGCCGGGCGCTTAACAGAAAAGACCCCTCGCGCACCCGCCAGAGCCCGGTTACCCTTGCTACGTTTCCGTCCTGGGGGAATTGGCCTGGATGGCGCCACGCGAGGAGCCGCCCCCAGTCTACCCAAAATTCTTGGCCCTCGCGCGCCCAAGCCACGGCCCCAACTCACCGTGTTTACGACGCCGATTACCACTGGGCCGCCCACCCCGTTATGATCACTTGAGGCTGTTTGCGCTAACCCGCTTTCAACCTGTCAGGAGAATTCGCCTAGTGGCCTATGGCGCACGCTTGGAAAGCGTGTTGGGTGCAAGCCCTCGGGGGTTCGAATCCCCCATTCTCCGCACTTACCCCATTGTGATCGCCCACGCGAAAAAACGAAGGGAACGCCGTTGTCGCAGAACAGCAATCCTTATGATTTGTCGCCACGCGATCCGCGTCACCGGGTCCGTCCGCCCCGCAGCTTGTATCACCGCGGCGTCATCGCTGGCCTAGCTTTTCTTGGCCCGGTTTTCGGCGTTCTCTACCTCATCGTGCTTCCCGATGGCCCCTGGCTTGCCGTAGTCATCACGCAGATTGTTGCCATTCTGGTCGCGGTGGGCGCCATCATCGCCTACTTCCGTATCGGGATCTGGTTCTCTGCTGACGCCCCCGTCGTGAGCGAACGCGGCTTTTTCGGTCGCAACGTCCACTTCGATAAAGCCGATGCCCAATACATTCTTCTTGCCAAGGTCTATACGAGCGATGGCTTAGAGACGCGCACGCAGCTCGCTGTGATGGGCGCCAACAAACGCCGTCTGCTTCGGATGCGTGGCCAGTATTGGGCCCCCGAACACTTTGACCAGATCGTGGCCGCGTTCTCTGTTCCCGTTACTGAGCTTCACGGCCCAGTATCGACCGCCGAAATTCGCGAAGACTATCCCGAAGCTCTCTACTTTTTTGAACGGCATCCGACCGCCTTCATTGCGGTTGCGATTGGTGCCACCGCGGCCACTGCGGCGATCCTGATGGTGGCGCTGGCGTACTTGCGCACGCTCGGCGCCTAACGCGCTCAGCGCGCACCCCTCAGCGCCGGCCTACCGCCGCCCTACGCCTGCGCTCATGACAAAAGCCGCGCCATCCACCCCGCCGAAGCGGAACAGGATGACGCGGCTCACTGCCGTACGGGGTACTTAGCTCTTGACCGAGCCACTCATCAGACCGCCGATGAAGTACTTGCCGAGCACGATGTACACGACCAGTGTGGGCAGCGATGCAAGCAGCGCTCCCGCCATCGCGGCACCATAATTCGCCAGTTGAGCTCCCTGTGCCAGGTTGTTGAGCGCGAGCGATACAGGCCCCTCATTCTGGTTCGACAGGAATAGCGCGAACAGAAAGTCGTTCCACGCTGAGGTGAACTGCCAGATGATCGTGACAACGAAGCCGGGGAGCGACAGCGGCAAGACGATGCTGCGGAACGTGCGCAGCATCCCCGAACCATCCATGCGGGCAGCTTCCATGAGCTCGTGAGGGATGCCGGCGTAGTAGTTGCGGAAGATCAACGTACAGATCGGCAAACCGTAAATCACGTGCACCACGAGCAGGGTGGAGACATCGCTCGGCAATCCGAGGCTGGTCTTCATCTGCACGAGCGGCGTCATGATCGCCTGGTACGGAATGAACATTCCGAACAGGATGAACGTGAAGACGACGTCGGCGTACGGGAAGCGCCAGCGGGCGAGAACGAAGCCGTTCATTGCTCCGAGGAACGACGCGATCAGTGCGGCAGGGATCGCCAGCAAGAACGTGCGACCGATGGATGCCGACAGCGCGTTCCAGGCGAGAGCCCAGTTGTCGAAGCCGGTTGGTCCGCCCTCGAACGCGGGTTCCCACGGCCAGCGAACGGGCAAGCCCCAGGAGGTGGCGGGGTTGACGTCCTGCGGCGGCTTGAGGCTCGTGACGATCAGCACGTACACGGGCATCAGCACAATGACCAGGAAGAACACCAGCAGCACGT
The DNA here is from genome assembly GCF_015864955.1 of Salinibacterium sp. NK8237. Classification (NCBI taxonomy): domain Bacteria; kingdom Bacillati; phylum Actinomycetota; class Actinomycetes; order Micrococcales; family Microbacteriaceae; genus Salinibacterium; species Salinibacterium sp. NK8237. Next base: position 213,224 of record NZ_JADYWE010000002.1, on the reverse strand, counting down.
ACTTCGCGGTGCGGCTCAGACCAGCCCGCGCACGGATCGCCGAACTCTGCGGCATGTGCGACTCAGTGGTGGGTTCGCTTGGCTTCTTGTCGAGTCCAGTTGCGACACTCATCCTTGCCTCTTCTCTGCGCGAGCGGTGTAGATCAGGTACGGGACGATTACGACGGCAACGAAGAGCAACAGGATCGTCGCGATAGTGGCCGACTTGGCGTAGTCGTTAGAGGTCAAAGCAACCCACAGGTAGGTTGCGGGAACCTCGGTCTGGTAGATCGACTTGGTGATCGCCATGATGAGGTCGAAGACCTTCAGCGACATGTGGCCGACGATGATGAGAGCCGACAGCGCGACGGGGCTGAGCTGGGGGAAGATCACGTAGCGGTAGAGCTTCCACTCGGTCGCGCCATCCATGCGGGCTGCTTCGCGCAGCTCTTCAGGGATGCCACGAAAGCCCGAAAGGAAGAGCGCCATGACGTAGCCGGCGAGCTGCCAGATGGCGGGCAACGCAATGGCCGCCATGCCCCAGGTTGGATCGTTCCACCACGAGTTCTGGAGAAAGTCGAGCCCGAGGTTCTCGAAGACCCGGTTGAGTCCGGATGCACGGTCACCCTCAGCGCTGTTGAGCAACCAGCGCCAGACGACACCGGATGCCACGAACGAGATCGCCATGGGGAACAGGAACACCGAGCGGAAAACGCCCTCTGCGGTGACGCCCTTGTCGAGCATCCACGCCCACAAGAATCCGAAGATCATGGTGCCACCGATGAAGAAGAGGGTGAAGATACCAAGGTTCTGAAGCGAGTGGATGAAGCGCTCTTCGCCAAACAGAGCGATGTAGTTATCGAGTCCAACGAACTCAGTAGCGGGAACAAGACTGTTCCGGTTGCTGAGCGACACCGAGATGTTGGCGCCGATCAAGCCATAAACAAATATCCCGAGGACGATAATCGTCGGGGATATCAAGAGGAGCGGTGGGCCCCAGTTTTTGTATCCTTTTTTCACGCGCGAGCTCCTCGGTTTGCACGGTAGTGGGTGGGAGCATTACTGCCCCCACCCACTATTTCTCGTGGTGCTAGTTAGCCCTGAGCCTTGTCAGCAGCGGCAACGAGTCCGGAAAGCAGCGATGCTGCGTCGCGGTCGGCGCCGAACTTACCGATGGCCGAAGAGATGTCTCCTGACCAGGCGATGCTTGCTGCTGCACCGTGGGCGAGCGAGCTAACAACGGTGTCTTCGCCGAACGACTTGATAGCCGTCTGCTGGTACGCGGGGTAGTCAGCAGCGACCGTGTCGGTACGTGCCGGGATCGAACCCTTAGCAAGGTTGAATGCCTTCTGGCCCTCAGCCGAGCTGATGGTCGTCAGCCAGTCAATGGCAGCTGCTTCGTGAGGAGCACCTACCGAGAGGGTGAACGAGTCAGCGAGGAAGTCGAAGACTCCATCGGTGCCGGGGGTTGCCCAGGTGGTGTACTCGTCGTCGTAGGTCCAACCAGCCTGCTGGAATGCAGACTCGGCCCAGTCACCCATGACGTTGTAGGCGGCGTTGCCATCGAGAACGATCTGCGTTGCAGCATCCCAGTCGAGGCCAGCGAAGTCGCTGTTGGTGTACTCGAGCAGGTCGCCGTAGTGACCGATTGCGGTTTCTACTCCAGCGTCATCCCAGGCGGTGTCGCCGGTCCAGAGTCCCGAGTAGCCCTCAGCGCCAAGGTCAGCGATGAGCACGTTTTCGAAGAGCTGCATCTGAGTCCACTCGGTTCCGAGAGCGAGAGGAGTCTCGACTCCGGCGTCCTTGAGCTTCTTCAGGTCAACAAGCCACGCGTCGATGTCGGCAGGAGCGGCCATCGGGTCGATGCCGGCATCCTCGAGCACTTGGGTGTTGGCCCAGACGACGTTGGCACGGTGGATGTTGCTAGGTACCGAGTAGATGGCGCCGTCAACGGTGATGCGCTCGATCAGGCTCTCGGGGAAGACATCGGTGAGTCCGTTCTCTTGGTAGAACGAGCTGAGGTCCTGAAGCTGACCGGCGTTGATGTAGTCCGTGAGCTCTGCTCCGGCGTGAGCCTGGAACGTGTCCGGCGGGTCATTCGACTCAAGACGTGACGCAAGAGCTGCCTTGGCGTTGGAGCCGGCGCCGCCAGCTACAGACGCATTGATGAACTCAATGTCAGGGTTCTGCTCGGCGAATACCGTGACGAGAGCGTCAAGGCCGACCTTTTCTGATCCTGAGGCCCACCAGGTGAATACCTCAACCTGGTCAGCGTTTTCGGGGTCTGAGCTAGGGGTGCTCGAGCAGCCCGCAAGAACGAGGCCTAAGGCCACCGCCCCGGCGATAATGGAAAGTGGCTTACGCATTCTGTGTTCCTCCATTGGAATATGAGTGCTGTTCCGTTCAAGAAGTGAATCGGACGTTCACCAGTAAACTGTCTAACCGTTGGGTTTGACAAGTGAACGCAGCAACTTTTTCCACATTGGTATGGTCACAATTTGGCAACAGCGAGCTTGTTTCGGTTCGTCGCCACCACTAATCGGAGTCGACTTCGTGCTCAAGTTCCACTAAAACGCTGGGTTATGGGCACGGAAGACCGCCCAGGCGTCCGCCACGGCGCGCTCCGGATGTCGGCCAAAATTAGCGACGTTTAAGTGTCGAAAAAATCCCGCGAAGCACCTCGCGCACGACCGTCTGTCCAGTTCGTGAACCCAAGGCGTCACCCAAAACGTTGGGTTGCTTGCGCGTTGTCGTGCGCGTTGTGGTGCGCGACGTCGTCTTTTTATTCATATCCTTGAGCGCTCGTTCGTAGTCGGCTTGCACCTTCGCCTGCTCTTTGGCCTGCGCCTTCGCGAGCTTCTCCGCGTCTTTGGCGGCAACTTTCGCGGCCGCTTCAGCCGCTTCTGCTGCCTCCGCCTTGGCATCCGCTTCCGCCGCTGCATTCATCTTCACAGCCAAGATTTCCCGCGCAGATTCACGATCGATCGCGGTGCCGTAGGTCACCATCAACGGGGATGCCGCGACCGCAGCCTCCATCGTGGCGGCATCCGTTGGCGACATTGAGCCTTGTGGGGCACGCAACCGAGTCCACGCCACCGGGGTCGGAGCTCCCTTTTCGTTCATGACAGTGATGATCGCCTCACCGGTGGCGAGGGAGGTCAACACCTCGCCCAAGTCATAACCCGACGTCGGGTAAGTCGACACTGTCGCTTTGAGCGCTTTTGCCGAGTCAGGCGTGTGGGCGCGCAGCTGGTGCTGGAAGCGGGATCCAATCTGCGCGAGCACATCGCTCGGCACATCCTTGGGCGTCTGCGTCACAAACACCACGCCGACCCCCTTGGAACGGATCAGCCGAACCGTTTGCGTGATCGATTCGATGAAGTCCTTCGACGCATCGTTGAACAACAAATGAGCTTCATCGAAGAAGAAGACCAGTTTTGGCTTATCGATGTCACCCACTTCAGGCAGGTCGTTGAAGAGATCGGCAAGAAGCCACATCAAGAACGTCGAGAAGAGCGCCGGTTTGTTGCTCACGCCCGGCAGCTCGAGCAGGCTTACGATGCCCTTGCCCTCGGCGTTGGTGCGCAGAAAGATCGAGGTATCGATCTCGGGCTCGCCAAAGAACTCATCGGCACCCTCGTTCGCAAAGCCAATGAGTTCACGCAGGATGACGCCGGCCGTCGCAGAGGACAACCCGCCCAGGTTCTTCAACTCAGCCTTGCCATCATCGCTCAACAGGTATTGCACAACAGCGCGCAGATCGCTGAGATCGACCAGAGGCAGACCCGTCTGGTCGGCATAGTGGAAAATCAGGCCCAGGCTCGATTCTTGGGTGTCGTTGAGGCCGAGCACCTTCGAGAGCAACAGTGGCCCAAAGCTCGAAACTGTCGCACGAATGGGAACGCCGATGCCCTTACCGCCGAGCGTGAAATACTCCGTCGGGGATGCCGCGGGCTGCCAGTCTTGCCCGATCGACTCGGTGCGCTCCAGCAACTTCTCGCTCGAACTGCCTGCCGTAGCGATCCCCGAAAGGTCACCCTTGATATCGGCGGCAAAAACCGGAACCCCGGCGGCCGACAACTGCTCGGCAAGCACCTGCAGAGTCTTCGTTTTACCGGTTCCCGTAGCACCAGCCACCAAGCCGTGACGGTTAAGCATCGCAATCGGAATGCGCACGGGAACATCAGCGAGCGCATCCCCATTGACGAGAGCGCCCATCTCAAGCACCTCACCCTCGAAGGCATAGCCCTCGCGGATTTCGGTAACCTCGGCCACGGCGAGAGGCCCGTCACCAGAGTCGGTGCTCTTGGAAGGTTGTGCTGCGGCCGGGTTTGCGCTGGCCGGTTTTGCGGTGGCCGGCTGCTCCGGAGCAGCTTCGGCGGGAGTCGCTTCGGCGGGGGTCGCTTCGGCAGCGGCTTCGGCGGTTGCCGCCTCCGACGGTTCGGCAGCCGCTTGCTCGGCGGCAAGCGCGGCCTCCGCCGATGCCAGTTCGGCAGCCGCGAGCGCAGCCTGTGCCTCCGCTAGGGCTTTCTTGGCTGCTTCTACTTGGGCTGCGGCATCCGTCATTCTTCTAGCCTACGGAGTGGGGTCGCCTAGCGCGCTTTTTGATGCCGAATTGTGTGCCTTCAGTCGCCAAGGCCTGCGCGAAGGGCGCCCACACAATGACTGCGACACCGATGCCAACGAGTGCGCCACCAATGGTGTCGCTGAGCCAGTGAGCTCCCAAATACGTTCGACTCAGAATCATCAAGATTGTGTACACGATGCCGGCCACCAGAACCCACCGCCGCTGCAACAGGATGATCAACACGACCGCGAGCGTTGCCGCGTTCGCCACATGCCCCGAGGGGAATGAACCGACGTCGGCGGTCACCAAAATCTCGTCGGGCCGCGCACGGCCATAGAGTGACTTGAGCAATTGAACGACGCCAGCGCTGAGCGCGGAGGCTAGTAGAAAGTAGAGAGCAGCCCAGCGACGTTTCACCAGAAAGAAAGCAAGAGCTCCTCCGAGCGGTACGACGAACACCCCAAACCAGCCGCCACCCAAGAAATTCATGGCCAAGGCCGGCACAGTGAAAACATCGGCACGGATATTCAACAGATCGTCGAGCACCAACTGGTCGAGGCTCAGCACGCCGTCTCGTGTCGCGATCAGTGCGCCGAGCAGCACTGCAAGCACCACCGCGCTCACGCCGCTAATAAGGGGCCACCGCCGGGTGATCTGACGGGCTTCTGCGGGCGAGATTTCAGAGTTCACTGGTTTACGCTATCGGATGAATCTTCGTGACTACCGAGACATTCCGCGGCTGTCAGCCTTTCGTGAGCCTCAGTAGTTTTCGCGATTCTTAGCGCGATAGCGCGGGCACGGTGCGCGGACGGATGACCGTCCACATGACGATGATCGACACGATTGCCGTGCTCCCCATCACAATGCCCATCGGGATGGCGTTGGTGATTCCGAAGGCACCGACGATGGGTGAGGTGAGTCCGGCAAGGCCAAAGTTCACGGCGCCCAACACTGACGCCGCCGTCGCTGCTTCTCCCCCGTGGTTGGCGAGCGCCAACACTTGAGTGCAGGGGAACGAGAAGCCACAGGACATCACGAAGAAGAACAGGGGAATCAGCACCGTGATGAGATCGCCGTTCACAATGTCGAGGAACACAATTGTGGATGCCGAGAGCAGCAGCATGACTCCGGAGCCTGCAAGAATCCACTGCGGCCCGATGAATCGCATCAGGAATGCTGCGGACTGGACTCCGATCACGACCCCCACCGAGTTCACGGCGAAGACAAGACCGAACGCTTGAGGATCAAGACCGTAGACGTTCTGTAAGAGGAACGGCGATGAGGCGAGGTAGGCGAAGAGCCCTGAGAAGGTCATTCCCGCGATGATCGCCGTGCCCACGAATACCCGGTCAGTGAAGAGTGCCTTGTAGCGTTGCCCTGCCGTCGCATGGCCGAGATCTCGGCGCCGGGCTGGCGGCAAGGTTTCGATAATAAGAAACCACGCCGCTATCAGTACCAAACCGGCGTAGATCGCCAGGAAGACAAACATTCCACGCCACGGGGTGATCAGCAAAAGCTGAGACCCGATGAGCGGAGCCAAGATGGGCGCAAGTCCCTGCACGAGGGCAAGGCGTGACAGCATCCGCACCAGAGGAAGCCCGCCGAAGAGGTCGCGCACGATTGCCATAGTGACGACAGCACCCGCCGCCGCTCCCATTCCTTGGATAAGGCGAAAGACAAAGAGCAGTTCGATGTTGGCCGCGAGGGCAACTCCGATACTCGCCATGAGGTGCACGCTCGTGGCAACGAGTAGCGGAAGGCGTCGACCGATTCGGTCGCTCAGCGGGCCAACGATCAGTTGACCAAGCGCAAAGCCAAGGGTCGTCGCTGTCAACGTGAGCTGCACTATGGCGGCGGTCGTGTCGAGGTCCGCTTCAATGAGCGGGAACGCCGGCAAGTACAGGTCGACGGTAAACGGCCCGAGCGCAGTGAGCGCACCAAGCACGAGAACATACACAAGCCGTTGACGTGCAGAGAGTGAGTCACCGGGATGAACGACGGTAGTCAAGCGATTCCTAGCTAAGAGAAGGCCCAATTGTGGGCGCGGCAAAATTGTGATGCCCGCAACCCCGAGGGCTCCCCCAGCCTACGCCCAGCGCACACCACACCGGCACCCGCGCCGGCAGTGGTCTCCGAGAGGATGTGTGCGACCCGTCAGTCGGTACGGTTCTGCTCCGCATACAACCGCGAGTACTCGCCGCCGCGCGTGATCAACTCGGCGTGCGTTCCCCGCTCCACAATCGCGCCAGCGACGACAACGAAGATCACGTCAGCTGAACGTACTGTCGACAGCCGGTGCGCTACCGCGATGGTGGTTCGACCCCGCGAAGCAGTGTCGAGAGCGGCTTGCACGATGCGCTCGGAGATCGAGTCCAACGCACTCGTTGCTTCGTCGAGAATCAGCACCCCAGGATCTTTGAGCAGCACACGCGCAATAGCGATGCGCTGCTTCTCGCCGCCCGAAAGCCGGTACCCGCGCTCCCCCACCGTGGTGGCGTAACCGTCGGGGAACGACATGATCGTCTCGTGGATGTTAGCGGCACGGGCCGCAGCTTCAATCTGCTCGGTAGTGGCATCCGGTCGCGCGTAGGAAAGGTTCTCGGCGATGCTCGCGTGAAAGAGATAAGTCTCTTGGCTCACTATGCCGATGTTGCGAATGAGGGAATCTTGAGTGAGATTCTTGACGTCATCCCCGGCAAAGAGCACGCGCCCGTCGCTCGCTTCGTGCAGGCGCGGGATCAAATACGACACCGTGGTTTTGCCGGCACCGGACGGGCCGACAAACGCCGCGTACTGTCCGGGCTCGATCGAGAAGCTCACCGAGTCGAGCGTCGGTTTCGTGGATGCGTCAGCATCCGGATAGCGGAATGTCACGTTGTCGAAAGCGATCGCTCCGAGCTTGTCTGTGTTTACCAGATGAGCATCAGCCTCGTCGGTAATCGCGGGCTTGAGGTCGAGGTATTCGAAAATGCGCGCGAAGAGTGCTGACGAGGTTTGAAGGTCGAGTGCCACACGCATGAGACCAAGAAGAGGGAACATGAGGCGTGCCTGCACGGTGGTGAAGGCGACGATTGTTCCGGCGGTCACGTCAACGCCACCAGTAATAAGGTAGGCGGCGACCATATAGACGATCGCCGGTATGACCGAGAGGAAGATGTTGACGGTGGCAAAGAACCACTGCCCACTCATCTGCTGACGCACCTGCAGATCGACCTGCTGTTCGTTCTCGTCGGAGTACCGCTGGGTCTCGACGTCTTGCTGATTGAAGGTCTTGGAGAGCAGGATGCCCGAAACGCTCAGTGACTCTTGAGTGATCGCCGTCATGTTACTGAGCGACTCTTGAGTCTTCGTAGCAATGCGCGCACGTATTTGTCCGACACGTCGTTGAGCAATCACAATGCCCGGAAGCACGATGATTGCGACCACGGTGAGCTGCCAGCTCAGCACAAGCATGCTGATGAACGCGGCAATCACCGTGACGGTGTTACCGATCACGCTCGACACGGTGTTGTTGAGCACACCGGCGACTCCACCGACATCGTTTTGGAGTCGGGATTGGATGACGCCCGTCTTTGTGCGGGTGAAGAATGCGAGCTCCATACGCTGCAGCTGGTCGAAGAGGCGCACTCGGAGAGCACCCATGACCTTATTGCCGACTGTCGCGGTGAGGTAGGTCTGCCAGACGCCCAGCGCGGCAGAGGCGACCCAGAGCACGATCATGATGCTGACGAGTTGTGTCAGTACAGGAATGTCTGGTGTTCCCGTTGTGGGGAAAAGGCCCTCGTCAAAGGCTTGCTTGGTCAGTAGTGGCGGCAGCACGCTGATGGCTGCGCCGATCAGCACCAGCGTGATGGTGAGAGTGAGAGCCGGCTTGTGGGGATCGAAAAGTCGAGCGATGCGGTGGAGGAGATTCGGAATTTTGGGAGCTGCCGCGTTCTCCGCTTTCTGGGCGGAATAATCTCCACCGCTGACCCTGCCACCACGCCGGGGGCCACCTACTGTGCTCATTATTTGAGCCTAGTTTGCTGTTGCCGTTTTTAACGGCCAATCGCACAGCGCGTGAGTGCGCTGTGCGAGAAACCTTAGGAGGGAGTTCGGCGGGCAACTAGGGTTGCCCGCCGAACAGTCAGGATCAGCTGCCGCGAACTACCGAACGTCGTCGCGCAACACTGAACCCTACGAGCACCAATCCGAGCTGCAGGAACCCGAGTCCAGCGAGTGTCGGAGCGATTGTGCTCGAGCCTGTGTATGCCAGGGTCGGCAACTCAACTGAAGAAGGAGTCGTTGTGGTCGGCTCCTCGGGAGGAAGCGGGAGCGTCGGAAGGTCGCACACTTCGAGCGTCAGCTCGCTCGTGCTCACGAGTTCCATGCTGTCGCTTTCGACGGTGACGGTGTAAGTCTCGGCGGTAGGCAAGTTCTCGATGGTTACAGTGCGGGTCGGCATGTCAGCGACGAACACTACTGGTTCGACACCGGGGACCGATTCACCAGTCGACTTGACGACGACGGTGACCGTGTAGGTTTCACCAGCGAAGAGGTTTCCTGCTACAACTTCGATGCCCGATTCACCATCAACGCTGCACTCAACCTGTGAGCCGAGAACTGCCGGGGCTTCTGGGCACGCAGCCAAGAACATGTCAGCAGCTGCCGTAACCGTGGGGTTCGATGCAGTGTCCGTCACGATTACGCGGTAGGTGTGTCCAGCTTCGAGTCCATCAAACGTGAACTGCTGCGCGGTTCCGGTGCTGGAGTCAAGTGCACGAGGCTCACCGACAACTACGTTGTCGAGCATTACTGCAACGGTGTAGTCGCGGCCGACAGCGTAGTCAGAGACCGTTGCGGTGAGCGAGGTGTCGCCACCAGGAATGGTGCACTCATCGGCGGTCAACGCGACAGTGGTGTCATTCGTCGCACAGGGCAGCAGCGTCACGACTGCGCTGTTGGTGTACTCCGAAACAGCCGCATCCGTAACCGACGCCGTGTACTCGCCTGCAGGGAGGTCGGTCAGCGTGATCTCGAAGCGGTCGCTCGTGGCGACGTAGTCGTTCTCAGAAAGAACCGGGGTGCCTGACGGGCTCGACACAACGATGTTGTAGGTGCGGCCGGGTACCAACGATTCGACTGCGACGGCGATTTCGCCTTCGCCCTCTGACGAGACAACATCACACTGAGTTGCGGTCAGAACTGGCTTCGCGATCTCCTCAGGGCAAGGAAGGAAGGTGTGCGTGCTGCTCTTCAACGGAGTGGCGTTCGCTTGCTTCATGTCGACGATCGTCGCGTAGTAGGAACCGGAGGTCATCACTTCAGTCGCGTTGTATGAACCGACAGAAGCGCTCGCTTGGAATTCGTGGCTCTCGGCGATCTTGCCTGACGTGGCGTTGACGATTTCAATGAGGTACGTGCGACCAGCAACAAGATTGCTTACGTTGACCTTGAGCGATGCTTCTTCGCCTGTCACCGTGCACTCCGTCGGGACAATGGCGATGCCAGCTACCGCGGGACACTCGAGCGTCTTGACGCTCTTGCATGCGCTCAACTTGTGGTTAGTCGTATCAGTGAGCGTTACCTTGTATGAGGCTCCAGGGTCTACACCGGTCCAGGTGTAGCTTCCCGTGGTTTGGGTCGGTACATACTCAACGGTGCGCGGACCGTCTGTGCCGCCTTCTAGCGTGAGCTCGTACTTACGATCTGCGACCAATCCCTTGAACGTTGCGGAAATGTCGGTGGATCCTCCCGGAACTTCACAGCTGGTCGCTTTCAAACTTGCGATAACCGGAGTCGCACAAGGAGTGGATTCGCCTGCGAGTTCTTTTTTGTAACCGTCCCACCCTTGGATGGTCGCTTTGAACGTGTGCGAAACCGTCGGGTCGGAGAACGTGAAGAGCTTCGCGTACATGGCGTTACTCGAGTCAAAGCTCTTCTCGAAGGTGATCTTCTCGGTCTTACCACCGTCGATCTGGATGGTGACGTAGTTCTCGCCCTTGGTGTTGTACGAGCTGCCCGTAACGTGAACCGCCTCGCAAGAAACCGTGATGTCGCGGTAGTGCGCCTCAGCAGCAGACGACACAGAGACGACAGCTAGTCCTGATCCGACGACAAGAGCAAGAGCTACTGCGGCGGCGATGCCGCGAGTGTCTTTCAACGACCACAGTTTTCGCTTCTGGCCAGTGGACTTATCGAATCGGGGGCTTCGATTTGTTGCGCGCAAACGCGCCAAAATGTTTTTCACTTCGGGTTTCGCTCTCGGGTAACGAGCGGCCTGGAACAATTCGAACTAATACGCTGGGGGCGCGTTAGACCGGCGGGGAATTCCGGGTAGCTCTTTCGGGATTTGTCACACGTTCGGGGGTCAAGAATGCGACGTGCCCATTATGGGGGGTTGCTGGGAAAGAATGCAAGCGAGACGCGCAGAAGAGGTAGTCTTTAACCGCTCGCGTCACCCACCCGACTAGGCGAGATCTTCGAACTCATCGAGACAATTGTTTCGAAGGGGGGAACACACCAATGGCGACAGCCGACGTTAGCGCGCTCCAACGCGCTTTCGATGCTGCCCGCTCCACTGGAGATTTCACCTCCGCCCTCAATGAGCTGCGAGAGTCTTGGCCTCAGATGGTGAGCACAGCGGGTGCGTCACTTCGCGGGATGCTCGATTGCACCCCAGACGAGTTGTGGCATAACGACCCCTGGTTGGTCACGGGCTATGCGACAAGTTTCCGCTCTGTTGATTCGACCAGCCGCACTACAGCTCTCCCCTACTTCGAGGCAGCATTCGCGCTACTCACGCCCGAAACTCCCGCATTCGTGCGTGCCACGTTATTTGTGCGGTACGCGGCGGCCCTGCGCTCGCTTGGTCGCTTGAACGATGCGCTTGCCGCAATTGCCAGTGCGAGCGCCATCGCAGATAGCCGCGACGTCATCCCGCTTGCACGGCGCGTTCCCCTCACCGCGGAGATCGCCCTTCATCGCGGTGCAATTGCCTTCCACGGAGGCGATTTCGATCGGGCGAAGGCAGACTTCCGCCTAGCCGGCTCGCTTGCCGAGACAAATCTCAGTCTGGCCAACCAGCTTGAAGTCTTTGGATGTCTCGCTCTCATCCAGCTATTGATGGGTGACTTCGAGCACGCCCTCAGCTATATCGCCAGAGCAGAGTCGGCTGGGGCCAGCCCTTCGCTGCGAAACAGCAAATTCAACGCCCCCGCTCTGATCAGTGAATTGTTGATCGGGGTCATGCAAAACGGCACAGATTCGAGCGGCCCGCTCGTCGCGCGGGTTCACGAGGCCACTCAGGAGAGTGATTGGGAACCGCTCGGGCTCTACGCGGAAGCCTTCACTGAGCTCTTCGTGGGGAACGCACACGAAGGTCTTGAAAAGTTGCGGCAAGCGCTTCTTTCGCTCGACGAATGGCAACCTGCTGGCTTCGCCGACTCTGCGATCCGGGGGCTGCGGGCAGCAGCGTTACTGCAGCTCGGCGACAGCGGCTCAGCTTGGGAATTGCTCGCGAATCTGGCTCCCACCCAGCACCACGTCGTATGCCCTAACCGCCTTATTGCTCACCTACGCTTCGTTACGGGCGATGCTCGAGGTGCGTTGGATGCGCTGCGCGAATGCGAGTCATTGGGAGACAACCACTCGAGCCGCACTCTCACGGACGTCTTCCTCGTTAAAGCCGCAGCACACCTCACCCTCGGCGGTGAAGAGCAATCGAGCGTTGCATTCGACCGCGCACTGCGCCTGGCAGCGCGCAACCGCATGCATAGCCCCTTCAGGCTCATTCCGAGCGAAGTAGTTCAGGAGATGCTTACTCGCGCGGCAACGCGAAGCCAGCCTCTCGAAGTGGGAGCGCTCATCAAGCGGCTTGACGGCCTCACCGTCATATTGGCTCCACGGGATTCACTCGCGCTGAGCGATCGCGAACGATCGATCGCCCGCGAACTCGTGCGCGGGAGCAGCTCCTCAGAAATCGCGGAGACACTGTTCATTTCAGTCAACACCGTGAAGTCCCACCTCAAGAGCATCTACCGCAAACTAGGAGTGACATCGCGGGTGGAAGCGATCCACAAATCTCGCGAATTAGGTCTCCAGGTGGATATCACCCGTGACTAACCCTCTAATCACCCTCGCTGTAGTTGCTGGGTTCGACTCACCTCGATAGGTTAGTGACACCACTTCCGCTAGCCCCGTATTCTTTACGCGCCTAGCGGTTCCGTGTCGAAATATCCGCCTCCGGAACCTGATCCCTGGTGTCAACGGATTCGGCACGTTGGTGGGGCGCTCGGCTGGTTACCAGGCGCCCCACCCCCTCTCTCACCGGCTCCTCCCCCGAGGAACTTCTTCCGGCGCTGTTCTGGGCTGCCCGCGCGCGGCTTAACGCAGAAAGGCGCCACCCCGAAGGGTGACGCCTTTCTGACGAAGTAAGTCTCTAACGAGACTCGAACCTAGTTAAAGGATTCGACTACTTAAGGGTTACGGTTGCGCCGGCTTCTTCAAGAGCAGCCTTTGCCTTCTCAGCGGTCTCCTTGTTTGCACCCTCGAGTACAGCCTTGGGAGCGCCGTCAACGACTGCCTTCGCCTCTCCGAGACCGAGGCTCGTGAGTGCGCGCACCTCCTTGATAACCTGGATCTTCTTCTCGCCAGCAGCTTCGAGGATGACGTCGAAGGAATCCTTCTCTTCAACCTCTTCAGCAGCAGCAGCAGGTGCGGCAGCAGCAGCAACCGGAGCAGCAGCGGTAACTTCGAAGACCTCTTCGAACTTCTTAACGAAGTCGCTGAGCTCGATGAGGGTCAGTTCCTTGAAGGCCTCGATGAGGTCGTCGCTTGACATTTTCGCCATGATTTTCTCCTATATTTCTTAAGCTAATTAACCCGCGCGTTACTGCGCGGAATCCTGCTTCTCGCGCAGCGCGTCGACCGTGCGAACGGCCTGAGCGAGCGGTGCGTTGAACAGATAAGCGGCGCCGAACAGTGAAGCCTTGGCTGCTCCAGCAAACTTCGCAAGGAGCACCTCCCGACTTTCCAGTGCGGCCAGCTTGGTGACCTCTTCAGCGGTGAGCGCGTTACCGTCAAAGTAACCACCCTTCACCACGAGAAGAGGGTTTGCCTTGGCAAAGTCACGCATAGCCTTCGCAACGGCGACAGGGTCTCCGTGTACGAATGCGATTGCAGACGGACCAACGAGCTCTTCGTCGAACGACGAAATGCCTGCTGCGTTAGCTGCAATCTTTGTCAGCGTGTTCTTCACCACGGCGTATGTTGCGTGCTCACTGATTGACTTGCGCAGCTCCTTGAGCTGGGCAACAGTGAGTCCGCGATACTCGGTTAGCAGAACGGCGGTCGAGTTGCGGAAAAGATCCGTAAGCTCGGCGACCGATGCTTCCTTGTTCGCCATGGTGCTCCCTACTGGTTGATGTGTGTCTGCCTCAGAGCCGCACGGAAGTGTAAAGAGTGGCTGGAGAAAAGAAAAAGCTCCGGCACTACTGCGCTAACGCAGAGGCACGGAGCTGAGTTGCGGCCAGAACTGGCCGGAAAACTACTTCACACACCTGCGCTGGCCTTCGTTTTCACGAACTTCGATCACACACACTTTCGTGCGCGCAAACGACCGGCGGTCTTTGGCTTCGATAAGAATACGTGATGGGGAGCACCTGCGCAAGCCGGAGTTAGAGAACGACACCCGCAGGCAGCTCAATACGGAACACGGTATTGCCCGGCTCGCTAGTTACGGAGCTCGCGCCTCCGTGCGCATCAACGACGGCAGCAACAATGGCGAGACCCAAACCAGTGCTTCCCGCAGCACGCGATCGGGAGCTGTCACCGCGCACGAAACGTTCAAAGACAGTTGCTTGCAGGTCATCCCGGATACCCGGCCCCGTGTCGCTGATCTCAATGACGGCACGGTCTCCCTCGCGAGATAAGCGGGCGGTGACAGTGGTGCCTGCGGGAGTATGCACGCGCGCATTCGTGAGCAAGTTGGCGACGACCTGATGAAGTCGAGCGTTATCGCCGCTGATCACGACCGAGTCATCCGGAAGCTCAAGCTCCCAAACGTGATCGGAGCCCGCCACGTGGGCGTCGCCCACGGCATCGATAAGCAGCCGCGAAAGATCGACGGACGAATGCTCAACCGGCGCGGCCTCATCGAGACGAGCCAACAGCAGCAGGCTCTCAACGAGACCCGTCATGCGCACAGACTCTGATTCGATTCGGCCAATCGCATGAGCGACGTCATCGGGAATGTCGTGGCCACCACGGCGAGTGAGTTCGGCATAACCGCGGATCGACGCCAGCGGCGTACGCAACTCGTGGCTAGCATCCGCCACAAACGATCGCACTTTCTTCTCGCTCGCTTCACGAGCAGACAGAGCGGATGCCACGTGCTCCAGCAATCGGTTGAGCGCGGATCCCACTTGCCCGACTTCAGTGCGCGGGTCGGCGTCAGTGGCCGAAACACGTTCTGCGAGCGCGACATCTCCGCGATCAAGTTGGAGCTCAGACACACGGGTCGCCGTTTCCGCGACGCGCTCGAGCGGGCGGAGTGCAAAGCGCACAGCAATTGCCCCGGCGATGGCCGCGATGATGATGGCGAGAAGGCCAATTCCAACAACAAGGGTGGTGAGTTGAAGAACCGTCGCGTTCACGTCAGAGAGCGGCAGCGCGACGATCAGGGACTCACCTCGAGCCTGATTCTGGGACACGATAACGCGATAGTACCCCAGATCACCACCAAGCGAGATAGTGGTTGGCTCGCCGATTTTTTCAACCGCGGCGAGAGACTCAAGCTGCTCTTCCGTGAGCGGCGCCGAGGATCCTTCATTGCCGAGAACGCCAGCAGTGATCTGACCGTTGGAGCTCACTAGTCCCGCGATAGTTCCCTCGCTCTGCCCGGGCAGTGCGAGAAAGTCACCCGCAGGCGGCACTCGACCGGGCTCCTCGCTCTGACGCCCCTCGAGGGCTCCCTGAGAACGATTCGACGCAGCCTCGAGCTGAGCATCGAGGCGATTGACCAGAAAACCCTGAAGCGCTAGGACACTCACCACACCGATGAGAATTGCCGCTAGCGCTATGAGAGCGGCACTTCCCAGCACCAAACGATTGCGGAGGCTCAGCGGTGGACGACGAGTGCCTGGGGCTCGAACTTCTCGAGGCCTGGTCATTCTGGAGCCCGCAACATGTAACCAACACCGCGTACGGTTTGGATCATGGGCGGGCCAAGAACATCGACCTTCTTGCGAAGGTAAGAAATATAGATTTCAACCACGCTTGCTTTGCCCCCAAAGTCGTAACTCCACACCCGGTCGAGGATTTGTGCTCGGCTCAAAACACGGCGTGGGTTACGCATAAGGTAGCGCAAGAGTTCGAATTCGGTCGCAGTGAGCTCGATCGGGGTGCCCGCGCGGCTCACTTCGTAGGTGCTTTCATCGAGGCTCAAGTCGCCGACTTCGATGATGGGGTTGGCCTCCCCCGAGATCGTGAGCGCTGAACGACGCAGCAACGCCCGCAATCGCGCAACAAGCTCTTCGAGGCTGAACGGCTTCGTGACGTAGTCGTCGCCGCCCACTGTGAGACCGGCGATGCGATCGTCTACTGAGTCTTTGGCGGTGAGAAAAAGAATCGGGGTCTGGATGCCGTCCGCCCGCAAGCGAGAAAGCACCGAGAGTCCGTCGAGGCCAGGCAGCATGATGTCGAGAACGACGACGTCAGGTTTGAACTCGCGGATGGTCGACAGCGCTTGCGGGCCATCTGACGCGAGCCGCACATCCCACCCCTCATAGCGCAATGCCATGGAGAGAAGGTCGGTGAGCGAATCTTCGTCGTCGACCACCACCGCACGAATGGCGGTTCCATCGGCGCGGCTAAGTCGCGGTTGAGCCTGGACGGCGGGGAGGTGGTGTGACTGGGTCATGTCCTCTAGTTATTCGGAGTTTCCTATGAAATTTCTGTGCGGCGCTTATCAATCTGGTGAGCGTGCCGCACGTTAGTGACTTTCTCGGTGCACTCTCAGCCTTGCCATAGACCCCTGATAGACGTCGTTCCTAGGTTTGGCTCCACTACCGCACCGTTCGCATCACCCGAGGAGACCCATGTTCGGAACGTACCTGTATCGAGAGCTCAGCAATCGACGCAAACAAACAGCCATCATCGCGGCCGGAATGGCACTCGCCATCGCGCTCGTCATGATCGTCAACGGCGTCGCAGCCGGTGTTAAGGATGCCCAAGCCACTGTGTTGGCCTCCGTCTACGGTGTCGGAACTGACATCACGATCACGCAAGACCCCGAAACCCCTGTCGAAGGCGAAGAGGGAACCGCTCAGCAACAACAGCCCCGGTTCGAGTTCGGCGCCGATGACGGCGAAACCGCCGACGGCACCACAGCAATCAGCCAGTCAACTCTCACCAGCGGCATCGCCAGCACCACCTTCGATGCCGAGGCTCTCACCACTGCCCTCGGCCTAGACACCGTCGCCGCAGCCACCGCCACCCTCGCCCTCACCAATGTGAGCTTCAGCGGCGAAGTAGCAGCACCCGACGTCACCACCGACCAAGGTACCGAGCAAGGCGCAGCACCCGGCGAGGGCGAAGCGCAGGGCGGCCGTGGCGGCCCAGACGGAGCAGGCGGAAGCGCCTTCGAAGTAGACACCTTCACGGTTACCGGAATCGACGTAGCCGGCGAAAGCGTCGGCCCACTCACTTCCGTTGAACTCGTCGACGGCCGCGCGTTCGAGACGACCGACAGTGACTCCAACGTCGTAATCCTCGACACGAGCTACGCCACCACGAGCTCACTCGCCGTCGACGACACCCTTGAGATTGGTGGCGAAGAATTCACCATCATCGGAACCGTCACCTCAACGTCGTCTGACGCTACTACGGCATCCAACACCTACATTCCGCTCGATACCGCTCAGCGTGTAGCTGACCTTGAGGGTCAAATCTCTACCGTGTACGTGCAAGCGGCAAGCTCAAACGACATAGCAGCCGTTCAGTCAGCACTGCAGACGGCGCTCCCGGATGCTTCGGTTAAGACTCAAGAAGACCTCGCATCGAGCGTTTCCGGTTCGCTTTCTACCGCCTCCGACCTCGTCGGAAAGCTCGGAACGTGGCTCTCGATCATCGTGCTCGCCGCTGCCTTCCTCATCTCCGTGCTGCTCACGACGTCGGGCGTCGCTCGTCGCACCCGTGAGTTCGGAACCCTGAAGGCAATTGGTTGGAGCAACGGCGCCGTAGTGCGTCAGGTTGCCGGCGAATCGCTCGTGCAGGGTGCCATCGGTGGCGTGATCGGAGTCGTAATCGGCTTGCTCGGAATTCTCTCGATCAACCTCATTGCTCCCGTGCTCAGCGCAAGCGCGGTTGCCACAACCACGGTTGCCGGCCAGGGCGCTGCCCAGGGTGGCGGCGGCAACCGATTCGGTGATGCCGCAACCACGGCAGCGGCAGCCACAACCGATGTTGCTCTCCAGATCCCCATCACGTTCGGAATCATCGGCATCGCCGTTGCCCTCGCAATCGTCGGAGGCCTCCTCGCTGGAGCATTCGGTGGATGGCGTGCAGCGCGGCTTCGCCCCGCCGAAGCTCTCCGCAGCGTCGCCTGATCCCCCGCACCTGTAGACCTCAAGGAGACTTTCAATGTATGAACTCAAAGAACTAACCAAAACGTACGAATCCAAACGCGGCACTGTCACAGCCCTCAACAAGGTGAGCCTGACCATCCCTACCGGGCAGATGGTGGCCATTCAAGGCCCCACCGGCGGCGGAAAATCTACTCTCCTACAGATGCTGGGAGCGCTCGAACGGCCGACGAGTGGCAGCGTCACTCTCGGCGACGACGAGCTTTCGAAGATGCCGGATTCGCGGCTCGCTGAAATTCGCGCCCACACAATTGGGTTCGTGTTCCAGGGCTTCAACCTCATCCCCACTCTCACCGCTCAGGAAAATGTGGAGACGGCATTGGCCCCTCTCGGGCTCCCCAGCGCGGATCGCAAGAGCCGCGCTACGGCCGCACTGCAGAAGGTGGGGTTGGGCGAGCGCCTCACCCATCACCCCTCTGAGCTATCGGGCGGCCAGCAACAGCGTGTTGCGATCGCTCGAGCCCTCGTCAAGGAACCCACCGTGCTGCTAGCCGACGAGCCGACCGGAAACCTTGATGAGCAAACGCGTGACGAAATCATGGAACTACTCGAGGGACTCTGGCGCGATCAGGGGCTCACGCTCATCATCGTTACTCACGATTCTGCCGTGGCGAAGCGTGCCGAGCGTCGGCTGATGCTCAAGCACGGTGCGGTCACCGAGAAGAAGTAAGGCAATATCTAGCATCTGTCGGGCGGCGCGCTCTGATCAGCGCGTCGCCCCAGGGATAAGCCAACGATCGCCCTTGGCCCGAATGCCGAGAGTGACAGCACGGGCACCAATGTAGCCGAGACCGAAAGCGAACCACAGGGCCACGATGGCAGCCACCGAGCTAAGACCCGCGGTGTCGACCCACCACAGCAACGGCACATACACGGCGAGGTTGATAAGCCCGCTCAACGCCAAGTAACGGGCATCCCCCGCCCCGATCAGCACGCCGTCAAGCACAAATACGAAACCAGCAACCGGGATGCCGAGAGCAAGCACTGGCAGCAGTGCAGCCAGCCCAGTGCGCACCTCTGGGTCGGAACTGAACGCGAACCCAACCCAGGGCGACGACACCAGCACGATGATGCCAAGAATGATTCCACTGCCGATGCCCAGCTCGATGAGCCTGCGGGTGATCGCGCGAGCGCGGGGAAGGTCACTAGCCCCCAATTCTTTACCGATCATCGCTTGGCCAGCGATAGCCAGAGCATCAAGTACAAAGGCAAGCGTCGCGAAGATCGTAAGCGCGATCTGGACAGTTGCAAGCTCAGGCACCCCGAAGCTCGTGGCCACCGCGATCGTGGCAAGCATCGCAGCGCGCAACGATGCAGTGCGAAGCAAAAGCCACGCTCCAGCATGACCGGCCAACAACATCCCGGTCGCGTGCGGTCTCAGCCGGGCACCCTCGCGGCGAGCGAGCGTCACCACCATCACAAGATAAGCGACAGCCATGCCCCAGCTCGCCACGACGGTGCCGATCGCAGAGCCAGCGACGCCCCACCCAAAGCCGTAAATGAATAACGTGTTGAGCAGAGCGTTAGAAACGAAACCGGCAACAGCAACGACCAGCGGCGTGCGAGTGTCTTGCAATCCCCGCAGCAGCCCTGAAGCGGCAAAAGTGATGAGCATTGCGGGCAACCCGATGATAGAAATCGACAGGTACTCGGTGGCGTAGCCCACAACGCTGGCATCCGGATTGAAGAGGCTAATCAGCCACGGACTGCTCGGGATGCCGACCGCTACAAGGATGACGCCGAGAGCGATGGCGAGCCACACCCCGTCAACGCCCGCTGTGACCGCGCGCGCCCGATTGCCCACACCAAGCCAACGCGCAACCGCCGGAGTCGTGGAGTATGCAAGAAATATGAGCAGACCAACCGCCGTCTGCAGCACGGCGCTGGCGACACTCAGTCCGCCCAACTGGGCACTGCCGAGATGGCCGACAAGGGCGGTGTCGGTGAGCAGAAAAATCGGTTCAGCGACGAGCGCACCCAACGCCGGAACAGCGAGGCGTCGGATGTCGCGGTCGAGCGGTGAGCGCAGCAATCCCACAGTTATCTAGTCTGCCGAGCTATCAGTCACGTCTGTTGTTGTGGACTGCGCGCGTTTCTTTGACGTTGTCGAGGGCGTCGCCTTCTTGGCAACCGGTTGTAAGGCTGTTGGCGACGTGGCTGGCGTTTTCTTGGCTGGAGCCTTCTTGGCTGGAGCCTTCTTCGCTGGCGTGGTCTTGGCTGGCGCAGTCTTGGCTGGAGCCTTCTTGGCCGGCGTGGTCTTGGCCGGCACCTTTTTTGCAGCAGTCGACGATGCCGAGGCAGCAGTTGATTGTGCCGTGCGCTTGACGGTGGTCTTCGCTGTGGATTCTTGCGGTGCCTTGATTGTTGTTTTCGTCGTGGTCTTCGGCGTTGCCTTCGTTGCCGGTTTCTTCGCAGCCGGCTTTCTCGCAACGGGAGCCTTTGCAGCCGGAGCCTTCTTCACGGCAGCTTTCGTCGCGACGGGTTTCTTCGTCGCGGGTTTCTTCGCCGCAGGTTTCTTCGCCGCAGGAGTCTTCGCCGCAGGAGTCTTCGCTTCCGCGACCTTCGCAGGTGCGAAGCCAGACTGGGCTCCCACGGTTGCCGCCTCTTTAGTAACAGGCAGGCCAGCATCATCCGAGCCGAGAGGTACGCTGTCAGCCACCATGTCAACGTCCGAGTCAGCCGCGGCGGCTTCTTCGGTCGCCTCTTTTTCGGCCTGCTCTTCCTCGGTCGATCCTTCTTCGGCAGCGCGACGCTCTCGGCGCTCGCGCACCTGTCCGAGGATGGTCGGGATGAGCAGGGCGAGTAGCACGACAATCACCGTCGTCACAATGAGCACCACGGACTGCACAGCTCCCTGATCAGGCTGCGGCGACTCCTCCACAACCTCGACAGGGCGAGTCGACACGATGGGTTGATACGCCTCAAGGGTCACCTCTCCGGCCACCTCGCTTGTGCCACGCACGAGCGGGGTAATGGTTTCGTCGATGAGGCTAAACCATGCGCCAGTTTCTGGCTCTTGCACGAGCGTGGCGTCATCATCGACGTCGTCAAGCGCCAGCGCAACGCCGGGGCTGCGAATAAAGTCGATCATTTCGGGGTCTACAGTGGCGGGGTCGATCCCGATCAATGCGACACCAACGGGCTCTTCCCCGATCGTGACCGGAACCATCCACCGGTTCACATACTGCACCGCTGTCTCTGTCACCTGACCCGAGTGGTAGTCGTTCGACCATAGGAAGACACGATCAACTTCACCGATCTCGATGCCGTCAGAAAAATCGAGGCCGGTGCCACGCTGATCCACACCAAAAAACTCTTCGAGCTCGACGAGCAATCCGTCATCGTCAGTGGCAAAGGACGTAACATCAGGCGGAGTTGATCCCACGGATGCCACAGCAGCTGTCGCTGGCACCAGAGTCATCATCGCCATGACCGCCAGCGCCGCCGCACCAACCAGACGACGTCGAAAACTCACAGTTGACGCAATGTAGGGGTGCACGGCTCGCATGGGCCTAGTCTGCCAGTTCCTGTCGGCAATGAACGCGCGAACCCGGCACTCCCGGCCACTGTGGGGCCGGGAAGTGCCCCTTTCTCCGCGATGGGCGCACCCAGCGCTTCGGGAAGAGAGACAATGGGGTGTGACTATGCAACCGGAACTCGATCTTTGGGAGCCGGTTGCGCCCAATCATCGCGACCGCATCGTCGCCCATTCTGAGGATCGCGTCGCGTGGCTTCGTGCCCGCAGCCGCGGCGTAACAGCAACGGATGCCGCCCGCCTAGCCACAGAACAATCGTTGCGTGCCCTTGTGGAGAGCAAGCTACTCGGCTCGGGGTTCAGCGGTAACGCGTTTACCGATCATGGTCGCGCTCGGGAACCTGAAATTGCGCGCTGGGTGCTCGGTGAGCACGGCATCCAATCCAGTTCAGCTTTGTATCACGCCCACGATCAGCCTCTCCATTTGGCGACGCCAGACGGAGTTTCCGTACTTGACGGTTCTCTCGTGCTTTCGGAGATCAAGACGACGGCGAAACCGTGGCGCACGATCCCCCGCTCTTACCTTCGGCAGGTGTGGTGGCAACAGTATGTGCTTGGTGCCGACCGCACGCTCGTGGTGTGGGAGCAGCACACTGACTTCGTGCCGGTGCATGCCGAGCCGAAGTGCCAGTGGGTTGAGCGCGACGAAGACCAGATCCACACACTCGTAGGTTTGGCAGATCGGCTTCTCGATCTCATGCGGGCGTCCTAACCGCTCACCCGCACGTGGTGTCTACTCGCGAGTGCGGCATGACAGTGCCCTGGCGGCAATGACGGTGCCGAGAACCATGAGCCACGCAATCGCAATCGTCGTGGCGACGAATTCGAGCCGGCTACCGAGCACAACCTGAAAACGGAAAAGCGAAAAGAGCCCACCCGTTCCAGCGATGACGGCGACCGCAACAGCAGTGATCAGTGACAGCCGGGCGAGCACACGATGTTCCCGAGCAAACGACGTTTGGATCATGGCCCAACACGCTGCCGCAAAGGCGATTACCGCGGCAAGGGTGTGAGCGAAGTCCTGCCACGTGAAGCTCGGACCGTAGGGCAGCGGGCATCCCGAAGTACACGTCACCTGCGAGGCGATCAGGAAGAACCCACAACCGACCCACAGAGACAATGCCGGTGAGCCAATTGACAAGAGGGGCGGCCAGGCACGAACGCGTCGAGCACTCCAGGCGACGGCAGTTCCGCCACCGACGATCAGCAACAGCGCAATCTCAAAAGCGGCCGCAGTGGGTTCGCCCTCGGCCCCCAACTCGCTGACATACAACTCGCGAGGCACCATCAGTCGCGAAGCCCAGATCACAACGAGCGCGATGCCGACAGCGACGCTGCCGACAACAGCGGTTACTCCCTCAACAGCGGCAGCAGAAACGCGCTGTGGCGCAATAGTCGTCATCGCGTTAGCGAGCGGAAAGTGATTCGCTGAGCGAAAGTTGACGCACAAAGTCGTCTTCCCAGCGCTCCCCGACGAGGAACTTCTTGGTGCCCATAAGTTCGAAGCCCATCTTTTCGTAGAAACGATTGGCACGGGCGTTCTCCTGATTGACTCCCAACCACATCCCGACAAAGCCTTGACCGCGAGCCCACGCGATTCCCGAACCAATCAAAGCGGGTGCGACGCCGGCGCCATGAAAGAGGCCGAGAACATAGCATTTGCTGAGTTCGACTGTGGGGTGAAGAGTGAGCGCCTGTGCAACATCCGGATCACCGGGCTCGAGAGCAGAAAACATCGCGTAGCCGGCAGGCTGGCCATCTACCTCAGCGAGAAGAACCTCGCGGGCAGGGTCAGTGAGGTAATGGCGGAACGCCGACACCGAAAGGTTCTGTTCGATGTAGGACGCGATCGCGTCGAGGGTTGTGGTGGCAGGACAGGCTAAAGGAAAGGTCTGGCGAGCGATCTCGTGGAGCAACTCGGCGTCACTCTCGATAGCGCGGCGAACAGTGGTGGTCACAACAAGGCTCCCTACGGCAGATACTGACCAGCATATTCCTCCCAGCACCGGGCCCGGGGAATGCAAAAAACGGGGGCCGGCAATTGCCGACCCCCGTTCATTTAAGCAGTATTAGATCGAGTTGATGTCGACCGGAATGCCAGGACCGAAGGTGGTCGAAACCGTTGCCTTCGTGATGTAGCGACCCTTGGAAGAGCTGGGCTTTGCGCGCAGAACCTCGTCGAGTGCTGCCTTGATGTTCTCGTCAAGCTGCTCAGCGGTGAAGCCGGCCTTGCCCACGATGAAGTGAACGTTGGAGTGCTTGTCGACGCGGAACTCAATCTTTCCGCCCTTGATCTCCGAGACAGCCTTTGCGGTGTCAGGAGTAACCGTTCCGGTCTTGGGGTTTGGCATGAGGCCACGCGGACCAAGAACCTTACCCAAACGACCAACCTGGCCCATGAGCTCGGGGGTCGAAACTGCTGCGTCGAAAGCGGTGTAGCCAGCGGCTACCTTCTCGATGAGCTCCGAGCCACCAACCTCGTCAGCGCCAGCAGCGATTGCTGCTTCTGCTGCGGGACCGGTTGCGAAAACGATAACGCGAGCAGTCTTACCCGTACCGTGAGGCAGGATAACGGTGCCACGAACCATCTGGTCAGCCTTGCGAGGGTCTACACCCAAGCGAAGAGCAACCTCAACGGTGGAGTCGAACTTCTTCGAGCTCATTTCGCGAGCAACTGAGACAGCCTCGGTTGGCGTGTAGAACTTGCCCTCTTCGAGCTTCTCAGCGGCGGACTTGTATGCCTTGGAATTCTTGGACATTATGCCTCCACCGTGATTCCCATCGAGCGAGCGGTGCCCGCGATGATCTTCATTGCACCGTCGATGTCGTTGGCGTTGAGGTCAGCCATCTTCTGCTCGGCGATCGTACGTACCTGGTCTTTGGTGAGCTTCGCAACCTTGACGGTGTGCGGCGTGCCCGAACCCTTAGCAACTCCAGCAGCCTTCTTGATGAGCTCTGCTGCCGGCGGGGTCTTGAGGATGAACGTAAACGAACGGTCCTCGTACACGGTGATCTCTACCGGGATAACGTTTCCACGCTGAGCCTCGGTAGCGGCGTTGTACGCCTTGCAGAACTCCATGATGTTAACGCCGTGCTGTCCCAGCGCAGGCCCGATGGGCGGTGCGGGGTTAGCGGCGCCGGCTTGGATCTGAAGCTTAATCAGACCTGTAACCTTCTTTTTCGGTGCCATTGTGTTTCCTTTTCAGTACGAACTGACCCGTGTGGCCAGCTCTCCCGCACCCGAAGGGCGCGGTGGTTTTTTAGGGGCGAAAGCCCTTAAAGCTTGGTGACCTGATCGAAGCTGAGCTCGACCGGGGTCTCGCGCTCGAAGAGGGAAACCAGAACGATGAGCTTTCCGCTCTCCGCCTTGATCTCGCTGATCGAACCGGGAAGGCCCGCGAAGGAACCCTCCTTGATGGTGATGGTCTCGCCGATTTCAAAGTCGATCTCTGCGGGGATGGCGCGTGCAGCGGTCTTGCTCTTCTGCGATGCACCCTTAGCAACAGGAGCTTCAACGATCTCAACAAGGCTCTTCAGCATGTTGAACGCTTCTTCGAAACGCAGCGGTACGGGGTTGTGAGCGTTGCCCACGAAGCCAGTAACACCGGGAGTGTGACGAACAACCGACCAGCTGTCTTCGTTGAGGTCCATGCGAACCAAAACGTAGCCGGGGATGCGAACACGGTTAACGAGCTTGCGCTGACCGTTCTTGATCTCGACAACATCTTCCATCGGAACCTCGACTTGGAAGACGAAATCTTCCATCGCCATGGAAACCTTGCGGTTCTCGATGTTGTGCTTGACGCGCTTTTCGAAGCCGGCATAGGAGTGGATGACGTACCACTTGCCTGGCTGCAGGCGGAGGTCCATGCGGAACTCGGCGTACGGGTCGACCTCTACCTCTTCGCCCTCGGCTACCTCAGCAGCGTCGGTGCCTTCGGCTTCAGCTTCGTCCGCTGCTTCGTCATCGGTTGCGGCAACAGAAGCGTCGGCTTCAGCAGCGTTGTCGATGTCGAGCGCGTCGTTTACTTCAGCATCTGCTGCAGGGTCGACTGCGGCATCCAGAGCCTCAAGGAGACCAGCAAGATCGGCGTCGACATCAGCCGAATCGCCTTCAACGTGCATTGCCTGGTGCTCGGCGGAGTCTTCTGAACGCTCTGCCGCAGCCAAGGTGTTACCCGTCTGCGCCTCATCCTCCTCGGAGGACTGCTCTGCTGCCGTAGCGAGCTCGGAGTCTTCGCGGTGGTTCTCGGACACTAAATCTCTTTTCGTTACTCTGCAGTTCGGCCGTAACCGCTGCGGTTTATGAAGGGCTTAGACGACCAGGTCTGGGTCGCCGAACAAGAAGTTCACCAACGCGCTAAACCCAAAGTCGAGGGCCGAAACGATACCCATCATGATGATGACGAATACAAGAACAACGAGAGTAAAGCTGACCAGCTCGCGCCGAGTCGGAGTTACTACCTTCTTGAGTTCGTTAATAACTTGGCGGATGAAGAGTGTCATGCGGCCGAAGGGTCCACGACGTTGCGCGCTCTCCTTCTTCGCCTTGGCGACGACGTCCTCGCTGGGCTCGTCTACGTCTTTCTTGGCCACTCTTACTACCTTCCGATACTTCGGCTTACTCGACCCACTCCGTGTCTCACAGAGAGGGACTTGCAGGGCGGACAGGACTCGAACCTGCAACCTGCGGTTTTGGAGACCGCTGCTCTACCAATTGAGCCACCACCCTTTGCAAGAGAGGTAAATCTCTTACCCACACTTTCGCACAAACACGACGACACATCCACATTGAGAAGTGAGGAGCAGGCGCGCGAAAGTATGGCAGTTATCAACAACCTGAACAAGTGTACGTCATCCTGAGCCGTCTCGCAGTGCCCGCTCCCCCACTAGAGAGATCAATAGAGAGAAGCGGCAGAAATGGTCGCGATTTCACCCGCAATTTCGGCCTGCCAAAAAAGTTTTCAAAAAAGTTTGAAAACCCGCGTCATAACCGAGGGGGGTCTCAGTCTCTCTATGCAAGCGGGGCAAACCACCCTTCTTATTCGGGCAGTACCAGCAACACCATTCGGGCAACACAATTCGGGCAACACCACACGAGACCTAACCATCTCGTTGCACAACTCCATAACAGCACCACCACATGGGCAAGCGAAGCTGAGATCAGGCAGTAGTTCGTGGGACAACCCTCAAGTTGGCCTCATCGTCGAATCAGCTTCCTTATCCACACAGGATCAGGAAGGTACCAGTCGTGTTTACACAACACATCCCGCGCACTGGGAAATCAGTCGGGAAAACCAATCACACCCCAGCAGTCCGCTTCGGAGCGGCTCTCGGGGCCATCGCCCTCGTATCGGGTTTCACTCTCATCGCCCCCGCTGCAGCAAGCGCAGAAGAGACCACCGGCGCCTCCTACGCTTACGCCGAGGTCCTCTCAGGGGACGTACTCGGTACTGACCTAAACAACGTCGCCGGTCTCGGCCAAGTTGTTGCCTCCAACGACGGAACGCAGTCACTTCAAGTCAGCCGCGATCCCCTCACCGTTAGTGCCCTCGGCGCATCCGTGATCAACCTGCCTGGTGGTCTTCAGCTGCCTCTCCTCGACGCGGTCGATGTCGGTGTCATCAACCAGCACGCCGAAGCCGACAAGAATGGCGAGTCATTCGCGGCAACCGGCGCCATTCAGGATGACGGTGGCATCGGCATCGGTAATGTCGAAGCTGGCCCTGCAGGCGACCTCACCATTGACCTTGACAGCCTGCTCGACACGGAGTTTGCCTCCGTGCTTACAGACCTCAAGGTCGACTTGGACGCTGTTTCTGCTCGTGCAGATGGCAGCATGACTTCCGCATCCGGCGACTACACACTCGCTGATGCAACATTGACGTTCTCCAGCCCGGCGATCAGCAAGCTGACTAGCAAGGTCACCTCCGCACTCAGCGGTGTTGACAGCACGCTGCTGAGCTTGGGCGGCGACAACGGTGCTCTCGGCAACTCCATCGATGGCGTCCTAGACCCCGTACTTGGCGTGATCGGCTCCTCCGCCGACGTCAAGGTTGTTGTTGATGTTGACCTCGACGCAGCAGTCAGCTCGCTCCTCAAGGGCAGCTACGGCAGCGGCGGAATTAGCTTCAACCTCGAAACCGGTGCGGTTTCTGTTGACCTCGAGACTCTCCTCGGAAGCGACCTCAACGATCTCCCGCCAAACACGGAGTTGCTGACGGATGCTGTCGTCAACAAGATCCTCAACGGCATCACCGAAACCGTCGCTACTCTCGCTGACGATATCGTCGATCGTGTCGAGCTTGCCCTGCGCGACGCTCACGTAGAAGTTTCTGCATCGCTCAACCTCCTCACCGCACAGGACTCAATACAGAAGTCCGTATGCAGCGACGTTCAGGTACCGATCATCGGCGACATCCTCCCCGACAACTCGGGTGGCGGCCTCGGCGGCCTGCTCGGTGGCCTCACTGGCGGCCTGACAGACGGCATCACCCAGGGCATTATCGGCTACACAACGGAAACCGTGTGCAACCTCGTCGAAACCGCTCTTCCTGACCTGCGCAGCACAGTAGATGTCAGCATCATCGGAAACGTTGACGATCTCATCAACGGCACCGCCGTCTCCGCCAAAGCGAACATCTCGCTGCTCGGCGGAACAGTGAATGCCAACCTCAACGTGAACACGCTGATTGCTAGCCTCGGAAAGAGCCTCAACACCTCGCTCTTCTCCAACGGCGGAGTTGTAACCTCGCTCGTCAACAGCCTCAACGCCGGACTCGTCAACCCCGCCGTTACCGGACTACTCGGTGACAGCGGCGTGGGAACGGTGCTTCACGACGTGATCTCGATCAAGGTCAACGTGCAAGAACAGTTGACCTCATCCGGTTCCGTCAAGGGAGACATGTTCAGCGAGACCGCAGTGCGGGTCTCGGTTGGCAACGGCAGCGTTGCGACTCTCAATGTGGCTCGCGCCATAGTCGGACCGAACGTGCAGTCCGTAGTTGACCCTGACTGCACCGAAAACTGTGGATCGGTCGATCCCGAGACTGACCCTGACTGCACCGAAAACTGTGGATCGGTCGATCCCGAGACTGACCCCAACTGCACCGAAAACTGTGGAACTTCCACGGAAGCCTGTGTCGGAATCTGCGCCCTTGAGCTTCCGACCTATGCCCTCGATGGGCAGCTCGCCTACACCGGTTCTGGTGTTGCGACTCTCATCGCCCTAATCGTCGCGTTGTTGGCAGCGGGTGCCTTCTTCGCGCGTCAAGGATATCTACGTACACACCCCACGTCCGAGCTCTAGGACGGCGTAGATAACCTATAGCGGCCGGAGCTTATCGTCCCCCCAGGATCACAGCTCCGGCCGCTTCTCTTTGCCCTCACCGCGTTCGGCGGTGAGGGCAAAGTTCTGTCTGCCGTGGGCCGCATCCTCTGGCCGCGCGGCAGCGTGAAGCCGTAGACTTGAAGGGTGACCTCACCTCGCCTCTCTGCCAGAATTTCCGCCATCGCCGAGTCAGCCACCCTCAAGGTGGATGCCAAAGCCAAGTCGCTTCTCGCGGCTGGCCGCCCCATCATCAGCTATGCGGCTGGCGAGCCCGACTTCGCGACTCCTGCGAACATTGTGGCTGCGGCATCCGCAGCAGTGCTCGACCCGAAGAACCACCGCTACACGCCAGCAGCTGGCCTTCCCGAACTGCGTGAAGCTATCGCCGCCAAGACGTTGCGCGACAGCGGCCTCGAGGTCGGCATCAACCAAGTGGTTGTCACCAATGGCGGCAAGCAGGCCGTGTACCAAGCATTCGCGACCCTCGTTGATCAGGGCGATGAAGTCATCGTTCCTACCCCGTACTGGACCACCTACCCCGAAGCGATCAAACTCGCCGGTGGCACCATGGTCGAAGTTTTCGCTGGCGCAGACCAGGGCTACCTTGTGACCGTTGAGCAGCTCGAAGCAGCACGCACCGAGAACACCAAGGTGCTGCTATTCGTTTCGCCATCGAACCCCACCGGTGCGGTCTACTCGCCCGAGCAAACTAAGGCCATCGGCGAATGGGCGCTCGAACACGGCATCTGGGTGATCAGCGATGACATCTACCAAAACTTGGTCTACGACGGAGTGCGTGCTGTTTCTATCGTTGAGGTCGTTCCGGCCCTTGCCGACACCACCATCCTCGTGAACGGTGTAGCCAAGAGCTACTCGATGACCGGCTGGCGCCTCGGCTGGATGGTCGGCCCCGTCGACGCCATGAAGGGCGCAGCAAACCTGCAATCGCACCTCACCAGCAACGTCTCCAACATCTCGCAGCGCGCCGCCATCGAAGCCCTCACCGGCCCGCAGGATGCCGTGGAAGAGATGCGGGTGGCCTTCGACCGCCGCCGCAAGCTCATGGTCTCCGAGCTCAACAAGATCGACGGCATCAACTGTCCGACACCTCAGGGCGCGTTCTACGTGTACCCGGATGTCTCCGGCCTGCTGAACCGCGAATGGGACGGCGTCACTCCGACCACAAGCCTCGAACTCGCCGACCTCATCCTCGAAAAAGCAGAAGTCGCAGTGATCCCAGGAGAAGCGTTTGGACCAAGCGGTTACCTGCGCCTCTCCTACGCCCTCGGCGACGACGCACTCCTCGAAGGTGTTCAGCGCCTGCAGAAACTTTTTAGCTAACCCAACCGCCTCGACGCGGTGGAGGAATTATGGATGCGACACCACCGCCCGATGCCGCTGCGGAAGATGCTGCAAGCGCGGCTAGGGGTGCTGTCGACCGCTTGAGCGCGGCCCTCACCGCCGCGCTGCCCTCCCAACGGCTTCAGGCTGCCCTCTCCGCCGGAACGCATCCGCGCGACGAGTTCGTGCGCGTGCTGCTCGAGCGGTGCGCGATCGAACCCGACCTCAACGTTCGCGAGACGCTCACGTGGGCGCTGATGCGGCATCCGTCATCGATTACGGTGCCGTTGCTGGTTGCCGAAACACGATCGGCGACCGCCCAATCGCGCAGCCAAGCGCTGCACACTCTCTCGAAGATCGGCGACCCCGCCGGGTGGGAAGCGATCACGCCCGACATTCTTGACGATGCGGACGAGACAGTAGCCCGCACGGCCTGGCGCGTTGCGACCGTGCTGGTCCCCGAAGGCGGCGAAGGCGAGCTCGCTTCGCAGCTGGTTGCCCATCTTGGCCGCGGCGAGCGCGACGCCCACATGAGCCTCAGCCGATCACTCGTCGCGCTCGGCGAACACGCGTCGCCGCTGCTCGACGAAATTGCCGAGAACGAGGATGGGGCTGTGCGGCTGCACGCTCTGACCACGCTGCTAATGCGGGAATCCCCCGACGACGGTTACGAAGCAGCGCTCTTTGATGCTGAGTTGCGAATGTTGCTCGCGGATGCCGGTACAGCAGATGAGCCCGAGAGCGGAAGCGAAAGCGACGACGACGACGACGACCGCGAATAGTCTGCGGTCGTGATCAGCGAGCCCTGAGGTGCTTGCGTCTAGCGACCCGGCAGTTCGACCGTGACAGTGGTTCCGCCGTAGCCGTTTGCTTGGTCGCGGCCCTCGATGGTGACCTCGGCGATGCCTTCAGCGATTTCAACGCCCGATTGGGTGCGGGTGAATGGCTGCTCGGCGGCGTGATCGTGCGTGAGTGTGTGCTCACCGAGCACCGTGCCATCGGGGGCGAGCACGCGCCATCCGTCGGCATACTGCTCAGGAGTGTCATATGGCGAGCTCACGGTGACGGCGAAATCGAACAGATTCGTTCCCGTCGGCGAGACGCTTACGTCCTCGATATCGGGGAAGAACATGGCCGCATCAGGGCTTGAGCTGGCTGGCGGTGTTGTGCTGAGTTCGGAGGTACTGCTCGAGGTGCTTGTGGCCGAGCATCCCGTGACCGCAAAGCTGACAGCGAGCGTGAGCGCGGCGATAACAGCAGTTCGAGAACGAGTCGTCGTGATCATGGTTCGACGGTAGCGCGGCTGGCTGAAGATCCGCGCCACACCGGCGTCACACCTGCGTCACGTCAACGCCACATCAAGCATCAACCGATCGGTTGATAGACCTCTAACCGACTGCACCTGTCGCGCGGGCCCCAGACAAGCGACGATAGAAGCATGAACACCACCGCTCCCGTCGTGCAGGTCGAAAATCTGCGCAAAACCTATGGCTCCTTTGCCGCTGTTGACTCGGTCAGTTTTGAGATTCAACGCGGCGAAACCTTCGCGCTGCTCGGCCCGAACGGTGCAGGCAAGTCGACCACGATCGAGATTCTGGAAGGCTACCGGGATCGCACCGGTGGCTCCGTGAGTGTGCTCGGCGTCGACCCCGGCAAGGGTGGCCTCGACTGGAAGGCGCGCCTCGGCATCGTGTTGCAGTCCAGCGGCGAGAGCGGCAACGTCTCGGTGCGCGAACAGCTCACCCACTTTGCTGGTTACTATCCACACCCGCGCGACGTCGAAGAAGTTATCGCGTCGGTCGGGCTTGAGGAGAAGGCCGGAACACTGATCCGCAAGCTTTCTGGCGGGCAACGCCGGCGAGTGGATGTCGCGCTCGGCATCATCGGCAGCCCCGAGCTGCTCTTTCTCGACGAACCCACCACAGGCTTTGACCCCGAGGCTCGTCAGCAGTTCTGGCAACTGATTCGCTCGCTCAAGGCGGACGGAACGACCATCCTCCTCACTACCCACTACCTCGACGAAGCGGCCCAGCTGGGCGACCGTGCCGGGGTAATCGCGGGCGGAAAGATGATCGACATTGGCGCGATCGACGAGATCGGTGGGCAAGAAGCCCGCACCCCACGCGTGCGGTGGCGCGATGCCAACGGCAAGCATGAAGAACGCACCCACACTCCTGGCGCTGTCGTGGCATCCCTCATGGCCGCCGGCGCAGAACCGACCGGGCTCGAGATTGTTCGCCCCAGTTTGGAAGACATCTACCTGCAGTTGGTCTCCGACCACGCACACGCACGCGAAGTGGAGAACGCACGATGAGCACCCCAACCACGACCAGCTCGGCGGCGACTGCGGCCAGCACGCCAAGCTTTGGCCTCGGAATCGGCCGCAGCCTCAAGCTCGGATTCAGCCGCATCACGCTCGAAGTGCGGAGCTACTTTCGCCAGGGCGATTCGGTGTTCTTCACCTTCTTGTTCCCCGTCGTCATGCTCACGATCTTTGCGGTCGCCTTCAGCGAACAGAACTTCGGGACCGAAGAAGAACCACTCACGGCAGCCGCTTTCTACCTGCCAGGGATGATCGCCGCCGGCCTACTCCTCAGCGGACTGCAGAACATGGCGATCGACATCGCTATGGAACGAAGCGACGGCACCCTCAAACGCCTCGCCGGCACACCCCTGCCGGTGATGAGCTACTTCATCGGCAAGATCGGGCAAGTCTTCGTGACCGGCGTGCTGCAAGCTGCCCTCGTGATTCTGGTCGCGAGTGTCGCGTTCGACGTCGAACTGCCGAGCGAACCAAGCAAATGGGTGACCTTCGCCTGGGTCTTTGTGCTCGGAGTGACGACATCCGCCGTGCTCGGTATTGCCCTGAGCGGGCTCCCTCGCAGCGGTAAGAGTGCGACCGCCGTCGTGATCCCGGTGGCTCTCGTGCTGCAGTTCATCTCCGGCGTGTACCTCGGATTCTCGATGTTGCCCGAGTGGTTGCAGAACTTCGCCAGCATCTTCCCCCTGAAGTGGATGGCGCAGGGAATGCGCGAAGTGTTCCTGCCCGCAAGCTTCGAAGTGATGGAGCAATCCGAAAGTTGGAACCTTCCCGGCGTTGCCATTGCAACCGGTCTCTGGCTCGTGATCGGCCTCATCGTGACGCGCATCACCTTCCGTTGGATCCGCAAGGATAGCTAAATGGGTTTCGTTCGCTGGATGAGCATTGCTGTGATCGCCACTACGGCGGTCATGGCAGTGCTCATCGTCGGCT
The DNA here is from genome assembly GCF_015864955.1 of Salinibacterium sp. NK8237. NCBI lineage: Bacteria > Bacillati > Actinomycetota > Actinomycetes > Micrococcales > Microbacteriaceae > Salinibacterium > Salinibacterium sp. NK8237. The sequence continues at coordinate 179,597 of NZ_JADYWE010000002.1, read as the reverse complement.
CGGGCGGCTACGGCTCCGGTAGTCGGCTCGGTGCCGGGGCTGCTCTAGCCGCCTTTACGCTCGCCTGGTTCACCCTCGGCATCCGTGCCAGAGACAATTCCACTATCGCCGCCGTGTATGTCGGAGTGCTCGTCGTCACCGTCGGAGCCGCCGTCGCGTTCATGCCTGTCATGGCCACCCTGCAATCGCTTGCCTACCCGCTCGTCTGGGTTCTCGCCGAACGCACCCGCAACGCCATCATCGGCAACGTCGCCCTCGCCCTCTCTGTCGGCGTCGGGTTTCTCATCACCATGGGTCTCAGCGCGGATGCACTGCTCTACACCACCACGATCGTCACCCTCTCCCTCCTTTTCAGCCTCGCCCTCGGACTCTGGATCACTCAGATCTCCACGCTCAGCGACCAACGCCACGACCTCGTGCTCGAACTGCAATCGACCCGAGACGAGCTCGCCGCCATCAGCAGGGATGCCGGAGTCTCCAGCGAACGAGAGCGGCTTGCCCGCGAAATCCACGACACCATCGCGCAAGACCTCACCGGGCTAGTGCTCGTAGCCCAAAGGGCACGGCGCGAACTCGACAACCACCACCCTGCTGCCGCGGCCGAACAACTCGAGCTGATCGAAGACAGTGCCCGCGCAGCGCTCGCGGAAGCGCGGGCACTGGTGACGGCATCCGCCCCGGTTGGCCTCACGGGTGACGGGATTTCGAGCGCGCTGCACCGACTGGCCGAACGGTACACACGGGAAACCCAACTGACCGTGACCGTGGATGCCGAACACCTGCCCGCGATCGAACGCGAGACCGAGGTGGTGGTGTTGCGCTGCGCCCAAGAGGCTCTGGCGAATGTGCGCAAGCACGCGTCGGCCACGCGCGCGACGATCTCGGTGTCTGTCGATGATTCTGGGCTCACCGTCTCGGTCACCGATGACGGAGTCGGCTTCGACCCCGCAACCAGCCGCACCGGGTTTGGGCTTGAGGGCATGAGCGAACGCTTGGCGCTCGTCAATGGCCGCCTCGACGTCGACAGTTCGGGCGCCGGCACCACCGTGCGCGCCACCATCCCGAAGGAAGTTCTTGCATGATCCGTGTCGTTGTTGCCGACGATCATCCGATCGTCCGCAGTGGAATTGTCGGTCTGCTGGGCTCGGCGGATGACATCGAAGTCGTCGGCGAAGCCAGCGACGGTGTCGAGGCGGTCGCGCTAGCCACGCAGCTCTTCCCCGACGTTGTGCTCATGGATTTGCGCATGCCCGGCCTCGGAGGCGCAGAAGCAACGGCACAACTCGTGGCCGCTCGCCCCGACGTTCGCGTGCTCATTCTCACCACGTATGAATCCGACGAAAACATTCTGACCGCCATCGAGGCGGGCGCGAGCGGCTACCTGTTGAAGGCGGCACCGCAAGAGGAGATTCTGGCCGGCCTTCGTTCGGTGGCGCGCGGCGAAGTCGCTCTGGCTCCGTCGATTGCGGCGCTGCTCGTGAACCGCATGCGCGAGCCCGCGAAGGTGACGCTGAGCGATCGTGAGACTCAAGTATTGGCGCTCGTGGCAGAGGGCAACAGCAACCGAAAGATTGCGGCCGCCCTGTTCGTGAGCGAGGCAACGGTGAAGACGCACCTCATCCACATCTTCGGAAAGCTTGACGTGAAGGACCGTACGCGGGCCGTCACGAAAGCGATGGAGTTGGGGTTGCTGCCCCGCTCTCGCTAGCGCCGCCTGAGCTAGGCGAGGCTCGCGGATGAGCGCGCGTTGTTAGACGGGTTAGGCGAACTAGGCGAGTTCGACGCCAACGGCGACGGGTTCTGGCTGCAGGTGGATGCCGTATCGGCTGAGCACACATGCACCGATGTAGCGTGAAAGTTCTGCAATCTCGGTGGCGTCCGCGCCAGTGCGGTTGACGATCGCCAGGCTGTGCTTGGTCGACACTGCGGCTCGCGAGCCCGGCAGCCTGAAGCCCTTGTTCACGCCCGAATGTTCGATGAGCCAGGCGGCGCTGAGCTTCACCAGGCGCGGCTTGGGCGCGGGTGGCGGGGCAGGTTCTTCGCCGAGCGGAACCGCAACGTCGGTGACGGGATCGTCGTCGATAACCCAGCGTGGGGCATCCGCGGGAAGGCCTCTCGCGATGTGTTCTGGCACGATCGGGTTCGTAAAGAATGACCCGCAGCTGGCAGAGTCTGGTTCGTTGGGGTCGAGCACCATCGCCTTGGAGGCGCGCAGGGCGAGCACCGTGTCGCGCACTTGCTGCAGGGGCACAGCGTCGCCGACGTTAACCCCGAGGGCGGTAGCGAGTTGTGGATACTGCACTGTGCTGGCGGGTGAGGCGGTGACGGTGAGGTACACGGCAACGACGACTCCGGCAAGGCCACTTTTGATGACGGAGCTGCGGTAGCCGAGTTCGAGTTCGGCTGTTGTGAGGTGCACGAGTTCGCCGCTGTCGTAGTCGAGAAAGTCAATGCCGGTGAGGGCGCTGGCGACTTCTTGGCCGTAGGCTCCAATGTTTTGAATGGGGGCTGCGCCGACGGATCCGGGGATGCCGCTGAGGGCTTCGATGCCGCCCCAGCCGCGGGCGACAAGGCGCGCAACGAGGGCGTCCCATGATTCGCCCGCTTGCACGCGGAGGCTGAGGGTCGTGTCCGTTTGATTGGTGACTTGGATGCCGTGAGTGGCGATGTGGATGACCGTGCCGTCATATCCTTCGTCACTGATCACCATGTTGGAGCCGCCGCCGATGAGCAGCCAGTCGTCGCCGCGTTCCCAGACGGCACGCACACTCTCGAGGAGCTCAACTTCAGTGGTGGGGCTCACTAGCGTGCGTGCGGGCCCGCCGACTCGAATGGTGGTGAGGTCGGCGAGCACGGTGGGCTCAGCAGGTGCTGTGCTGTCGGGGGAAACGGTGTCGGTCATTGGTGAAGCTTGACCCTCACTTGTGCTTTGCCGAGCACGGTTTGGTTGTTGGCGCTGACGGTGAGGTCGATGCGCGTTACGTCGTCTTCGATCGCGCCAACCTTGGCGGTGACGGTCACCACAACGCCGCCATTGCCGTCGACGACGACAGGGCGAGTGAAGCGCACACCGTATTCGACGAGTTCGCCGCGGTCGCCCATCCAGTCGATGACGGGTTGCACGGCGAGGCCCATGGTGAGCATGCCGTGGGCGAGCACACCGGGGAGGCCTACGGAGGCGGCAACATCATCCCGGTAATGGATGGGGTTGAAGTCTCCGGATGCTCCCGCGTAGCGCACGAGCGAGAAGCGGGTGAGGGTGACTTTGCCGGTGATGAGTTCCTGGCCGACGACGAGGTCGCTCATTCTGTGCCTCTCATGACGAGTACGGAGGTTGCGGTGACGACGTGGTCGCCTGCGGCATCACTGATGGCGGTTTCGGCGGTGATCATGTCGTTGCCGCCGAGGGATTTGATGCTCGTGACGGTGAGGATGGCGGTGAGTTCGTCGCCAGCGACGATGGGTCGCGTGGAGGTGAACTTTTGTTCGCCGTGCACGATGCGAGAAAAATCGATGCCAGTGTCGGGGGCGGCCAAGAGAAGGGCGAGGCCTGCTTCTTGGATGACCACGGCGAAAGTGGGCGGTGCTACGACATCGGCGAAGCCTGCTGCTCTGGCGGCTTCCGGGTCGTGGTTGAGCGGACTTTGAGCGAAGACCGCTCGCGCAAATTCGCGTACTTTTTCTCGCCCGACGAGGTAGGGGGTCGTTGGCGGGAAAACCCGGCCTTCTAGTTCTTTATTCACTGGCACGGTGTCCAGCTTAGGCAATCTTGGCGATGCGTGCGTGGGTGAGATTGGGGTTGTGTTTGTCGGCCAGTTGATTACGGCCGGATTGTGTTGCGGCCCTTAAATGGGTGAAGCCCCGGTGACCGTGAGGTCTGCCGGGGCTTCAGAAATTCTGAGAGGCGTTAGCTCAGTAAGTTTTTACTGGCAGCTGTCGCACTGCAGAAGATCCATTGGGTCGACGGGAATTGCATATCCGCCAACGGTGTCGTTTTCGTTATCCATTCGATCCTCCTTAAAAGTCTTCTAGAAGTTTTCCGGCGGTTTGTCGGAGATTTCACTATATATGGGTAATGACACCCATGTCATTACCCCAGATGTAGTGTCTCGGCGTGTCGGCCAACTTTCTTTAAATCTACCCTCGGCCACTGACATTTCACCCACAACCGGGCCTCACACAGCGCCCCCACCGCGTAGGTTTGTCCAGCCCCCGTTGAGGTTACGGCGGGCCCAATTTCGCACCGATGTCGCTGGTACTACCAGATTCGTGCATAATGGTTCGCAGCGCACCGGAAACCATCGAACTGGTGAATAGCGGGCGCCCCACCACGGGCCCTCCTCAAAAACGAGGTTGGCCAGGTTGGCTTCAACACTCAAGGAGGAGAAATGAAGTTTGTCAAAATCGCCGCTTCGACACTGGGGCTAGCCCTGGTTCTTACCGGCTGCAGCACCGGGTCTTCTGACTCAGGCAGCGACTCAGGTTTGCCGTCGTACGACTGGGACTTCACCATCACGGTCAGCGACAAGTCCAGCTGGAACGCCGGGGCAGAGCGTTTCGCTGAAGTCCTCGACGAGGAGAGCGACGGACGCATCAAGGTCAACATCTTCACGAACGAACAGCTTTCGGGTGGAGATTCTGCGGCCGGCGTCGAACAGCTCATGAACGGCGACAAGGCTTTCTCCTATAACTCGACGATCATCTACTCGGGAATCGACCCCCGCTTCGGCACGATCAACGCTCCCTTCTTGTACGACAGCTACGAGACCGCGGATGCCGCAATCGAAGGCGGCGCACTCGACGCGTACAAGGAACTCTCCGCAGAGTTCGACGTGCAGCTGCTCGGCTTTGGAGAGTCCGGCTTCCGCCAGATCACCAACAGCAAGCATGAGATCCTCGAACCCGCCGACCTCGACGGTCTGAAGTTCCGCGTTCCAGGATCAAGCCTCTTCCTCAGCATCTTCAAGGAACTCGGCGCTGACCCCGTCTCGATGAACTTCAGCGAAGTATTCACCTCGCTGCAGACCGGAACGATCGACGGTCAAGAAAACCCGTACGACGTCATCTACTCCAACGGCCTCACCGAGGTTCAGGACTACATGTCGGTCTGGAACTACATCTACGACCCGCTCATCTTGGGCATGAACAAGGACATGTACGACGCTCTGAGCGACGACGACAAGGCACTGGTCGAGATGGCTGCTGCTGAGGCAAACGAAGTTCAGAAGAGCGAAAACCGTGCCCGTGAAGCCGAGCAGCTCGCAGAAATGTCAGAAATCATGACAGTTTCGGAACTCTCCGCCTCGCAGCTTGCCGTCTTCAGCGAAGCAATGGCTCCGGTCTACGACGAGTTCACCGACGCGTGGACCCCCGAACTGCTAGCTGCGGTCCGCCCGGAATAGTCCACTCTTCCCATGTTCGACAAGATTCTTACGGGGGCTGAGAACACGATCATTGCGGTCGCGTTCTCAGCCATCACCCTCCTCGCGTTTTTCAATGTAGTCAGCCGCTATTTGCTGCACGCATCGATCGCGTACACAGCAGAGCTGGTCGTTAACCTGGCCGTTCTGCTCACCCTGGTGGGGGCCGCCGCAGCAGTGCGTCTCGGCACCCACCCGGGTTTTACACTCCTCAAGGACTCGACCCACGGCATCCCGCGCAAGGTAGTCATTGTGATCATCGCGCTCGCAATGCTGGCGTTCTATCTGCTGTTGCTCTGGTTGGGCTTTGACATGGCGATGAAGCAGCTGGAGTCCGGTCGACTCACCTTCGCGCTCGGAGTCCCCCAGTGGATCTTCTCCATGTCGCTTCCATTCGGCGCTGCCCTCGGCGCGCTGCGGACCGTTCAGGTCGTCGTGCGCGAGCTGCTCAACAAGCAGACCGAAGCGCCACTAGAACTCAAGGGAGTCTGATCCCATGGTTGAACTCGTACTCTTCGGCTCATTTTTGGGCCTGTTGCTCGTCGGTGTTCCTGTTGCATTCGCGATGGGAGTCTCAGCTTTTCTCACGATCGTCGTCGCAGACGGAGTCAATGCCTTGTTCCCGACTGCGGGAATCATGTATGCCTCGCTGTCGTCAGAAACGCTTCTCGCGATCCCCTTCTTTATCCTCGCCGGCGTGATCATGGAAATCACCGGCATCTCGGGCAGGCTTATCGAACTTGCCGATGCCATGGTGGGGCACCAGAAGGGTGGGCTCGCGCTCACCACGATCCTCGCCGCGCTTCTGTTCTCAGCGATCTCCGGATCGGGACCCGCCACGGTCGCAGCTCTCGGCGCGATCCTGATTCCTGCCCTCGCAAAACACGGTTACAAGAAGCGTCACGCCGCAGCCCTGGTTGCCAGCGCTGGCGAAATGGGAATCGTTATTCCTCCCAGCATCGCCTTCATCGTGTTCGCTGTTGTGGCGAGCGACTATGAGCGCATCTCGATCGGTCGTCTCTTCTTGGCCGGTATCGTTCCCGGACTCCTCATGGCCATTGCGTTCTACATCGTGGCTCGCCTTCTGCCGGTCGAAACAGAGATGGCAAAAACGAACGCGAAGAACCACATCGACAAGGCTCTCGGACGCAGAAACAAGAAACTGCTGCTGACGGCGACCGGCGACACGACCTACACCACGGCCAATCCGACGGTTCTTATGACCGCCGACGTTGACCCAGATGACGTGCAGGTCGGACAACGCCGAACTCGAGCATCGGGGCCGGTCATCGCCCGCGCGTTTGTGCGAGCCATTCCTGGCCTGCTCGTTCCCGTGATCATTCTCGGCGGAATCTACGGCGGAATCTTCACCCCGACCGAGTCCGCCGCCGTTGCTTCCGTCTACGCGCTGCTCGTCGGCGTGTTTGTAACTCGCAAGCTCAACTTCTCTGGGCTGTTCCGAGTATTCACCACCGCCGGCATCCAAGCGGGCCGCATCATGTTGATCATCTCGGCAGCCACGATCTTCGCCTACGTCATTACTCGAAACCAGATCGCCAGCCAGGTGACAGATGCCTTGCTCGCACTGACGGACAACGTGGTGGTCATCATCCTGTTGATCAACATCATGTTGCTCATCGCAGGAATGTTCCTCGATGCTGTTTCGGCGTTCTACCTCTTTATCCCGCTCTTTGTTCCGGTCATGCTGGAACTGGGAATGGACATCACCACAATCGGTGTCGTTATGACGATCAACTTGGCGATCGGGCTCGTAACTCCCCCGGTCGGTATCGACCTCTTCGTGGCGGCCGGAATAGCGCAAGTTCCCTTCGGCGAAGCAGTGAAGGGCATTTGGCCCTTCCTCGTAGCCAGCCTCACGGTCTTGATGTTGCTGACCTTCATACCGGTGCTCAGCACGGGACTACCAGACCTTATGGGAATGTAGGGGAGGCTGAATTGTGATGGACAAGGATCTAGAAGGTCGAGTCAGCCTGGTCACTGGCGCCGCACGCGGCATCGGCCGCGCTATCGCGCGGACTCTGGCAGAACGCGGCTCGCACGTGATGCTGGTCGACGTGACTGATGGTGCTGAAGCGGTCGAGGAGATCTCGGCCGCCACCAACGGCGACGTTCGCGTCGCCAGCGCGATCGTGGATGTGAGAGATCGCGCACAGGTTCGCGCTTGCGTTGACTCTGTTGTGGAGCAGTTCGGATCACTCGACATCCTGGTCAACAATGCCGGAACGTGCGGACGTGTCGATCTCGAAACGATGGATGACGAAACCTGGGAACGCGATATTGAAACGAACCTTCGCGGCACGTTTCTTTTCACGCAGGCAGCGATCTACCCGTACATGAAGGAACAGGCGTTCGGTCGGATCATCAACATCAGCTCCATCTCGGGAATCATGGGTGGCCCGTTTGCGAGCGGGGATGGCTCCAACCGGTCGGGCCCCGCGTATGCAGCTTCCAAGGGCGGCATCATCGCGTTCACCAAGTGGGTAGCTAAAGAGGTCGGGGTCTTGGGCATCACAAGCAACACCGTGGCGCCTGGCCCGATTTCGACTCCCATGACCGAGAGCACCAACTATTCGCTCGACACTCATGCGATCAAACGCATGGGTACACCGGAGGACATCGCGACAGCGGTGGCCTACCTTGCATCACCCAGTTCTGGCTTCGTCACAGGGGACACCCTGAAGGTCGATGGCGGAACAGCTATCGGCTGATAGAACAACTAAATATCTAGGAAATCAGCACAACAACTGCTGGTATTACCAAAGGTCGTCTCCCCTCCTTACCAAGGAAAGGAGACACCGAAGCCACAAGCTGACAAGGCGGCACCAATGGAAGTATTGAAGCACCACGGCGAGACCCTCAGTCCCCGCATCATCTCCGTACCCACGCGCTCGCGCGGACGGCTCACCACTCTCACCCCCGGTCGAAACGTTCTCGAAGAACTCACCGAGCTGCTGCGTGAAATGGGCACCGATAGCGGCTACGTAGAACTGTTCTCCGGAAGCTACACCCCCGTGAGCTACTGCGTTCCTGCTGGCGCCGACAGTGAGCGAGCAGTCAGCTTCTCGGAGGCGCGAAGCGTAGAGCACGCCGAACTCGTTTATGGCGCCGTGACCGTCGGGCTGCGCGACAACGAGCCGTTCATCCACAGCCACTGCATGTGGATCGATGAAAACCAGCAGCAACTCGGGGGCCACCTGTGGCCAGAGACCGCATCCGGAAGCCCCGCTCCCCACGCTGCCATCTATGGAATCTACGGCGCACGGTGGACAAGCGCCGACGATCCCGAAACGCGAATGCCCGTGTTCACCCCATCCATCGACGAGAGGAACCCCATGCCCAACCAACTCGCTGAAACCGGCTATCTCGAGACGGTGGTAGCTCGGGTGCGCCCGAACGAAGACCTCACGACAGCGATCGTCTTCCTCTGCGAGGAGAACGGATTCACCTCAGCTGTCGTCCGCGGCGGTCTTGGCAGCCTCGTCGGCGCCACCTTCTTCGACCGGAGCACCGGCGGAGTCACCCACGTCGACGGTCCAGGCACCGAAGTCATCTCAATCATGGGAGACGTCGCGCTCGTTAACGGCGTCTACGAAACGACGATCAGCTGCACCCTCGTCGACCTCCACGGCGTTGTTCACGCCGGAGAACTCGTGCCGGGCGAGAACGCTGTCGCTGTGACCTTCGAACTCGTCATCCAAAAAATCTCGTAACCAATAACCGCAACACTCACCTGTTTAACCACACACACAAGGAGCACTCATGGACGTAACACTCGGAAAAGACTTTCTCGGCGACGAAGACGAAGCCGACCTCGTGGAATGGCTAGTCGCTGACGGCGCCACCATCGCGAAGGGCGACGCCATCGCTCAGGTCGAGACCTCGAAGCTCGTCAATGACTTCGTAGCGCCCGGCGCAGGCGTCATCACTTTCAAGGTTGCCGTTGGCGACGTTGTCTCTGTTGACGACGTCATCGCCACTATCGAATAGGAGCGGCTCATGCCTGACTTTGATAACGAAAAACAAGGAATCACCGGATTGCGCCTGATGGCAAAGATCCGCGAGTTCGAACGTCGGATGCCGCTACTCTCTGAAGAGGGACTCATCCGCGGTTCGACGCACCCCTCGGTGGGAATGGAAGCCGTCGCCGTCGGAGTCTCACTGGCTCTCGAAACCGGAGACGCTGTCGCCAGCAACCACCGCGGTCACGCCCACACCCTCGCCAAAGGTGCCGACTTCGGTCGCACCATGGCAGAGATCCTCGGTCGCTCAGACGGATACTGCGGCGGCAAAGGCGGCTCGATGCACATTGGCGTCAAGGAGATTGGCGTGCTCGGCACCAACGGCATCGTTGGCGCCGGAATCGGCATCGCGACCGGTTCGGCATTGGCCGCGAAGGTCAGCGGCGACGGAAGCGTGGCTGTGGCCTACTTCGGCGATGGCGCCTCGAACCAGGGTGTGCTTGCCGAGGCGTTCAACCTCGCCGCCATCTGGAACCTTCCGGTCATTTTCGTACTGGAGAACAACCACTACGCCCAGTCGGCATCCATTGAAGAAATGGTCGCTCAGCCCGACTTCACCCAGCGCGGCATTGCGTATGGCGTGAAATCGGTCGCGGTCAACGGAATGGACATGCGCGACGTCTACCTTGCGGCCCGCGAGGCTGTCGACAAGGCACGAGCAGGAGACGGCCCCACGTTGATCGTCGCGGACACCTACCGCTACCTCGGCCACATGGCCGGCGATACCGAGATCTATCGGAATGCCGACGAGGTCAAGCAGTGGCACGACAAGGATCCGATTGCCTTCTTGGCATCCGTCCTGATCGATGCTGGCGTGCTCGATAACGAACGCTGGACCAGCATGCAGGCCGAGCTCGCCACCGAGGTGCAGGCCGCGGAGGACTTCGCTCGAAACTCCCCGTTCCCCGATGTATCAACAGCATTCACCGATGTATACGACAAGGAAGAAGAGGTCTCGCGATGAGTAAAGCACCCAAGAGCATGAGCACGTGGCGTGCCCTCAACGCCGCGCTGCACGACATTCTCGAAGACACTCCCGAGGCATTCGTTCTCGGTGAAGACATCACCACGTGGGGCACCGGTGGCGGCATCTACGGCGTTACTCGCAAGCTCGCGGATGTCTATGGCAAGAACCGTGTCATGGATACCCCGATCAGTGAAGAAGTACTGATCTCCGCGGCAACGGCAGCGGCATCGCGTGGAACTCGACCGATCCTGGAAATCATGTATTCCGACTTCGCCTTCTTGGGCTTTGACGGCATCATCAACCAGGCTGCAAAGTCGCGCTACATGTTCGGCGGACAGTTCGACGTTCCGCTGGTGATTCGCACCAACGGTGGTTCCGGAATCGGTAAGGCTGCTCAGCATTCGCAGTCACTCGAGACCCTCTTTGCGCACATCCCCGGCCTTGAGGTCGCTGTGCCCGGAACACCCGGAGATGCTTACGGGCTGCTCCGCCATGCGGTCACGACCAACAACCCGACGATCTTCCTCGAACACAAGAACCTCTACTACGACAAGGGTCTTGTCGACTTTGAGCCGCTCCCCTTCGGGCAGGCTCGCATTGCCCGAGTCGGCACTGATGTCACGATCGTCGCTACGCAGCAGATCTTGGCGCGGTCGCTGGTGGCGGCGGAGATTCTTGAAGCCGATGGGATCAGCGCCGAGGTCATTGACCCCCGCACACTGTTCCCGTTCGACATGGACACCGTCTACGCGTCCGTAGCGAAAACTGGACACCTCGTCGTTGGTCACGAAGCAGTTCGGGACTACGGCTGGGGCGCAGAGTTCGTGGCAGAAGTCGTTGAGAACTCGTGGGACAAGCTCGATGCCGCACCGGTTCGCCTCGGCGCTGCACGAACGCCTATCCCCTACAGCGAAGAACTCGAAGCGGCGGTCATCCCCACCGTCGACAAGATCGTTGCCGCCGTGCGACGCACCCTCGCGTAAAGCATCAACGAATTGGGTGGGGGCATTCACACGGATGCCCCCACCTGCACAAGCAAGAAAGTATGAATGACATGCAACGACTCAGCAACAAAGTAGCCCTCGTTTTCGGTGGAGGATCAGCTGGAGGCGAGATCAACAATGGCCTCGCGACGAGCATTGTGTACGCGCAAGCGGGGGCTCACGTGGTGATCGTCGATGTGAACGAAGAAGCCGTGAAGAGTGGTGTTGCTCGCCTCACGGCCGAGTGCGACACTCTCGGAATCCCGTTCGAGGGAACCGGCCTCGTGGGTGATGTCACCTCAGAAGAGTCAGTGTCTGGCGTCGTCGACCAGGTGATCGCCCGCTACGGTCGCATCGACATCCTGCACAACAACGTCGGAATCGCCCGCATGGGAGGTCCCATCGAGATGAGTCTCGATGAGTGGGAATTCGTGATGCGGATCAACCTCACCAGCGCCTTCCTCACCTGCAAGTTCGTGCTCCCCCACATGCTGGAGCAGGGCTCCGGATCGATCGTGAACGTCTCCTCCATTGGTGGCATGCGCTACATCGGGTACAACTACCCGAGCTACTCCGCCACGAAGGGCGGAATGATCCAGTTCACGACCAACATCGCGCTGCAGTACGCGCGCCAGGGCATCCGCGCGAATTGCGTTGCCCCCGGCTACATTGAGTCGCCATTGATGTATCGCCAGATCAGCGGAAACTACGATTCCGTCGAAGAGATGGTTGCTGCTCGAAACGAGCTCTCCCCCACGGGAAAAATGGGGGACTGCTTCGACGTCGCCTATGCGTCACTCTTCCTCGCCTCCGATGAGGCAAAGTACGTGAACGGCGTGTGCCTGCCCGTGGATGGTGGCCTCACCCAGCAGTCGGCCGCCGCCGTCTAATCCCGCGAATCGATCGCTTTCGGCAACCAGCTGTCGGAGGGGCCACTGGTGTCGTTAGCCCTCAGGGTTTCTAGCCAGGCGAAGTGCTCATCAACTGCGGCGCCGGCGGCGTCACGGTCTTGTCGGAGCACGGCATCCAGCACGTCTCCGTGAACTTTGCGGAGCGTCTCACGGTCGTGTTCAAGAGCGATGTAGCGCACGGTACCGCGCAAGACTGAGTGCAACATCTGGGAGAAGAAGATCAGCCCCGACTGACCAGAGGCACGGAAGAGCGCGTGGTGAAAAGCGTTGTCTGCCTCGAAAAGCTCGCGCCCGTCGTCGGAGTCGCGCATGCGCTGCACGGCTTTTGCCAGATCGTCGAGCGCTTGCTCATCGCGGGTATCGCACGCCGCCATGGCAGCGTGACGTTCCAACGCGTAGCGCACGGAGATCAGAGAGTCGATCGTGAGCTGAGACGACATCAGGCTAAGAATCAGGGTGTCGCTGATGCTGTCGGGCTGGATGCCGGTGAGAAAGGTACCTTCGCGTTCGCGGCGCTGAAGGATGCCGAGCGACACTAGGCGGCTGATGCGGTCACGCAACGCCGTTCGACTGATGCTCAGAGTTTCTGCGAGTTCGCGTTCACTCGGGATCTGCTGGCCAGGCTCTTTAGCGAGAAGCAGCGTAACGAGTTCGCCGAGCGCTTTATCTTCGAGAAGATTGGTCAAGAACCGGTGTTGTGAGAAATCTGACGGCTCGATGTCGGCAGACTGACCACTCATACGGTTCTTCCTCCCTGCCCAACACTGGACCGCTACTAGGCCAGAAAAGACTAGCCTCCTGCGATCATACGCCGATACTCCGCATCGCGGAGGGGTTCTCATGTCCCGATCGCTCAGTCATTCCTCGTCGAAGAATCCGCGCACGGTCGCCGATTCTTGGAATCGTTTCCCTTCGTCCCGACGCTCTGGCGAGGTGAGCATCGTCGGCTTCGTGAGGGCGAAGTGAGTCGACTGTTCGAAGGCGAATGCAACCTGCAGAAGATCGAAATCTTTACCGTGCGGCATAGAGAGTTGCAGCCCAACCGGAAGACCAGCCTCACTGAAGCCTGCCGGAACAGAAATGGCAGGAACGTCGGCAGCGGAGATCATCGTGACAGACCTGAGCCACCCCAGATAGTTGTCGAAACGAACATCATTGATCGAAGTGGGGAACCGCTGCGTCGCATCGAACGGCAGGAGCTGCGCCACAGGTGAAGCGAAGACATCGAACCGCTCATGAAACGTCGCCATCGCGCGTTCCAGACGGGTGCGGGCCAAGGCGGCCGAGGTGAGATCGGCAGCGGTGAGCGCCTCACCCAGTTCGACATTCTGCTGCAGTTCGGGCTTCACAAAGTCTCGGTGTTGCGTCACGAAGTCGCTCAGCAGCATCGAGAAATCGAACGCCCGTGTTGTGCTGAAAACCTCATCCGCATCGCTCAGATCGGGCGCAGCCTCTTCGACAATCGCGCCGAGTTCTTCGAATACGGCCATGGCCCGTTCCAGTACGGCGATAACCTCAGGGGCGACAGGAATACCGAGCCCGAAGTCTTTCGACCAGCCGATTCGCAACCCGCGAATGTCCCGCTCCAAAGGCTGAGTGAACTGCTCGCCTCCCTCCGAAATCGAGAGCGGAGAACGGGAGTCGGGACCGGCGAGCACCGACATCGCCAACGCAATATCGGAGACCTCACGCGCCATCGGCCCGGTGCGACCAAGCCAGGCCCACGAGTTGCGGCCAACCATCGGAATACGCCCGCGTGACGGACGAAGCCCCACCACGTTGCAGAACGACGCCGGGATGCGCAACGAACCCCCGATGTCTGAACCGTCTCCGAGATTCTGGATGCGGGCCGCGAGCGCCGCAGCGACTCCCCCGCTACTGCCGCCCGCACTCAGCGACGGATCGAACGGGTTCGTGGTGATGCCAAAAAGGTCATTGAACGTGTGCGCGCCCGCCGCAAACTCGGGAACGTTCGACTTTCCGGTGCTGATAACCCCGGCCTCCCTGAACCGCGCGATAACGACATCATCCTCGTCAGGAACAAAGTCTTTCAACACCACCGAGCCCTGAGTAGTGCGCATGCCCTTCGTGTTGTTCGTGTCCTTGTGAGTCATGGGCACACCATGCAGCGGGGGCAACTCTCCGCCCGATGCAGTCATCTCGTCTGCACGCGCAGCGGCCTCGAAAGCACCCTCGCGGTCCTGCATAATGATTGCGTTGATCGCAGGGTTAATCAGGTCGATCTGATCGAAGTGCGACTGCACTGCTTCGCGGGCCGAAAGCTCGCCCGTGCGAATGAGTCTCGCCATCTCCGCCGCCGAGAGGTCAGGGATCGTCGAAGGCGAGCGTTCAGTCATGAATGAATCTTTCCACAGGCACGCCTAAAGTTGCCTCATGTTGTCGTGCGAAGATGCCCTGCCTCAGCGCCCACGCCGTGTTCTCGTGGCCGGTGTCTCTGGCGCAGGAAAGACGACTCTCGCTTTGAGGATTAGCGACATCATCGCGATTCCGCACACCGAAATTGATGCCCTGTTCCACGGCCCGCAGTGGACCCCGCGCCCAGAATTTCTCGACGACGTACGAGCTCTCGTCGCGACCGACGCGTGGGTCACCGAATGGCAATACGATTCCGCTCGGCCGCTACTGGCCGAACACGCCGACCTGCTGGTCTGGCTCGACCTACCGTTTTTGCGCGTCACACTCCCACGAGTGATCCGCCGCACCCTGCGTCGCGCGATACGCCGGGAGCAATTGTGGAACGGCAACATCGAAGCGCCATTGCGAACCTTCTTCACCGACCGCGAGCACGTCGTGAAATGGGCAATCTCAACCCGCAAAAAGTATCACACCGAGATTCCCGCTCTCGTGCAGAAGCATCCCGAGCTAGTGATCGTGCGGCTGCGTTCCACCCGTCAAGTCGAACGCTGGCTTAAGGGCGCCCTGAGCAACAGCATCCGTTTAGTGCAGAATGGGTCAACCGATAGCGAGAGGAACTCCATGAATTCAGAATCGAACCTTCCCCCCATCGAGCGCTGGTGGCCTGAATTGAGCATCTCAGCGAAGCATGCGCTTCAAGAGGATCTTCACGGCGAGATCAGCGCGACAGTACTCGAAGAGATTGGCACGCTTGCGGGAAGCACTGTCCCGGCGGCACCGCAGCACCTCAACGACGACGAGCGTGCTTATATAGCCACTCAAACCGAGATCGTCGACTAAGCCCGGGCACCAAAGCGGCGATTATTGGAGGGATGACTTCGAATTTGCCACTGATGCATTAGCAGCGAATGATCGTCGCCTAGCTCTACGACAAGTGCGCTGTGCCCGAGATATGGGCAACGGGAGGCGACATCGGATGCGGGGAGAAACCGAACCGGTCGACGGCATCGACTTCGAAACCGGCGGTCTCAATCGCGGCAAGGGTGTCGCGGTTGGGGCGGCATCCGCCTGCTATTGCAGCCCAGGCAGGAGTAAGGGCATCCTCAATCACCGCGACGAAAGGATTGCTCGAACGCACGTGCTCGTAAAACGCGAGGTGCCCGCCCGGTTTGAGCACGCGCGTGAATTCTGCGAGCGCGGCCCGCTGATCGGGGACCGTGCACAGCACAAGGCTGCACACGACCCAATCGCAGCTGTTGGAAGCGAGGGGTAACTCTTCTGCGGTGCCGTCGCTGACGGTGATGGGGACACCAGCCTTCAGTGCCGCAGCCTCGGCGATTGACCGCAGTTCGGCATCCGGCTCGACGGCGTGAACAGAATCCACCGCCGAACCGTAGTGCTGAAAAGTGGTGCCGGTTCCCGCACCGACCTCGACCACCGTGCCGGAGACGGCGCGAAACAGTTCAGCACGGTGGGTGTCGCCACCCCGGGCATCCATCGTTGGAGACAGCTTGATGAATCCCTGACGAAAGAACCGTTCGCGCCAGCCGCCCTCACCCACGGGGGCGACCCGCGAGTGAGGGCGTGTGGACAGTCAGCACGGTGTTAGATGAACAGCGTCGTCGTAGATTCAGCGGCCTCGCCCAAGAACGTAGCGACCCCGCCGAGCTCAACATCCTCGATGAGGTCAGATTCGGCGATGCCGAGCAGATCCATCGTCATGGTGCAACCGATGATGCGAGCGCCGCCCGCCATTGCCGATTCCATGAGTTCGGGTAGCGAGTGCACGCCGTTCTTCTTCATGGTCTTCTTGATCATCGCGGTGCCCGCGCCCATCATGTGCATCTGCGAGAGCGTGAGCTTGTCGGCACCAGCGGGCATCATGCCGGCGAAGAGTTTGTCCATCGCCTTACGCTGACGCTTCGGTGGCTTTTGCTGGCGAAGCGCGTTGAGGCCCCAGAAGGTGAAGAACATCGACACCTCTTCGCCCATCGAGACAGCACCGTTGGCGATGATGAACGCGGCGATCACCTTGTCGAGGTCGCCCGAGAACACCACAAATGACACCTTGGGTTTCGCAGGGGCGGCAACTACTCCTCCCCCACCGGCGAGCAAGAGCGCCTCGGGACCAGCCTTGCGGATGGTGGCCACGTAGCCGGGCCCCTCCGGTTCGATGGCCAACAGTTCGTGACCGTTGCGGCGCACCCACGCGGGGGCATCGCTCGCGAAGCCGGGGTCAGACACATGAACGACGATCTCGTCGCCGAGGTTGAGCCCCTTCATTTCGGTCGCAAGCTTCATGATCGGCCCTGGGCACGCGAGGCCCGTACAGTCCAGGTTCACCGAAACCCCTGTGCCGTTGGCGACGTGCGCCGCGACACGAGCCGAGTTGAGCGCTTCGGCTGCTTCAGCGTACGAGGTTTCTGGCTCGATCGGTCCGTAGGTGTCGGGCTCGACCTCATGCCACGCTCGGAACGTTTCGGATCCGCCCGACAGCGTGGCGACATCCGTAAATCCCAGCTGCACAAGGATGCGGTAAGCAAGGTAACTGCGGAAACCGACGGAACAGTAGAGGCGCAGGCCTACTGACCGATCCCAGTCGCCGGTGTCGGTGCGGAGGGTCGCGAGCGGCACGTTCTCGGCGCCGGGCAGGTGGAAGATGGAGAACTCTTCTGGCGTGCGCACGTCAATAATGCGCGCACCGTCAGTGGCGTGCGGGTAGTCCTGCGCGTACCAGAGGTTCAGATCGCCGAGCAGTACGTTGCTGGCGACGAAGCCGGCCATGTTCACCGGGTCCTTAGCCGAACCAAACGGCGGGGCGTAGGCGAGCTCGAGTTCTTCAATATCCCAGACAGTGAGGCCGGCACGAAGCGCAGTGGCGAAAACATCGAGGCGCTTATCGACGCCATCAAAACCGGTGACCTGAGCGCCGAGCACCTTTCCAGAGTCCGGCGTGAAGAGCAGCTTGATGTGCATCATCGCGGTGCCCGGGTAGTAACCAGCGTGGCCGGATGGATGCACGTGCACGGCCCGATAGGTGACCCCCGCTGCCAGCAACTGGCGTTCCGTCGCGCCGGTTCCGCCCGCGACCATCTCGAAGATCTTCACAATCGAGGTGCCCTGAGTGGACTTGTACTCGGTGTCACGCCCGCAGATGTTTTCGGCAGCAACGCGCGCTTCGCGGTTAGCGGGCCCGGCAAGCGGTGCAAGCCAGGAACCCGGCAGCACCGTGTTCGGGGTTTCGACCGAGTCGCCGGCAGCCCAGATGTTTGGGTCAGAGGTGCGCATGTGGGTGTCGACGGCGAGACCGCCGTGCTCACCCAGGTCGAGACCGGCATCCTTTGCAAGGCCAACACTCGGGCGGACTCCGACCGAGAGAATGACGACATCCGCTTCGAGAGTCGTCGAGTTGGTGAGCTCCACCGTCACCCCTCCGCCGGTGCGCGGCGCGAAGGCGGCAGCCCCCGTCGAGAGGTGAAGAGTGATTCCCCGGCTGCGGAGGTGGTGTTCAACCGGAACCGACATCTCGTGGTCGAGAGGCGGAAGAATCTGGTCGCTCAGTTCCACGACATCCACGAGCGCACCACGGTGCGTCAGGTTTTCGGCCATCTCAAGGCCGATGTAGCCCGCACCGATCACGACGCAACGCACGGGCCCGCGAGCGCCACTGGCCGCCTTCTCCAAGTCAGCATCGAGTTCGGCTTTGATGGCATCCATGTCACCGATGCGACGCAGGACATGCACCTCGGGAAGGTCGATACCCGGCAGCGGTGGGCGGATGGCTTCCGCCCCCGTGCATAGGGCGAGGTTGTCGTAGCTTTCGACATACTCACGCCCGGTGTCGACCTCGCGCACCGAGACTGTCTTGGCCTGGCGGTCAATCGCAGTGACCTCGTGCGCGATACGCACTTCGATGTTGAGAGACTCGCGCAGGCTCTCGGGCGTCTGCAGAAGCAGTCTGTCTCTCTCGGTGATGACTTCACCAATGTGGTACGGCAATCCACAGTTCGCGAATGACACGTGATGGCCGCGCTCCAGCACGACAATTTCTGCACTTTCGTCTAGCCTGCGCGCGCGGGCTGCAACCGACGCGCCTCCAGCAACTCCTCCAACAACGACCAACTTCATGGGATGCCATGCCTTCTGCGGCGACCTCTGGGCTATGCCTTTCACAGTCCATCAATGCACCGCTATATATCTCACGCTACTCCTGTGCAGCGCGTCGTGTGGGAGTACTTGGGGCTTGTCGCGATGCACCATTGGGGCGTATCTCCTGACTTGT
This sequence comes from Salinibacterium sp. NK8237, assembly GCF_015864955.1. Taxonomy (NCBI): domain Bacteria; kingdom Bacillati; phylum Actinomycetota; class Actinomycetes; order Micrococcales; family Microbacteriaceae; genus Salinibacterium; species Salinibacterium sp. NK8237. The sequence continues at coordinate 160,618 of NZ_JADYWE010000002.1, read as the reverse complement.
TTTCCACAGCTCGGCGGCAGCATCCATAGGCCTGTTTGCTAGTCTGCGAACCTGCCACTGTGCCAGCGCTCCGGAGCCCTGCAGCACCGCCGCGGCATCCGAGAGGGTTCGAATGTATTCACCGATCGTCTTTGACTACTGGTTGCCAACGTACGAACGCGAGCCCGCCTTCGACGCGCTGTATGTAGTGCGGGTCGCCGAATCGCTGCCCACGAACACCGGCGTCACGCTGCTGGATGTCGCCGCCGGACCCAGCATCGTCAGCCTCGTGACGTCGTTCGCCGAGCGTCTTGATTTCACCGATGGACAACGTATTAGCGCCGAGCAATTGCGCTCCGAACTCGATGCCGCCGGGGTTGCCCTCAACGGTGCCGATCAACTCTTCTAACTCCCGCGGCACGCTCAAGACACCCTTCGCGCCGAAGCGATTCCTGAGACAACGCGCCAACTAACTGAAGCGGATGCTGCCGAGTTCGAGAAGTTCACCGCAGCCATTCCCGAACGAGAACTCGACGAAGCATTCGTGGAACTCGATCACTGGCTCGTCTACGGAACCTTTGCCGATGATCAACTCGTTGCGGCGTCCAGCATGTACCCGTGGCGCGGCTCGCAGCTTGCCGATCTCGGCATCATCACCCTGCCGAATTACCGAGGTCGCGGGCTCGCCACCCGCACCGTTCGCGCCATCAGTGCACGCGCTCTTGCCGACGGCTACGAACCGCAGTACCGCTGCCAGCCCGACAACGCTGGCTCTGTCGCTGTTGCCCTCGCCGCAGGTTTCACCCTCTTTGGGCAGTGGGATGTCGTGCCCCTGAACGACTGACCTGCAGTGGTCGTCTCTCAGTCGGAGATGGCGGCAAGGATTGTGTCGCAGAGTGCCATCGTGCGCACGTTATCCGCTGCCGACGGGCTGAGTTCTTCGGTGCCCTGCAGCACTCCGACGAAGTGTTTCATCTCGCCGACGTAGCCGCGCAGATAGAGATCTTTGAGGCTCCCGGAGCCGGGAGAGTTCGACACGTCGAAGGTGACGGACCGCTCGGCAAGGGTTTCGCCTGGCCCGGCGGTGGTACCGGCAACTTCGCCCGTGAGCACCTGGATGCGGCTCAGGTCGGAGACCCGCACGACGCCGTTAGTGCACGTCACGCTGAATTCTTCTGTTTCGCGCGACCACGCTTTCGCTGACACGAAGTTCAACGATCCGACTACTCCGCTTTCGTGGCGGACGAGAACAATGATCGACAGCGCGTCGCCCGACGCGTTCTGCACCGCGGAAACGTCCACAACGTCGCCGAAGACATCGCGCACAAGATCGATGAGATGAATGGCAGCTTGAGTGATGAATTCGACCGGGGTGAAATCGGGTTTCCACGCCGCGAAGCCAAACTCGCACGCATAGGAAACGACGGGGCCCTGCTCTGTCCCCTCGCCGATGAGGGACTTGAGCTGGGTATAGACCGGGGCAAATCGCTTCATGAATCCGAGCATCACGGGCACACCGGCATCCGCTGCGATTTCGGCAATCTCGTCAGCTTCGGCCGCGGTCGACCCGAGCGGCTTCTCGACAAACACGGCGACTCCCGCGCGAACACAGTCGGCAACGACGTCAGCCTGCAGGTGAGGCGCAAGCGACACCACAATGCCATCGAGGTTCGAGGCTTCGATGAGTGCGAGGTGGTTCGGGAAGATGGGGTGGATGCCACGGGCTTCAGCCTCAGCAACGCGAGCAGGATTGCGCTCCGCAACGCCAACCAGCGGAACACCCGTCGCGGCAAACGCGGGATACAAGTTGAGCGAGGAGTGGAGGCCTGCGCCGACAAATCCGATTCGGGGCTGCGCAACGGTCGGCATAGTTCCTCACATCCTCTGTGCCCGAGCAGCACTGTCCCATTGTCTCCCACTCTCGCAGTGGCGCGGCCGCGTTAGGAGCTGTGGTGTGCGGGTTTGCGCTGGCTGGGCGTGCATCTGGAATTGTCCGGCTCAATGTCAGGAGCAAGTGTTTCACTACCTCCATGGATGCCACATCGCTCAGTTCTGACGGGTACGACGCTGATTTCTTAGGTGTTGCCGTGCCGTTTCCTTCCCCTGCCGCGCGGACACCAATCCGTGAGTTGCCGTATACGCATTTCTCGGTAAATCTGGATCCGGTGAGGGGTCTCGCGAGCGCGACCGGTGTGAATATCGATGGCGATCAACTCGTTGATGTGGGTCGCGGCAACGACTGGCATCTGGATTCGCGCATCCCGGAGCAGGAGCAAACCGGCGAAGCCGTGTACGCCCGCAATGACCTCGACCGGGGGCATCTTGTGCGCAGGCGCGACCCGGTCTGGGGCGACGGGGCGACCGCAAGCCAAGCCAACTACGACACCTTTGCGTTCACGAATGCCGCACCTCAAGCTGCGGGATTCAACCAATCGAAAGAGTTGTGGCTCGGGCTCGAAGATCATGTGTTGGAGTACGCGCGCACGAACCGAAACCGCATCAGTGTGTTTACGGCGCCCGTGCTCGGCGACGACGATCCGGTGTACCGGGGTGTGGGCATCCCGCAACTGTTCTGGAAGATCGCCGCGTGGGCAACAACGGTCGATGGTGCCGTCGAACTTCGCGCCGCCGGGTTCGTACTTGACCAGCGCCCACAACTCGACGATGTTGATCTCGAAGAGGCTCGTGCCCGCGCCAACGCCGATGGTGCGCCCCCGCCGCTGGGGCCGTTTCGCACCTTCCAAGTGCCCATAGTGGATATTGCTGATCTCACGAGACTCGATCTCCGTGTGCTTTCCGACGCGGATGCTCTTGCTCCTGCCGACACAGCGGCTCCGGACGCAGGGCTGCACGAACGATGGGTCGAATTGCTCAATACAGTCGCGGTTCGCCTTTAGTCTGCTAGTCCGCCCCATTCGCTCGAGGCGCGATGGTCGGCTGGCGACATTCCCGGCGATCGCACCCTCATTCTTTATACCTCGCGACCCAGGCAAGAGCATCCTGTGAACCCGCGATCACCGAAATATGGCCAGCTCCCGGGTCCAACCTCAGTTCGACGTTCGGGATGACCTCCGCCAGTCGTTGGGAGTGCGCAGCTGGCACGACCCTGTCGACACGGCCATGAAGGAGCAGCGTGGGAGTCTGGATCGAAGCGGGGTCGAAACCCCAGTCCCGAACGTAGGCGAGGTCGTCGTCGATCGCAGGGGCGGGGCCTGAGGCAGCCCCCGCCTGAACGACATCGATGAACCAAGACCATTCACCATCGAACATCGCAATGTCTCCGGGGGAAAACTCGGGGTCGTAGTCAGCTCCGTATTCGTTTTCGTAGGCCTCTTTGACATTGCGGCCCATGACAGCCGCGCTAAGAGCCGCGACTCCCGAGGCGGCCATCTCGCTCATATACGCTTCGGGCTCGAGCCCAGCGGGGCCGAATGGTGCCAAGCTCGCAACAGCGACTGCCGCGACAACTCGATCGGGTAGCAACGCGGCCGCAGCCAACGCGTGTGGCCCACCACCGGAATGCCCCATCACCGCAAAATGGTCGATTTCGAGTTCGTCCGTAATAGCCTCGGCGTACACCGCGGCACAAGAAACGCGTCGATCAGGTGCAGGCGTTGAGCCGCCATAGCCCGGCCGGTCATAGCCGATCCAACGCAGACCAAGCGTCTCAGCTGCAGCGAGCAGCGGGATCGGCGGATGACCGGTGTTGGGCGTACCGTGATGCCAGAGCAGGGGCAGCGCAGTGCTGTCGCGACCTCCAGCGTCGTAGACATGCAGCGTGCCACCGTCGCGGAGGGAAAGGTCGAACTCGCGGATCCGACTGTGTGGCGAAACGCTGTGTACCGTCATCGGTTCGCCTCTAGCTCACGCGCGCGGCGCGACAGCGCACGCCGTTCGTGATCGGTCTTCGCCAGGCTGGCAGCTTCTCTCAATGCCACAACGGCCTCGTTAACCAGTCCAGCGCGCGCAAGTAAATCGCCGCGTACCGCCGGGATTAAGTGTTGGCCGACCAGCCGAGGGTGACTCGCGATGTCCTCTAACGCTGCGAGACCCGCCGTCGGTCCATTGCAGAGGCCCACGGCGACTGCCCGATTGAGCTGCACTATTGGCGACGCGCTAATCCCCAACAGCTCGTCGTAGAGCGCAACGATAGTCGACCAGTCGGTCGCGTCCGCAGTCGAAGCGGTGGCATGTGCTGCAGCGAGTTCTGCCTGGAGCCGGTATGGACCGCGAGCGTGCTCTGGCCGTTGTAAAAGGAGCTTGCACGCCTCCGTCACCATGTCAGCATCCCATCGCGATCGATCTTGCAGTTCGAGCGTCACTGGTTCTCCGTTGACAAGACGCGAGAAGCGTCGCGAATGCTGAAGGAGGAGCAATGCCACAAGGCAACGGACCTCGTCTGATCTCGGCATCAGTTCTGCGAGCAACCTCGCCAAACGCAGCGCCTCCTCCGCGAGCATTGACGCGTGAGAGCCATAGCCATCGGTGAAGATCAGGTACACGACGCTCAACACCGCGTCGAGACGATCGGCTAAATTCTCGGGGCCGGGTTCTCGATACGGGATGCCAGCGTTGGCGATCTTTTGCTTGGCGCGAAGAAGGCGCTGAGACATCGTGGGCTCACTTACGAGAAACGCGCGGGCGATAGCCTCGGTCGGCAGACCTGCAACAACTTTGAGGGTAAGAGCGACTCTTGATTCCAAGGCGAGCGCGGGGTGGCAGCAAACGAAGATCAAGCGCAATCTGTCGTCGTCCAGCGAATCCGCGTCGCTCGCCGAGTTATCGGCGTGAACTTCGGCAATTTTGCGGCGCTCTAACGAGCTTCGACGAAGCAGGTCGACCGCGCGCCGGGTAGCGACCGTGGTCAACCAAGCGCCCGGATTGGCCGGGACTCCATCGTCTGGCCACTTGTGCAATGCTCGCTCCGCAGCGTCCGCGAGGGTATCCTCCGCTAGGTCGAAGTCACGAGTGGTGCGCATCAAGGACGCAATAATCCGTAATCGCTCGTTCGCTATCACTTCGGCTAGCGCAACGGCTGGGCCGTTCACTCGCCTAGAGGCCAAAATGGTCGAAGCTCAATTCGTCCGTGGCGGGCCATTTCGTGATCGGCCGCAACCGCAATCGCCTCATCAAGATCAGCACATTCGAGAACATCGAAACCCGCGATCCACTCATGAGTTTCCGCGAAGGGCCCGTCGGTCACCAAGACTTTGCCTCCACGCTTGCGAACGACGGTTGCGTCCTGAGGCGGCCGAAGGCGGTCTCCCGTCAGCCGAACACCGGCAGCATCATTCTTCGCGGCCCATTCGTCGATAGGTGTTTCGCCATCTCCCGTGGCGGTATCTGGCTCGGAATCCGTGCAGACAAACATCATGAACTTCATCACAACTCCCTAATCAGTAGACAACCGTTTAATAGATCAACGAATGGCCACCATCAGAATCCGACAATTCACCCCAATGTAGAAGAGGAACGCCGTATTCCGATGAAGAAAGTGTCGGCTTCGTTCTATGAGGCCGCGGAGCCGCTACAAGTTATCCGTCGCACCCCAGCCCCTCACCGACGAACAACGCGCAACCTACCGAGCGGTGATCTTGCCAATGGCAGCCTCGAGGTCAGGATGCTCGAACGTGAAGCCCGCCTCGGTGAGCGTGCCGGGGATGACCCAGCGGCTTTTGAGGATGAGTTCGGGTTCGGTTCTGAGCACCCCCATGGCGGGTTCGAGCATCCATCGCCAAGAAGGTAGTCCGAATGGCATTCCGGCCGCGCGACGCAGGATGCTCATGAGCGTGCGGTTATCCGAGGGGTTCGGGCTCGCGAGATTAACGGGCCCCGAGATGGTGTCGGTGTCGCGCAGAAAGCGGATCGCCTCCACCACATCGTCGAGGTGAATCCAGCTGAACTTCTGGCGCCCGCCGGTCTTGTGGCCTTCGGCGCGACCGCTGCCGGTTGGTGTCGGGCCGATGCGTGCAAGCCGCAGCAGCAGGTTGGTGGCCGGGCCATCACCCAGCACGATCGCCATACGGAGGGCAACGCGGCGCGTGTGCGGCAGGTCGCCCTCGAAGAGTTCGTTCTCCCAGTTGCGGGCAACATCCACCGAGAAACCCTTGCCGAGTTCGCCGTTGTCGTCGCTATTGGGGCGGTCGGTTGAGTGGCGGTAAATCGTGGCGGTTGAGGCGTTGATCCAGATGGCGGGCGGGGTGGATGCCGCAGCGATCACCTCGCGCAATACCCGAGTTGTTTCCACTCGCGAGCGCAGAATCTCGTTGCGGTTCGCGTCCGTGTAGCGGCAGTTCACGGATTTGCCGGCGAGGTTCACGACGATCGCCGAGCCGTCGATGAGCCGGGCGATAGCGGCGGGGTCGTCCCACGTGACGGCGGCGCTGCGGCCGATAAACCGCACGTCGTAGCCGTCTTCGCGAAAGGCCTTGGCGATTGCTGGCCCGACGAAACCGCTGGCCCCGGCGATTACCGCGATGGACTGTACTGCCGGTGGGGGTGCTGCTGATTGTGCCGCTACCGGTTCCGCTGCCATGACGCCCCCATCACACTGAAGTTTTCTCAGACGAGTCTATCGAGATGGTGCGGCGCAACCGTCGCGACTCTTGACCGACATTCCCACAGTGGGTATATTGCCAATATGACTGAAACTTCGTTTTGGATTCTCACCGCCCTCTCCGCTGGAGCACGCCACGGCTACGCCATCCTGAACGAAGTGGCCGAGCTCAGCAACGGCGCGATGAAGCTGCGAGTGACGACCCTCTATGCCTCGCTTGAACGACTCGAACGCCAGTCTCACGTTCGAGTTACCGGCGACGAGATCGTCGAGGGCCGCGCCCGCCGCTACTACGAAATCACGGACGATGGTCGAGCCCAGCTGGAGGCTGAAGCCAAGCGCCTCGCTCAACGCGCGGCCGTTGCCCAAGCGCGGATCTCAGCACAAGCCACCCCCGCGCGCCCCACAGCAGCGCGCCCCGCCTCCACACCAGGGGCGGCGTTCTCGCCGATCGCGAGTACGGCGGTTCCGGCGTGAGTTCGCGTCGCCGCAGCCGCTACGAACGACTACTGCGGTGGTACCCCACAGCGTGGCAGCGCGCCAATGGCCAACTGATGCTCGACACTCTCGAGCAGGCGGCGGATGCCCACGAACGCGCCTTGCCATCGATCAGCGAAGCGTGGTCGATCCGCGCTCACGGTCTCGTTGAACGCGCGACTCCCGCCACCATCGCAGTGATCGCCGGACTCGCCCTCGCCCTCAGCGCGGTCCCCATGGTGGCATTGTGGGCCGGCGGTTTCAATTCATCACCTTGGTTGCTCGCGCTCACGTTAGGCGCCCAGTACAGTGGCGCTCTTGTCGCCTCACTCGCCGCCGGCGCCCTGCTGCTGCGTACCAGCCTCATCCCGGCCGAGCATGCTCTGTGTGCGGCAACCGCCGCCGTTCCCGCCTGGACCTTCGGCGCGCTCATGGCCGCATCCTGGAGCGTGGGTTTCGACGAAGCGGATGCCGGCACAGGCATGTCATGGTTCGGCAGCGCCACCTTACTGTTCGCATGCCTCGCGTGGCTCTTCGGAATCCTCGCGCTCCTGCCCCTCACGTTGGCAGCCTTCCGTCACTTGTCACTGCATTCCGTTCGGTGGGCGCTGGGCGTAGCGCTCGGAGCCATCGGCGCTCTCGCTGTGGGCATCATGTGCTTGCTACCCGCGGGCTCAATTCTGATTTCCGCCGCGGCGCTCCTCGTAGCAGGCCGTCTCATCCCGTCGACTCCTCGCGCCCCGCGAAGGCACCCGAGCCGCCCGGAGATGCGCAGACCTCTCTCGCCACGCAACCGCCGGCAGCTTTCGGTCGCGGCTGCGGCATCCGCGATCATCGGGCTCGGCTGCGTCGCCTTCGCGCTCACCGGCAGCCTGTGGGGCATCGCCACCCTCGACGCGACAGACACCATGCGCATCGGGATCCTCGCTGGCTCGCTGGCAGCAACAATCACGGTTGCCGCGAGCGCGGTCGCGCTCTTCGCTCGCGTCGGCCCACCGGTTGCCGCGGCAGCAGCCGCCTTGACCGCCGCGCTCGTGATGGTTGCGCTCAGCTATTCGCTCCGCGATGGTGACCCCAACGGTTGGATGCTGTTAGTACTCGCCGGAATTGCGACAGGGCTTGCCGGTGGGCTTCTTGTCACACCCCTGCTGCCAGCGCGATGGTGGTTGCGAGCGCTACTCGTTGCAGGAATCGCTGCGGCAATCGCCGCGACAGTCGGCATCCTGGGAATCATCATGGCGACGTTCATTTCACCAGTCGTGGCCATCGTGCTTGCCGTGACGATGGCTCGCCGTCCACGTTCAGCCCGCGCGACGCCAAAACTCGCGCCAGCCAACGCTGGCTAGGGCAGGTCGACGCCGACTAGGACTCAGTCGATGTCGCTGCGTCCCGCACGAGCGTGCGTGCCAACTCGAGGCTCACCGAGAGGGTGTCGAGCGGAAGTTGCTGGGTGACGAGGGCGCCCTCGTGCAGCACCAAGAGTTGGGTGGCAAGCGCGGCGGGAGCCGTGCATCCAGCGGCCGTCGCTAGCTCGGTAAACACGTCGAGCAGCCACTGCTTCTGCTGCGTGGCGATGAGGTGCGCGGGATGCGCGGGGTCGGGCAGTTCGGCGAGAGCGTTGATGAAGGCGCAGCCGCGAGGGTTGCTCTGGTTCCAGGTGCGCAGGGCTTCGAGTGGGGCGAGCACTGCCTCGACCGGTGCGGTCGCAGCGGCGATAGTTTCGCGAACCAGCAACTGCCAGCGCTGTTCGCGCTCCTCGAGGTACGCGACAACGAGCTGGTCTTTTGAGCCGAACTGGTTGTAGAGGGTGCGCTTGGTCACGCCCGAGTGTTCGGCGATGAGATCGACACCGACCGCAGTGATGCCGCGACTATAAAACAGGTCTTCGGCGGCGTCCAAGATGCGGTGCCCGGCGGCCGTCATCGGTTTTGTCTGCGACATTCGACACTCCTTTACCGATCGGTGTACTGTGGTACAAATTCACCGATCAGTATACCTACGAGGAGACTTCCATGGACGTTCCCACCACCATGCGCGCCGTACAGCTTACTCAGCACGGCGGCCCCGAGGTTCTGAAGCTGACCGAGGTAGCGACACCGACGCCCGGAGCCGGCGAAGTTCTCGTGAAGGTGAGCGCCGCCGCTCTGAACAACACCGACCTGTGGACTCGCGAAGGCGAATACGGCAAGCCCGGCCCTCGCGCCGGATGGCGTGGGCCGCTCGACTTTCCGCTCATCCAGGGCGCTGACGTTGCTGGCTATGTTGCGTCAGTCGGCGACGGCGTCGACGAGAGCGTCATCGGCTCGCGCGTCGTGATCGACCCCGCCGTCTACGATGCCGACGAGCCGGATGCCAACATCACGGGGCTCATGGGCAGCGAACGTGATGGCGGGTACGCCGAGTACGTGATCGCGCCAGCCAACCGCATCCACGACGTGACGGAGTCGAAGCTCAGCGACGATCAGCTCGCCGCCCTCCCCATTTCTTACGGCACTGCCCTCGGCATGATCGAACGCGGCCGACTGCAGTCGGGCGAAACCGCGCTGGTCTCCGGAGCATCCGGCGGCGTCGGCGTCGCTCTCGTGCAGCTTGCGCGGGCTCGCGGTGCTCGCGTGATCGCGATCAGTAGTGGCTCCAAGATTCAAGCGGTTCTGGATGCCGGTGCTCACGTTGTTGTTGACCGCGCGAACAACATCATCGAACAGGTGCGCGCAGCCGCCCCCAACGGGATTGATGTTGCCCTCGATGTTGTCGCCGGAGATCTCGTTCACGACGGACTACCCCTGTTGCGCAAGGCCGGCCGCTGGGTCGTTGCTGGAGCACTCGGAGGCCACACGGTCAGCTTCGACGTGCGCGACCTCTACCTGCACAACCGACAACTCATCGGCTCCACGATGCACACGCCCGAGCACTTCGAACTGCTCATGGGAATGGCTCGGCGCTCAGACATCGTGCCTGTCGTTGCCGCGACCTTCCCGCTCGAGCAAGCAGCTCAGGCGCAAGAGGTACTCGCTCGCCGGGCGCACGTGGGCAAGATCGTGCTGCACCCGTAGCTGACTCTAAGTCTTGCGACCGCTGAGCAGCGCACTAACGACAAGCAGTAGCAGCGCACCCAGCGCTATCCCGCCCATCGCGGCTGGTACACCGCTCGCCTGAATGAGCACTCCTGCGAGCGCACTGCCGGCGGCACCGCCAACGTTGTGACTGGTGTTCACCCACGTCATGGCTGAGTTCTGCTGGTGCTCGCCGCCCGAAGCGTGCGCGGCAACATAGGTGACGATCATCACAGGAGAGAAGAACAGTCCGGCTACGACGAGCACCAGGCTGACCGCTACCGCACCAGTGGCGACGGCAACGAGCGAGGTGGTGGCGAGGAGCACGACAGAAAGAACAACGAGCTGCCTGGCCGGCGAGCCAGGCACCGTGAGCGCACCATAGAGGAGCCCGCCGAGCGCGCTACCTCCGGCGAAGAGACCGAGCGCGATGCCCGCGGCTGCCGATCCACCATAGGTTGCTAGAGCAACTGGCACGGCAACGCTGAGTGATCCCGCGACGCTTCCCGCGATGAGAGCCGGCAAGAGAAGACCCACGAAGCGAGCATCCAGAATCAACGGTCTGAGCTGTGGCTGCTCGCGGCCGCCGGCCACCAAGTGCGCATCGCGCGACCTCATCGCCCCGACTGCAGGAGTAGCAACAAAGAGCAGGCCACCTGCGAGCACCAACACCGCGGGAATGATGAGCGCCACCCCTGGAGCGATGAACGCTAATGCCACTCCGGCAATGGCTGGGCCTACGAGGTAGAGCAGCTCTTCCACGACGGCGTCGAAACTCAAGCCCTTCTTGAGCAACTCGGGGTTCGGGGTCAACGATCCCCACGCCACCCGCATCGTCGGCCCAATCGGTGGGGCAACAACCCCCGCGACCGCCGCGAGAATCACGAGCTGCAGTCCCGGCCCGCCAAGCAGTGACGTGGCGGCGAGCACACCGAGCGTGGCGCTGAAAAGCACCACCAAAATGGTAAGCACTCGACGAGCACCGAAGCGATCGATTAGTGACGCACGAACGGGCGCGAGCACGCTTGCCGTCGCTCCGTACAGCGCAAGGGCAGTGCCGGCGAGCGCAACAGAACCAGTCGCCTCCACCACCGCATAAAACAGTGGAAGCAAAACCAACGCGTACGCAGAACGACCGATCAGGGCGGCACCAAAAGTGAGCAGCACCTGAGGCAGGGAAAGCGCGTCGCGGTAGCGAGTAGTCACAGGCTGGGGCATCCGTTTAATCGCATGACGCCCTAAGAAGCGTCGTGCCACTCGTCAGTAAACTCTTCGACCGTCTTCTGCTCAAGATCGCGGCGCACCACTCGAAGCAACTGGTCTGCCTCGTCAACGGAATCGACAGCTGTGCGAATGACCTCTGCGCCCGTGTCGCGGCGCACCACTACGAGATCGGCACCTGGCCCTCTCGGACTGGTATCTCCCATCAGCAGACTTCCGACGAGGTCGGCCGCGAACCGGACAGCATGACGCACGGGATGGTCGCGGCGCTTCTCGATGCGAACCTCGAGGTATTCAGCCGCGCGATCCTGCTCCGACATGCTGCGCTCCTTGGGTGCTCAGTGAAACTGAATAACTGAGCCTAGATCATTTCACGCACAGCACAGCACAGTCCCAAATGGGCAAGCGAGGCGAAGAACGCGGCTGCGCACTGCCATCGTGACTCTATGTTTTAGGAAACGTAGCCGGTCGGCCTACCGTCAAGTAGATTCCGGGTAAATCGCGAAATGTCATCGTGGAGTCCCTCGTAGGCATTCGCAACAGGGTTCTCTGCGCGAACAAAATCCTCGACACTTTCGAGCGTTGCCGTGACGATCGCGCGCGCTGAACGCACTTTCCACGTCTCAGCTTCCGCGACGAGGTCGTCGATAGTGATCGCACTGTGCGCGTACTTTCGATTCACCGCCAACGCCATCTTGCCGTCGCTGTCGAGGTGGGTTTGCGGCACCACATCGTAGGCCGGAGTGATTCTCGTGGTTCCGTCGTGCAGGTGGAGCATGCTGATGTTCTTGCCGTGCATGTCGAGGTTTCCCACTGCTTGTGAGACCGTGAGGAGTCTCAGCAGTTGTTCGACAGACTCCCGATCGCCGTCGCGACCTAGAACTTCCGCTATTCGTTTGAGTGTTACTTTGCCGCCGAATTCTTGGTACTTCTCGTTCTTCGATGCGCCGAGCGCCTGGTTCATATCTTCTTGGTGGATGCGCCCCTGCGGTGCGTTCGGCGAGCGATCGTAGCGCTCGATCACGAGCCCCTGGATGCCATCGAAGTCCTCGATCTGCGCCTCAAGCGACGTCAGGCCCGCGGCCTTCGCTGCTCGATAGCCATACTCCTCGTCGAATGTGATGGTGGGATAACGGGATGACGGTGGCTTGATGATGTGGGTAGATGGATACCCCTCCAACGCCTGAAACCATTGTCCCTCGCTACGTGCGAGAACAATCTTGTCTTGAACGCCAGCCAACGAAGTTCGGCCCGATTGGGGGCGATTTCCGAGCGGAGCCGCTTGGGTGTTGGTGAGCATCCGGCCAATTTCGGCCGAGCTAACCGCCGCACGGGCGGGCGTGCGGGGCTCCCCCGGAGCCTCCGGGTCGTAGATCTGCACCGCGCCGGCTACGTCTCTTCCGAATCTGGCGAGCAGCGGAATAACGTCATCGGCAGAGACCCTGATTTCCGCGGCCAAGTTTTCGAGAGCCCGGCCCTCAGGAAGGATCTCCGCAAAGAAATTGCGGCGGCGTGCTGCACGGCTGCGGTTCGCTACCAGGTCGAGCGGCACCGACTCTGAGAGGATCGTGCTCCCCAGCCCCCACGTGGCGATGGCCTCTGGGGTCGCGATGAAGTCGAAAGTGCGACGGTCACTACCGACGAGGTATCCGACTAGTTCACCGTAGAGCTCAACGCGCAGGTCAGCCATTGCTGGCACCCCCAGTGTTTTCCGCTGATCCTGCGTGCGGCTCCTCGACTTCCAGGTACATCCGGATGCCCGTCTCTCTCATGATCTCGAAAATGCGTTCGAGCACGATCTGCTTCTTTCCCGATTCCAAGGCCCAAATGTACTTCTGATCGGCGTCAAGTCGCTCGGCGAGTTCGCGCTGAGAGAGACCGCTGACCAATCGGCCCTGTTGCAGCATCCGGCCGAGCGCCTCCGCACTCTTCACTTCTCCTCGCGCTGCCATGACTAGCCTCCTTTGACGGTCTTATTACCTTCAGCGTATCCGACGGTCTTATTGCCGTCAACACGCTTGACGGCAATAAGACCGTCAAGGGGTGCGACGGCAATATTGCCGTCGGTGATTCCGTCGGCGGCTCGTAGCATCCGGCGCTGCAGCCCAAACAACTCCTCCTCGCTTAGGCTGATCTCAGCGGTCTCAGCGACCGAACGCTGGCAAGAGGATTCCGCGCATGACCACCACCCCTGAGTACGTTCCCACCATCGTGTTGTCGAAAGCTTCGGCAGGTGGTGCTCACGAGAAGCCCGAGCTGACTGCGCTGATTCATGGGCTCGAAGCATCCATGAAATCAGCGATCGAGGCCACCGGTGCGCGCGTAATTAGCGTCGACGGCTTTACTGAAGCAGACGTGGATGCTGCGCTCAGCCAGGCAGACGGCGTCGTGCTGCTCGGCGGTGGCGATGTTGACCCCGACGAGTACGGGGCGACCGAGCGTCATCCGAAGCTCTACAACATCGACCGCACCACCGATCGCGTCGACATTGAGCTCGTGAACCAGGCCACCGAACGTCGCCTGCCGCTGCTCGCCATCTGCCGCGGGATGCACATCGTGAACGTCGCGCGCGGGGGCACGCTGATTCAGCACCTCGAGCCGAGCGCCGTTGTTCACAGCGGCGGCGGAGTCGACGCGATGGTCGACCACGACGTGACGATCGACCCCGCTTCGCAACTTTCTGAACTGTATGGCGATGGCACGATGACGATTCGTTCCGGTCATCACCAAGCGGTGGATGTCGTGGGCGCCGGGCTCACCGCCACCGGCCGCGCGGCGGACGGCGTGGTCGAAGCGGTGGAAAGCACCGACCCGACCTCTCCCTTGATCGCCGTGCAGTGGCATCCCGAAGACAGCGTGGCGCGCGAACGCGACCGCGAACTGCTCTTCGGTTGGCTCACCACGCAGGCCCGCGAGTTTCATGCACGTCAAAGCGAAGTAGCCGCTTAGCTCAAGCCCAGCAACAGACGTCGCCGACAAAACTGAAGCATCCTTGCGAATGGATGCTCGAGTTGAGACGCTAGACAAATGCCCAAACTAGCCCTCACCGCTCTGACAGCGTGTGCCGCACTCGTTCTCACCGGGTGCGTTGCCGCGCCCGATGTCACCCCCACGCCCACCAACGAGTTGCTGGCTGAACTACCGGACTGGGCGGGTGGCTCTTTCGAGAAAGGCTTCACCGACTACGTGCTCGTCAGCGCGGGCGTCACAGAGCTGGGTGAGAAGCTCGTCTATTCGGCACAAACCGATGAGGGAGAGCAGTGCATCATCGCGCTCGCTCCTCCGCCGCGCGATGACGCCGATAGCGACGCGTTCTCGCTTGCAGTCTGCAGCCCCGCTGAGCAATTTGCTGAAGATGGCATTGTCGGCGGTTTCGGCAGCATCAACAGCGCCAGCGTGCACTTGATGCCGCCGGATTACACAAAACCGCTCAAACCCGGCTGGACGCGCGTGAACGCAGAACTTGCAATTAAGTTCTAGCCAAACGGAACTAGCCAACCGGAGCTAGCGAACAGCGACTAGCGAACCGCCATTGCGGCGCGAACGCCCTCGTTGACGATTTCGCCATTGGCGACGTTGAGTCCGCGAGCAAGCGCCGGCGATGCGGCAGCGGCAGCATCCCAACCGTGGTTCGCGATGGCGACAACGAACGGCAGCGTGGCATTGCTCAGTGCGCGGGTCGAGGTGCGCGGAACGGCGCCGGGCATGTTGGCAACACAGTAGTAGAGCGAGTTGTGAACCGTGAAGGTTGGATCGTCGTAGGTCGTCGCGTGGGAGCCTTCGAAGCATCCGCCCTGGTCGATCGCAATGTCAACGAGCACAGAACCGGGCTTCATGGAGGCAACCATTTCGTCGGTGACGAGCTTGGGGGCTGCTGCACCGGGAATCAGCACCGAACCGATGACGAGGTCGGCTTCGAGAAGTTGCTCGGCGATTTCGTATCGCGTCGAAACGCGGGTCTGAATCTGGCCGTTGAAGCGCTCTTCGAGAACCCGAAGGCGCGGAAGCGAGATGTCGATGATCGTAACAGCTGCACCCAAACCGAGCGCGTTAGCCGCAGCGTGCTCGCCAGCAACACCGCCACCAATCACGACAACCTTGGCCTTGGGGGTTCCGGCGACTCCACCAAGAAGCTGACCACTGCCGCCCTCAGCCTTGAGCAGAGCGTGCGCGCCAGCAACGATAGAGAGTCGACCGGCGACCTCACTCATCGGGGCCAGAAGTGGGAGCGAACGGTCATCGCCCTGAACGGTCTCATAGGCGACCGCAGTCGTCCCCGAGGTCACGAGGGCTTCGGTCAGCGCGCGGTCCGCCGCGAGGTGCAAGTAGGTGAAGAGAACGAGGTCTTCACGAAAGTAGCCGTACTCCGAAGCGATCGGCTCTTTGACCTTCACAACGAGATCGGCGGATGCCCACACCTCGGCTGCATCGGCAACAATCTGTGCGCCCGCTGCCGCGTAGAGCTCATCGGTGAAGCCACTACCGAGGCCAGCGCCGGCTTGAATGATGACGGTGTGCCCGCCAGCCGCCAAGGTATCAACGCCCGCAGGCGTGATGGCGACACGATTCTCGTTGTTCTTGATTTCAGCAGGCACGGAAATGCGCATCGACTTACCTTTCGCAGCGGGGTGGAGTTGCTCAACCCTGTCAGAAATTCTGCCTTTCGTGGAAAAGTCAGAATTTTGATCGGCGTTTTTTCGAAAGTCATGTGGATTCGTGCGAAAATGGCACCTCAGCGACATTTCAACCGAAGGATCTTCGCATGGCCGACGAGCTTGATCCGATCGATACGAAGATCCTCGCGCTTCTCTCGCGGGATGCCCGGATCAGCAACGCGGCTGTCGCCAGCACCGTGGGTATCGCAGCATCCACTGCCCACACTCGCATCAAGTCGCTCTTCGACCGCGGCCTCATCACGGGATTCCACGCTGCGCTGAACCACGAGAAGCTCGGCCGGGGCCTTCAAGCCATCATCGGAGTCTCCCTGCGCCCGGGCGCGCGCCAAGAGAGCATCCAAGCCTTTACCGAAGAAATCCGTCGACTGCCCGAAGTGATTCAGCTGTTCTTCGTGGGCGGCGGCGATGACTTTCTCGTGCACATCGCGGTCGAGAACTCGTCAAAGGTACGGCTCTTTGTCGTTGATCACTTGTCGGCCCGCCACAGCGTTGCCTCCACGAACACGAGCATGATCTTTGAGTACCACCGCAACGCGGTTGCAACGGATTTCTCCTAGCCCTAGCCAGCAATCTCTTGAATTCGACGCCTCGTGCTGGCAGTCTGATCGAAGGCGGAAAACACATCCTTCCCCACCCCCTTGGAGCAGCACCGTGACCACGATTCCTGACGCGAACAATCACACGAGTGCGGTTCGGTCCGCGAACAACACCGCCGGTCGCACCTCGCTGATCAGCGGCATTGTCGCCATCATCCTCGGCACTGTGTTCTTCGTGGCGCAAACGAATCTCACTTTCACCGCCGGCTACGAACTAATGAACGCATGGGGACTAGCCAGCAACGTCGTTCTCGTTATCGTCAGCCTCACCGGCCTCGGTTTCGGAATCGCCGGCGCCGTGCAGCGCAGCAAACCACAGCTGGCCGCCGGGATTGGCATCGGCATCGCAGCCGTCATGCTCACCGATGTACTTGTGTCAACTGTGGTGTTTGCCGTCGTCGCGGCAATCTTTTAGCGCGGAACGGCGCGCGCGAAGCGCTGTGGGCGCACCACAATCTGCATCTGCGGCTTTCCCCTAAAACTGGTCGAAGCGTGGGTTCGTGAGCGGCCAATCGCGTTCGATCCATGCCGGCACGAACGTATCGAGTGCGGCTTCGAGCTCGGTGCCGACGTACTCGTCCCGCACCCACCAGGAAACGTCGGCATCCGCTGTCTCGTCGTCGCTGGGGTCGATATAAACACAGCCGATGAGTTCCGTCTCGTTCTCGTCAAAGAGCGCGAAGTTAAACGACTCGTGGGTCTGCATCTCGTCGGCATGCCGCTGCAGATCGGCGCGATCCTGCTCGGCCGTCATCGTCGCCGGCGGCCAGCCCCAGGCCTCGCCATAGATCGACCACAGCCGTTCCCGCGACCCCATCACGGCATCCATATCGAGTTCGGTATCGGAGGCACGGATCGGGCGGAGGTGGTGGCCAGTCGGCAGGGAGACGTGGGTCGGATGCTGCCAGCCCGCGGGCAACCACGGCTCGGACGTCGTGACCGATTCAGGACCACTGCCCCACGCGGCGAGCGCCGTCACGACGCTTCCCACGAGAGCGCTGAAGCTGCGTTCGCGGTCGACGGGCAACTCAAAGGCTCCGCCCGTTTCGAGCGACACGAAGCCGTGGAGTGCTGAGCGGAGAAAACGAGTGGCATCCACTGCGTCATCGTCGCGCAGGCTGTAACCCGCAAGCACCGCGAAGATCACCGCAACGCTCGCGGCTGACACCGCTTCGTCATCCGCGTCATCGGGCATTGGTGCACGCACCGTCAGCGGATACTGCCCCGGATGCCGCAGCGCCCACTCGCGGTACGCCACCGCAATACCGCGAATGGCATCGTCGCGCGAGCGCCCCACCGCGGCCTGCTCCATCGCCGCCGTGAGCTCTGCCTTGGCGGCGAGCATGATGCCACGCCGCAGCCCTTGCACGCCATCGACGTGCTTATAGAGGGAGGGAATTTTCACGCCAAAGCTGGTCGCCACGGCTGCCAGATTGAGGCTTTCGGAGCCGTGCTCGTCGAGGAGCTGTGCGGCTCGTTCGATGACGGCGGCGGTGCTGAGCCCGGCTCTAGGCACGGTGTCCTTCTGCGCCGCGTCCCGAACCGCGGTGTCCCGAAGCGCTGAGGAAGTCGAGAATCGCGGTAGCCGTCTGTTCAGGCTGTTGCGACTGCGGGTAGTGCCCGGCATCCTCGATCATCACGGTTGCGCCGCCGAGGGTTGCGCTGATCCAGCCAGCCTCCGCCTTGGGATCAGGAAAATCGGGATCGTTATCGCCCATAACCACCAGCGTAGGGGTCGTGATGGCAGCCAGACTCTCCTCCGCTTTTACGTGATCGGTGCGCGTCGTGAGACTGAAGGCACGCGCGTAACCGGGGCGTTTCATCGCCGCGATCACGGCATCCTGATACTCCGCGAAGTCGCTGGGCTTGGCACCCGCGTAAAGCTTCGGGAGGTACGCCTCCCAAACCCCGGCAGCCCAGGGGCGCGCCATCAGGATGCGCATGACGAGCTTCATGAGCGGATTCGCGGATGCTGGCTCCCGCACGAAGGGGCCAACCAGCACAAGACCGGCGACGAGTTCGGGCATTTCTGCCGCGGCGATAACCGCAGCGCCAGCACCCATGGAGTTGCCGACAACGACAGCCGGGGCATCCAACTGCCGTAGCAGCGCAGCGATGTCGGATGCCGTTGCCTCATCACCATAGGAAGGGAAGCTCGCGTCACTGTCGCCATGGCCGCGGAGTTCGGTCGAGACGACGCGGTAGCCTGCGGCCGCGAGCGCGGGAGCGAGAAAGCGGTACGTCGAGCGGAGGTCGCCCATTCCGGGCACTAGAAGGATAAGGGGGCCGCTGCCGCGCTCATCGAAGGCGACGTTGCCACCGGGCACCGCGAGGTGCTGAGTGACTGCGCCGGCTGAATCTCGATTTGTCATGTGGCTAACTTAGTTAGCTATGTGGCTAGAGTCAATAGCTTGCTACGACTATGCGCGCACGAAAGCAGCGCCCCTCTCCCTTCGGCCTATCCGGCCGTGAGAATCGTCCAGGTATGTCCACCGTCGAACGACTCGACAAGACCGCGCTCATCGATCAGAGCGATGCGGTCGCCCTCGGCCCCGACGGTGAGCGCGAACGCGGTCCCCTGCACCGAGCCTCGGGCAGACCATCCCTCGTCCTCAGACGAACGCACCCAGACGGCGCCCTCAACATCCACTCCCACGAGCATTCCGGGTGCATTTGCTGCGGCCGCAAGCAAATACAGCAGCGGTGCATCCGCAGTCAGAGCGAACGACTGCCCGGAATTCTCGCTCACCGCCAGACCGTCGGGCGTAGTGGCATATAGTCTCTCAGCGCTGCTCGGGTCGGCGACGAGTGAATAGGCTTCGATGCTCGCACCGGCGCTCCAGGTCACCCCGCCATCTGTGCTCGCCGACAGCGGCGCGCCGTCGGATGACAATCCGTACAGCTGGGTGGGGTCATTCTGGTTGACAGTGAGCGAGTGGAAATCTGTGGCCCCGGCTAGCGAGACGCTCGCCCATGACTCCCCCGCATCCGCACTCGAGAGCAGCCCTAGGTTCGGCCCCTCAAAGGTGCTGGAGCTAGAACTCGGATGCCCTGAAACGAAATACTGATCGCCCGCCGCCGCAAAGCCCATCGCATCAAACGGCTCTCCGCCAAGAGGGCCGCTCAACTCGCCGGCAGCATCCACGCGGTAAATACCCGAATGGCTCGCGACAAGTACGTTGTCGTTCGAGTCGATTCCTAAGCCATGCACGTGCTCGAAAACGTTTAGCGCTGACGGCGCAGTGTCGGCACCGGCGATCGGCGCTGGAGAAGCGCACCCGGCCAAGGCAATCGCGACAATGGATGCGCTGGCCGCGAGGGGGATGGCATTCTTCTTGATTCTGTTCTTCACTGTGTTCCTTCTCATTCGTACTCAAATCGGCGGCACCCCGAAAGGAGCCGTAAAGATCTCGGCTAAGCCGACATCCCGCCGATTAGGTGCGATTGATAGAAAGCGCGTGAAGCGAAGGTGCGGGAGCGCCCAGGATGGCGCCGGTGTTCAGCGGGTGAGAGGCCGGATGCGGACCCGCAAGTGCACACTGCGAGCGCAATGACGCCGGGGCGACGACGCCCGTCAAAGCCGCAATCGGCGTGCACTCCGCCATCGACATCGACGAATCGGAGTCGCTGGGGCAGGGGCAATGCTCGACGCTCGAGGGTTCCGAGTCGTGCGATGCTGCGGCGGATTGGGCGATAGTGTGGCCGGTCATGGCCGGAGCCGCATCCGCTGCGACCGAGTGCATGGCGACAAGCGCCACTATCGCCAGCAGCGCCGCGATCACCAGAAGGGCAGCACGAAGCGATTGAACAACGTTCGTCGCCTGCTGCGTCACGGTCACCCTCCCTGCCTTACGTCCCACTGATCGTAATCGACGGCGCACTCTCGCTAGCTGGGCGATAGCCGATAACGAAGACGGGCTGCGCTTCTCAGCGCCGAGCTTCTGAACCGAGATGATAGGTCAGCGCCTGCCGCACGCACTCACGCAACTCATCGACCGGGATTCTGTCGCCAACATTGAAGAGCACCGCGCGGTCGCCCTCATACGCGAAGGTATCGCCGAACTGGGCCCGAAAGTCGCTGACCAGGTTGGTGCTGCAGATAAAGAACATCGCATAGTCGTGTGCCGATTTCGCGTTCGTCGGCGCGATGCGAATCGTGCTGCCGCTGCGCGTCTCCTTTGTGAGGTACGCCGGCTCGCCCCACTTCAGGGTTTCGGTGATCGCGCCAACACCGTCAGCCTCGGATGCCGTGGCCAGGATCAGCTCACGAAGCATGAGCAGTTCGGCGCGAATCGGTTCCGGATAGTCGTCGAAAGTTGCCGTTACCTCCGCCGGCATGGCCGTGCTGCTGGCGGCCCTGCTGCTGGCGGCCGCGCTGCCGTGGGCCGCCCCAGCACCGGCACTCGCATCCGTACTCGTGTTCGTCTTCGCCGACTCACTCATGCTTCGACGCTACCGCTTCTCTTGGCGGCGCACCATCTCCGCAATCCACAACGGCGCATAGGGAGAAGTGCACCCTCGCGGGGTGGGATAGTCCTTCAGCACCTCGAGCCGTTCGCCAATCTCGAGCGCTCGCTCGCGCAGGTCGGCATGCTCGATTCCGATGTAGGCGAGGGTGTTGTTCATCTCCCACTGCAGTCGATCCGGCGCATCCTTCATCTCGGCATCAACAACGTCGAGCAGGCTGGGGAGATCGAGCCCGTCAGCCTTCTTGCGCACTCGCTCGGCGGTGAGCGCCCAGCCAGCGCTGCGCACTCCGGCATCCGGGTCATCCGTCCACGCCACCCGCAACTCTTCGAAGTGGGGGCTCTTCTTGACGACATAGTTGATCAACCAGTCGCGCACCTTCGATGCCCTCGCCTGGCGCACCATGGCATCCAGTTCGTCGCGGGTGAATTCTTTGGGCTTGCAGATCAGCAGCGCCACCAGTTGCGCGGGGGTGTCATCCGTTTCCCATAATTCAACGGCGAGCGGATGCTGCGTCTTGAGCCGTTTGGCGATCGCCCGCAGCTTGCTCAGGTTCACTCCGTGGTCGTCGCCGTGACGTTCGTTGATGGCGCGAGCTTGGGGATCCTCGAGCGCCGCCAATTCAGCCATGACCTCAGCGGCTGCAATGGTTTTCATGCCCCGACGCTACTCCCCCTGCGCCTGCCGTGCGCGAGCACAGAGCACGGTCAGATCGAGGCCAGAAAACTCCATCAAAGATTTAGTTGCTTAAGGTAAGCAATATGATTAGTCTCGCTAAGTGCTTAAGGAGATGAGACATGATTGACGAGACGGATGCCGCACGGCTACTTACCGGCATGGTCACGATCAGCCGCACCTTCCGCAAGGCCGGCCA
This sequence comes from Salinibacterium sp. NK8237, assembly GCF_015864955.1. NCBI lineage: Bacteria > Bacillati > Actinomycetota > Actinomycetes > Micrococcales > Microbacteriaceae > Salinibacterium > Salinibacterium sp. NK8237. The sequence goes on along the minus strand of NZ_JADYWE010000002.1, from coordinate 138,719 downwards.
ACGCAGTCGCGAACGCAGTCTCGCCGGCACGAAGTACGGATTCTTGCGGTGCCTGATCGACTCTGATGCTCGACTCGGTGAACTCGCCACCCAGCTCGTTGTCTCAGCCCCCGTCGCTTCCCGCGCTGTCGAGGCGCTCGAAGCAGAAGAGCTCGTCGAACGCCGCCCTGACCCGAGCGATGCACGCGCGATCCTCATCTCCATCACCGAGCAGGGGCGCACGGCGGTGGCCGAAGGCAACAGCCACATCATCCGTAATTTTGCTACTGCTCTCGACGACTGGACTCCCCAAGAAGCCGAGCGGGCCATCAGCCTGCTCAGCGCGCTCAACGAGCGTTTGGCTGACGTGCTTGAGCCCTCCGAAACTCCGGCTGACGCTGAAACCAGCGCCATGCCCGACTCCGCTAGACCGACCGACACACTCACCACTCACGACGAAGACGAGAACAACGAATGACAGCACCCGCACGCGCCGCAGCGCCATCCCCCGATCAGCCGGGCGCTCCCGTGACCTACACCCACCGCGAAATCCTGCAGGTGATGACCGGCCTCCTCGCCGCTCTCTTCACTGCCATGATCTCCACCACGATCGTCTCTACTGCACTGCCGACCATCATCGCCGAGCTCGACGGAACCCAGCGTCAGTACACCTGGGTCATCACCTCCAGCCTGCTAGCCATGACGATCACCACCCCGATCTGGGGAAAGCTGTCTGACCTTTACAACAAGAAGATGCTGACCCAGCTCTCCATCGTCTTCTTCCTCGTCGGATCGATTGCCGCCGGATTCGCTGGCTCTATCGGCGTGCTGATGATCGCTCGCGCACTCCAAGGCATCGCGATGGGTGGCCTCACCGCGCTCGTGCAGTCGATCATGGGCTCGATCATCGCGCCACGCGAGCGCGGCCGCTACGCCGGCTACATGGGTGCCGTCATGGCCGTCGCCACTGTCTCCGGACCACTCCTGGGCGGCATCATTACCGACTCGCTCGGATGGCGCTGGTGCTTCTTCGTCAGCCTGCCGCTGGCCATTATCGCCCTCATTGTGCTGCAGATGAAGCTTCACCTGCCCACCAACCCGCACGCCAAGACCCGGCTTGACTACCTCGGAGCCGTTCTGGTCTCCATCACCGCAGCTCTCCCGATGCTCTGGGTCACCTTCGCGGGCAACGACTACGACTGGATCTCGTGGCAGTCGGGCGTCTTCCTCGCCGCCTTCCTCGTCGTCGGCTTCTTCGCCGTTGTCGTTGAACTGCGCGCGCCCACCCCGATGATTCCGTTGCGCCTACTCGGCAACTCGACCACCATCTGGATGATCGTCGCCAGCGTCGGCATCGGTGTCGGAATGTTCGGCTCGGGCATCTTCTTGACTCAGTACTTCCAGCTCGGCACGGGAGCCACTCCCACGCAGGCCGGCCTGATGACGATCCCAATGATCATTTCGCAACTGCTCTCAGCAACCATCGGTGGGCTCATCGTCAGCCGCATCGGTCGCTGGAAGCCCGTCATGCTGGTGGGCAGCATCCTGCTCTTCGCCGGCCTCACAGGCCTCGGCACGATCACCCACGACACCGCCTACTGGACAGTCGTGATCTACATGGTGCTCATGGGCGTCGGTATCGGCGCACTCGTGCAGAACGTCGTGCTTGCGGTTCAGAACACCGTCGACGTGAAGGATGTCGGATCTGCCTCGGCTGCAATCGCGTTCTTCCGCTCGCTCGGCGGCGCCGTTGGCGTCACCGTGTTGGGTGCGGTGCTCACCAACCACGTGAGCACCAACATCGTGGACGACCTCGCCGAAATCGGGGTCGACCCCAGCGCACTTTCGAACAGCTCGGGAGAAACCAGCCTCAACATCACCGACCTCCCCGAGGTCATTCAGACAGCATTCCACCACGCCTACGCGGACGCGTTTGGTTCCATCTTCATGATCGCCGCCCTCGTCAGCGCTACCGCCGTGATCGCGATTGCCGTGGCCCGCGGCTCGGTGCTTCGCACCACGATCGGCATGGCTCCGCCCGCCGGAGTGACGGTTACTGAGGCCAGCGCCGAGACCCCCGCTGCCGACGCAGCGACGGACAGCGACCCAGCCGGTGATGCATCCGGTGAGACAGCCGCAGGTTCGCCTGAACAAACGGATCGCCCCAGCACGGACTAATTGGCGCTGGCTCGCCTATGAAACTGGCCCGACGAACACTTCGCCATCACGGCGCGTGTGCGTCGGGCCAGTTCCGTTTAAGACGTTAGCGCTAGGCGTGCGCGCTACGGATGCGCGCTAGGCGTGCGCGCTACGGATGCGCGCTAGGCGTGCGCGCTACGCGAGCTCGCGGATGGCAGCGACGAACTCGTCGATGTCGGCGGCTTGGTGCGCGAACGACACCACGATGCGCACGACACCGGGCTCCCAACGGTTGGCGTAGAAACCGAAGCCGCGATCGTGGAGGGCTTCAGTAAGTTCGTCAGAGAAGACAGCGAAGAGGATGTTGCTGCCGGGCTCGCTCGTGACAGTGACGCCCGCGACATCCGCGATTCCCGCGCGAAGGCGCGCGGCCATCGCATTGGCTTGGCGCGCGTTGTCGAGCCAGAGGTCATCGGTCAAATACGCGTCGAGCTGGGCGGCCTGGAACCGCATCTTGGAGGTGAGCTGGCCGCCGCGCTTGTGACGGAACGACAGTTCAGTCGCCAGAGTCGGGTCAAAGCAGACAATGGCATCCGCCGTCAGCGCGCCATTCTTGGTCGCCCCGAACGAGAGCATGTCGACGCCAAGCTTCCACGTCATCTCGGCGGGGCTCACATCGAGGGCGACGAGAGCGTTTGCAAAGCGAGCGCCATCCATGTGGATGCGCAGTCCAGCCTCGCGCGCAATGTCTGTCAGTACGCGCAATTCGTCGATCGTGTACACGCTGCCCGTCTCGGTGACCTGCGTGATGCTGAGCACGGAGGCCTGAACGCTGTGCACGTCGCCGCGACCAGCTTTCACAGCGACCCGCAACTCGTCGGGGTCTATCTTGGAGTGCTCGCCTCCGAGCAACACAATCTTTGAGCCATCGGTAAAGAACTCGGGAGCACCGGCCTCGTCGTTCTGGATGTGGCTGTCGGCGTGCGCGAGAATGCTGCCCCACGGCCGCGTGAGCGAAGCAAGGCCGATTCCGTTAGCCGCTGATCCGGTGCCGACCGCAAATACCTCAAGGTCGCACTCGAACGCTGCCGCCATCTTGGCGCGCATCTGAGCCGTGAGCGCATCGTTTCCATAAGGCGCAGCAGGGCCCGCGGATGCCGCGACAACGGCATCCAGAATCTGCGGCGAAGCGCCGGCAGCATTGTCGCTCAGGTAGCCACGCAGGATGGAATCGGTCGGAGTCATGGCGGCTTTCTGAAACGAGAAATAAGGAATGCCAATCGGATGCGACTCGGGCCTTGAGCCTCAAGCGCTACTAGACCGAGCCGCCACCGCAGAAAGCGAATCAGTCGAGTGTTCGGCAACGATCAGCACTGCTCCGAGCCACTCTTAGTCGATGATATCTCCCGGCGGGTAGTGCCGGATAGCCGCCTCGTCTCGCGGTCGACTTCGTGCAGCTTTATTGCGCCGAACGCAATGACACGACGCCCCTTTGAGGGCTATGGTGCGCCGCTCACGCACGGTACCCTTAAAACATGAGCATTTTTGCAGCAGTGAGCAATGGTGGACCCGACGGATCGGCAGCAGTCGCGATCATCTTCATGATGATCTTCTGGTTCGCCTACATCGGATTTTTCGTCGTGCTGGGCCTCACCTCAGCTATCGTCTCCGTGCTCGCGCTCGTGTCGATCTATCGCAATCGCGCCACCCTGCGGGGTATCGAGCTCGCCGCGTGGGTAGCAATATCGCTTGTCATTACGATCGCGGGCCCGCTCTGCTGGTTCCTCATCGGACGCCGCAAGATGCTGGATGATGTACGCGCAGAAGAGCAACCGACGCCCGCTTGAGCCGCAAATGTTACGAACAAAGAAATTGCTCGAATGAAGGCTCGACAGACGCGCTTGCGAGGAGTTGAATCTTAGTTAGCAAAACCCGAACAGCAACGGGATGCACCACTGAAGTGTCTGAGGTCTTCAATAGTGTGAACTCGAAGGAGTAAAAAACTATGACGATTGCCGCGCCCCGGCCGACCGAAAGTTCGACAGACCGAGCACGCCCCACCGTCGTGTGGACGACCATCCAGACGGGTCTCTGGGTTGGCAATGCCGCCGGAGAATTTGCTGGAATGATCGAGCGAAGTGCTTCCGGTGAATTCTTCATCACCGATCACCTCGCTAGGCCATTAGGCACCTGCGCCACGCTCGATGAGGCTCAAGCCCGCCACGCCCGGCAGTTCCGGCCCGCAAGCACAGAAGCGCGCGGGTAGAACCAGCCCGCTGCCTTCACCGCACCCTCGGCCGCATAGTCGCTGCGTGGCAGCCGTGAACTGTGCGGAGCTATTGATATTCGAACCTGCGCATGTGATTATATTCGTGTGAGCGCAGATATTTCTGACTGGTCAGACCCCAGCGACGACTATGTTTCAGTCGCTGTCGAAATCTTCTCCCTGCTCGCCGATGCCACCCGCTTTCGTATCGTTCTCTCCCTTCGCGAAGGCGAACTAGCCGTCGGCGAGATCGCGGAACGTGTCTCCAAGCCGCAGGCCACGGTGTCTCAACACCTCGCGAAACTGCGCATGAGCCGAGTCGTCACCACGCGCCACGAAGGCGCCCGTGTCTATTACCGACTCAGCAACGAGCACGCGCTCGAACTCATCCGCGTTGCCGTGTTCCAAGCGGAGCATGCTGTCGATGGCACCGTGCGTCACAGCCATCACGCGCCCGACGTTGCTGCCACCAACGCCCAACCCAGCAGAGCACACTGATGGGTGCCGGGCACGACCACGGCGCGGGCACCAGCAACCGCACTCGGCTACTGATCGCGTTCATCATCACCGTTGGCGTTGTCATCGCCCAGGCCATCGGGGCGATCGTCACCGGCAGCCTTGCGCTGCTCGTCGACACCGCCCACATGCTCACCGACTCTGCCGGCCTGCTCATGGCTCTGCTCGCTGCTGGTCTCATGCAGCGCCCCGCTACCAGCAAACACTCGTGGGGTCTCAAGCGCACCGAAGTATTGAGTGCCATGGCGCAATCGAGCCTGCTCTTCGCCGTCGGAATCTACGCCCTCGTTGAAGGCGTGCGCCGCCTCTTCGACCCACCAGAGATTCAGCCAACCGGCTTGCTGATCTTCGGAATCATCGGTCTCCTCGCCAACCTCGCCGCCATGGTCGTGCTGACCGGCGGCCGCAACTCCAACCTCAACATGAAAGCCGCGTTCCTCGAAGTCGTCAACGACGCGCTCGGTTCCGTCGGCGTCATCATCAGCGCAATCGTGATCGCCCTCTTCGGCTGGTATCAGGCGGATGCCGTGGTCGGCATCCTGATCGCCCTGCTGATCGTGCCCCGCACCATCATCCTGCTGAAAGCCAGCCTCGGAGTGCTGCTGGAATCCACCCCGAAGGGTATCGACCCCGAAGCGGTGCGCGCCCACATCATGGCCATGGAACACGTCACTGCCGTGCACGACCTGCACATCACGCGCATCTCGTCTGACCTGCCCGTGCTCACCGCACACGTCATTGTTGGCGACGCGTGCTTCCGCGACGGTCACGCCGCCGAGATGCTGCCCGCGCTGCAAAAATGCGTCGCCGAACACTTTGAACTGAGCATCGAACACTCAACGTTCCAGATCGAGCCCGAAAGTAACATCGACGAAGAGCACGTGCACCACCACTAGCCAGCCTGGGTGAAGTCGAATGTGGCTAGGCGGCCCCGTCAGTCACAATCTTCGCGATGAGATCTGCCTGCGCAAGAGAGCGCCGGCGAACCGTGGGCAAGTGCCTCTGCAGCGATGCAGCCACCTCGGTGCGCGCTTCTGAGAGTTCTTCGAAACGCTTCACGAGCGCCCCCAGCTCGGCTTCGCTGTGCGGCATCGCCCATTCCTCGGCGTCAAACATCTCGAGTACTTCTTGATACTTATGGCTCCACCCAATGACGAGGGTGGGCACCGCCATGGCCAGAGCCGACACCATGGCGTGAAAGCGACTGGCGACGAAGAGATCGCATTCACCGATAATGAATCGCAGCTGCTGTGACGGCAGCTCCTTGTCGATGAAGAGCAGGTTCTTATGCGCACCTACGCGTTCAGAGATTTCGCGGCAGAGAGGCAAGTCGTTGTTGTGGGTCTTTGTGGAGCCATCCCGAGCACTGTGCGGAAGAAGCACGACCTTGCGACCCGACTGGAGAAGGTGCGTGACGAAGTCAGCCGTCTGACCGATGTAGTCACCATCCCGAGCATCGACCTTCTTCTGCAAGACGACACTCGGCGACAAGCCAACAACCGTGCCGGCCTCGAAGAACGACAGATCGAATTGCTTCGCCACCTCGTCATGCTCGGTGCCATCGAGTTCCAACGAGAAGGCATAGTCGGCACCCGCGACGAGGTTCTTCAGCCCTAGGCCCTCAGCGAACTCGTGCGTCTTAGCACCACGGGTCACGATGGTGTGCACCTTGGGCAAGAAGAAGCGTGCGGCTCGGCGGTTCACCGGATTCGTGAAAGGCCCAATTGCTTGAGCGCACTTAAAGACAGGAGTTTTCACGAACATCGCCGGAAGAATGGATGCCACGTTGTAGAGAAGAAACTTCTCCCGGCCATCGGTGAACGTAATGCCGCCCTGGTCGAGAAGAACCTGCGATTTGGCCAAGGCCCCGATCGCCTTCGAGCGTTGGCGCAGCAGTGGGCGAAGCGGCGGGAGGATGCGGTAGAGCAATGCCAGCGAGTTGATAGTGACGCCGAGCTGGCGAGGCTGAGCCGCCACAATCTCGAGGTTGTCGTAAGAGTTCTGCGCGCGATCTTCCTCGGGGTACATGCTGAGAAGCGTGAAGCTAACGCCAGGAACGCGCGGGCTCAACGTTTGAATCGCGCTTTCCAGCATCGCTGAAGCGCCCTTATTGCCCGCTAACGCGGAACCAATGATGGTGATGTGGGGAGCGGTCATTCGTGCGACTGGCCCTTCAGTTTCGTTGCGGTGTAGCCCGGACCAAACTCAATTCGTTTGGTTCGCTCCATCGAGTCTTCGAGCAGGATGCGGTTGATCCGCATAAGGTCAGCGAGCAGTCCGAGCGCGAAGCTCAGCAGCCCGCCGACGAGAAGTGCCGCGCCCAAAATAAGCGACTGAATGTGATCGCCTGCCGTGCCCGACAGCCACAGGATCAAGTAGCGAACGAACGGAACGAGTGACGCGATTGTCAGCCCCGTGCCGAGCGGCAAGAAGAACGCCAGCGGGCGGAACATGAGATAGCTGCGGATGATCGCCCGAGCGGACTCCCCCACGTGCTGCCACATCGACGAGAACAAGCGCGACTCGCGAGTCTTGGCATTCGTCTCGATCGGAACGCTGGCCAGACGCATGCGCTTGTGACCGGCCTGAATGATCGTTTCCATGCAATAGCTGAACTCAGTCACAACGTTGAGGCGCAACAGCGACTCACGCGAGTAGGCGCGAAAACCGCTCGCGGCATCCGGAACATCTGTGCCTGCAGCCATGTTTACCACGCGGCTACCGAATCGCTGGAGCAAGCGCTTGAACGGCGAGAAGTGCGCGATGGTCGCCGTTTGACGGTCACCGATGGCAATGTCTGCAGAGCCATTCATCAACGGGGCGATGAGGTCGGGGATGCGGTTCTGAGGGTACTGATTGTCGCCATCGGTGTTGACGACAATGTCAGCACCCTGCGCGAGGGCATAGCTCACGCCGTCAGAGAAGGAACGGGCGAGCCCACGGTTACCCGGATGGCGCACGAAGTGAGTGACGCCGTGCGCTTTCGCGACCTCGATGGTGCGGTCGGTCGAGCCGTCGTCGATAACAAGAATGTGCAGTTCGTCGACGCCCGCAATTTCGCGCGGAATCGACTCCAACACCGAAGGAAGAGTCGTCTCCTCATTCAGGCACGGGATCTGAACAAAAACCTTCACGAAAAAATCAGCTCCAGAAGTAAAAAGGGTGTGGTGCGAACTTTAGACCGCTGAGGTAAACGAACGCAGTCTCCTGGCGTCCGTCATCCACTCGGAGTGAGCTGAGGGGGGCGACGCTTGAGCCACAGAGTCAGCATTCCATAAAACAACGCAACCACGGCATCCGCAACGGTGCTGAGCAGTCGAGCCAGGAGCGAGAGGATGACAGCTTGCGCTGGCGTCATGTACTGCAGAGCGAAAACAAAAATGACTGCTTCGCGCACGCCAAGTCCGCTCGGCACGAATACCGCCAAGATGCCGATCGCGCCCGCGAGCACATAGGTAGCTGCTAGCGGAAGCCATGCTGATGGCTCGAGGTCAAGAAACGACGACGCGACGAAGACGAAGCCGACACCGTTGATGACGCGCGGCACTACAAACCCGAGGAGGTACCTACCGACCGCTGCCGGGGGCAAGAAGTATTCGCGCGGGAGCTCTTGCTTGAGGATGCGCTTGGCGCCGAAATTGAGCACGGGGTGAAAAAGCCGACGATCGAGAACCATCAGCAGCGGTATGAGCGCCAGAATCGGCAGCAATACCGTGACAGGGTTGTCTTGGAAGATGACGAGGCCAACGCTCACCAGCAGAATTGCTGCGCTCGGCACGATTGACGACACCTGTAGGAACACGTTCTCGTAGATAAACGAGATAACCATGATGCTGCGGCTGATGCCGCGCTTCTTGCCCCAGATCACTTTGTTGAGCAACGAGCCGACCTGGCCAGGGACGTACTTGAGAAGCCACGATGCCGAATGAACCGCCATCGCCTCGCGCGGAGTCACCGTGGTCGTCGGGCTCAGCCTGTTGACGATCGCGCCCCACAACAATCCTGAGACCGGAACCGCCACCGCGAAGAGCACCACTGCCACGACCATGAGCCAATTGAACTGCAGGTGTTGCGCCTGAACCTCGACCCAGTTGTCGGCGAGAGCTCGCCAGAACAACACTGCGACTAGCGAAAGAACAACGACGGTGAGGCCCCAGCGCAGCAGTCGCTTGCGCGCTCCCGAGGATGATGGCGTCGTCATCGCAACTGGTTGTACGAGCGGAATGTGTCGAGTTCCTTCTTCTGCGAGTACGGCACGAGGCCGTCGGGGTTGGCGTATCCGACGGCAATCAGCATGATCACGCGATCGGTCACGTCAAGACCCAGAGTCTTCTGCATCTTCGCTTCGAGGGGCTCAAAGTCTGGCCAGTTGATCACGCTTGAACTCAGGCCCAGAGTCTCGAGGCCGTACATGAACGACATCGCTGCCAGCGACGAGTCGATGTAGATCGCGTGACGATCGCGCGGGCTGAAGTAGCTCTCGAGCTTGCCGACAACCACGATGATGGTCGGGATGTTCTGCGCATACCCGGCCGCACCGAACGGCAATCCGGCGACAGTCTTGACCATTTCCGGATCATCAAAAACACGGAATTCATAAGGAAGCCGGTTGCACGCTGTTGGCGCTTGGCGGCCGATGATCAGAGCCTTGTCGACCAACTCTCGCGGCACAGGCTTCTGTTCGAACCAGCGCACCGAGCGGCGTTGCATCGCGAGCTCGTGCAGCTGTTCGTAGCTGATGTCGGAGAGGTTCTTCTTGGCGTACGGAACTTTGCTGGTGTCAGCGGGGCTGTAGCTGAGTTCGGAGAAACGTGTGCGCGCAGCATCCACGACAGGGTCCGAGCCGGTGCTGACTCGGAAGTACTCGGTGAGCACGTTATGAGCCCACTCGACCTCGCTCGTCTCGAGTGAGTTGGGGTCGGTGGAGCACTGGCGCGCAGCCAGTTCGTAGAACTCCACCGTCTCGGTGATGTAATCGCGCGCAAAGACATCGCGCCGCGGCATCATGATGATGCCCTTCTCGAGGCGGTGGATATTGCGGCGAAGCTCTACCCGCGAAGTGCGGTCTTGGTTCTTGTTGCGGTAGTAATTGCGGCGGCCGCGCAGCACTGCCGCCTGCTCGCGGTTGAACGCCAAGAACGAGAACATGTAGAAAAAGTGCGCCAGAATTCGACTCGAGCCGAACGTCTCGAGAAATACGCGATTGACAAGTTCGTAGGTTTTTCGAATCCACGTGATCGCCAACAGATGTGTCGCGATAGCTTTCAGTTTCTTCAGCAAGTTCTCTCCGCACTCCAGAACGCAAAAAGGCGCCGCACCCGCTCAACTAAATCCGGGCACAAGCACGCCACAGCAACTATATCGACTGCGTGTCTGAGGTCACCGACGCGGGAGCCTGCCCCGCAGCGGTAGATCGACGGCGCCACTCACCGATGCCCAAGGCAATCAGCACGTAGAACAGTGCAACCGGGATGAGTTGGATCCACATGCGATTGAGCGAGTCACCGTCACCAACGCGATACGCCGCGTCTCGCAAGTACGCCAGCAGGAACCCTAATGGGATGAAGCTCGTCAGCGGAAAACGCAAGTGGACGCTGTGGGGAACGGCAATAAAGGATGCCAGAACGAGGAGCGCCCCGATAAAGAGGAGCGACAGCCCCCACGAGCCCGCGCCTTCGACAACGTTCGCAAAAGTGGCCGTGAGGCTGTCTTTGAGAATCTGGGGAGTGCGAACCGCGAGCACGACGAGGGCCAGCCACAGCATGCCTTCGGCGAGCAGCAAGAAAATGCGACTGCGCTTCATAAGCGCGCTCCATCCGAGCAGGGGAATGACGGCAAGAATTGCGACACCCAAGCCCAAGATGCCCCAGATCTCGAAGCCCACTGACTGTTGCTGCGCGAGGTAGATCGCCACCATGAACGACTGCCATCCGATCGTCGCGACCCCTAAAACAGCCAACAGAATCGTTTTGTGCAGCCTGCTCACCGAGTCATCGAAGATGATCGGCAAGAGCATCAGGATGACAAGGATTGATGACTCTGCTCGAATGAAAATGAGAGCACCGACGGCGAGACTCATCGCGGTGATGAGCGCAGTTTTGCTCACGGAGTCGCAGGAGACGAGCATCCAACCGCCACCGACAACGACGAGCATGAACAGAGCGAACAGCAGGTGCCCGTTGAGATAGAAAGCATGGAATACGAAACGGTTCATCGACACGAGAAACAGCAGTCCGGCACCGATCAGCAGCACGAGCGCGCGCTTGCTCAGTCGCGTCGAGAGCGACTGCCACACCATCCACCCGAGCACAGCAAGCACGAGCGCCGAAATCAGCGGCGTAATCGACTGCACGTAAAGCTCACCGCCGAGGTTTGCCACAGCGTGAAGTCCAGGCACTCCGATGAGCCGCTTGGGCAACAGCGCCGTCGAAGCAACCGTGATGTTGTTGCTCGCGATCAGAGAACCGTTGAGCAGGTAGTTGAGGCTGTCGTTCGACCACGCCACCTGAGGTATCGCACGGAAGAACGCAACAGCACCAACCACACCGGCCACGATGATACCTGCCCAGAGCGGACGAAGCGGAAGGTTGGCACCGTGGAAGCGGCGCCAGCCCCACAGCGCGATCGGGAGAGCAACCGTAAGAATCAGCGTGAGAAGCGGCGAGCTCGTGATGGGCGTCAGAACTTGGAAAGCCGTGATGCAGAGGTAGAGCGCGAGGCCGGTAGCCGCTCCGAGGATAGGAACGCCGAGTCCGCGGGCACCGGCAACCTGGACAAGAGCGGCACCACCGAGAATCAGCGCCAGCACAAAGACGACTTCAAGAATCATTCGCTGAGCCCGCCGTTCGGTAGCAGGCAGTTGTCGACAACGACGAGCGCCAAACCGGAGTCGCTTTGCGTATCTGCAGCAGTCTCAGCGTCGAGGGGCACATGGCCGACGGCGAGCACGGGTGCGAAATCGTCGGAGCAGTCGCCGCGAATGTAGAACGAATCTTCGAGACGGTGGCCGTGGCCGTCACTCACGATTCGTTCCACCGAGACGTTGTGGGGGTTGGCCCGAAGCTCCTCGAGCGACGTCACGTCGTGCACAGAATCAGAGGCAAGTGTTACGGAGCGGGCTTCGCCAAACCCCAAGATGAAGGCTCTCAAGCTCACTAGCGCGCTCTCGTCATCGGCAGAGACAAGAACGGTGGCGCCGGGCTGTGCAGCGGCGATTGCCCACGACAGACCGTAAGCGCGGTTGACGGGAGCGCTCCGGGACGAGATATCGACAATGTCCGAGCTCGGCTTTCGATTAATCGCCTCGTAGTTTTCGGGTGCGACCTCGTCGATCCCCGCAAATTGAACGACGTTGGCGACAATGGCGATCGCGAGCACGCCGATCATCGTTAGTCGTGCGGTACCCATCACGGGTTCAGTATATAGAGCGCAGATTTCGGGATTAGACCGCGCGCTGCTCTGCCACTCTCCCCGCAGTGCTCGACGGGTACCCTCAGAGATTTCGGTCACAAATGGGTGGTTCAACTTATGATTTGAATGACGCAAGCAGAAGAGTCCCCGTTGTACCCACATTGCGGTGCTCTGATACACAGCAGCGGACACGTCGATGATGGGCGCCACAAGCGCACGCCATCCGTCATGTTGCGCCGCCTGAGAGGAATCGACGATGAAAGCCCTCTATAAGGACAAGGCCGGACCCGGCCTCATATTGGCCGAACGCCCCGAGCCAACCCCTGGTCGCGGGGAGGTAAAAATCAGGGTCGCTCGCACCGGCATTTGCGGCACTGACCTGCATATTGAGTCGTGGGATGCCTGGGCCGCGGGCGCCATCAATGCTCCCCTTATTCCCGGCCACGAATTTTCTGGCCACGTTGTAGAGCTCGGCGAGGGAGTCACTTCGGTCGAGATCGGCGCGCTCGTCTCGGGCGAAGGCCACGTCGTTTGCGGCCACTGTCGCAACTGTCGAGCAGGCCGTCGACACCTCTGCAAATTCACTTCAAGCATTGGTGTAAACCGCGACGGTGCTTTTGCCGAATTCGTCGTTATTCCCGAACAGAACGTCTGGGCGCATCCCACCGATATCGACCCCGAGCTTGCTGCCATCTTTGACCCCCTGGGCAACGCCGTGCACACCGCCCTGTCGTTCCCGATGGTTGGCGAAGACGTACTCATCACCGGCGCTGGCCCCATCGGACTCATGGCCGCCAAGGTGGCGCGCCACATCGGCGCCCGCAACATTGTGATGACCGACGTGAACGAACAACGATTGCAACTCGCGCGCGAGATGGGCGTCAGCCTCGCGATCAACGTATCGACAACGCGCATCGCTGAAGCCCAAGAGCTGCTCGGCATGAAAGAGGGCTTCGATATCGGGCTCGAAATGAGCGGACACCCCACCGCACTGCCCGAAATGATCAGCAACATGAACCAGGGCGGCCGCATCGCCATGCTCGGCCTCCCCGCCGAACCGATCGGCATCGACTGGGCCACCGTAGTGACCCACATGATCACCATCAAGGGCATCTACGGTCGTGAAATGTTCGAGACCTGGTACGCCATGAACGCCATGGTGCACACCGGTTTGGATGTCTCCGCCGTCGTCACCGACCGCTTCCCCGCCGAACAGTGGGAAGAAGCATTCGCCACCGCCCGGCGCGGCAACAGCGGCAAGGTCATCATCGACTGGTCGTAGCGCCTGTCTCTTTCGCCAGCGATCTCGACCCCAGCGACCCCGCCAACTCACAATTTTTAGGAGAACACCATGTACGGAACAGTTCGCGAACAACTCACCACGACCCTGAGCGACATCCGCTCTGCTGGTCTCTACAAGACGGAACGCCAGCTCGACACTGCGCAAGCCGCCCATGTTGAGTCGGGCGGCAAGCCGGTGCTCAACTTCTGCGCCAACAACTATCTCGGTCTCGCCAACCACCCGCGTCTCGTTGCGGCCGCCAAGAACGCCCTCGACGACTGGGGCTTCGGGATGGCGAGTGTGCGCTTCATCTGCGGCACCCAGACCCAGCACGTTGAGCTCGAGAACCGACTCTCGGCGCTGTTGAGCATGGAGGCGACCATCCTGTTCCCCTCGTGCTTCGACGCGAACGGCGGCATCTTTGAGGTGCTGCTCGGTGCCGAGGATGCCGTGATTTCTGATGAGCTCAACCACGCGTCGATCATTGACGGCATCCGTCTCTCGAAGGCCGCCCGCTACCGTTACAAGAACCGCGACATGGCCGACCTCGAAGCGCAATTGATTGCCGCGAAGGATGCCCGCCGCCGCCTCATCGTCACCGACGGTGTCTTCTCGATGGACGGCTACCTTGCCCCGCTCGAAGCGATCTGCGACCTCGCCGAGCAGTACGACGCCATGGTCATGGTGGATGATTCGCACGCTGTCGGCTTCGTCGGGGAGACCGGAGCGGGAACGCCCGAGCACTGCGGCGTCTCCGACCGCGTCAACATCATCTCGGGCACGCTCGGCAAGGCGCTGGGCGGAGCATCCGGTGGCTACATCAGCGCTCACGCCGAAATCGTGGAACTGCTGCGCCAGCGCGCTCGCCCGTATCTCTTCTCGAACGCTGTCGCGCCCTCGGTGGTTGCCGGCTCAATCGAAGCGCTCAACCTCGTGGCCGAAGGGGCCGAGAGCCGCGCCAAGCTCAAGGCGAACGCCGAGCAGTTTCGCGCCGGAATGGCCGAGGCCGGGTTCACTCTGCTGCCGGGCGAGCATCCGATCATTCCGGTCATGTTTGCCGACGAGCACGAAGCGGTAGCGATGGCGGATGCTCTGCTCACGCTCGGCGTCTACGTGATCGCGTTCTCGTTCCCCGTCGTGCCGCTCGGTAAGGCCCGTATTCGCGTACAGGTGTCTGCCGCGCACTCCGCCGAGGACATCTCGCGCTGCGTTGCCGCGTTTGTCGCCGCGCGCGAGTCGATCGCGGCTTAGTGAAAAAAGGCGTGAGCGTGGTGAAGGAAATATCGTCAGCAGTGATCGCGTTGTTCCGAGCATGAAAGCGATCATGTACACCGAGACCGGCGACCCCTCCGTACTTCAGCTCGTCGAGCGGCCAGTGCTCGAACCCGGGCCCGACGAAGTGCGCGTGCGGATCGTCGTCAGCGGCGTGAACCCGACCGATTGGAAGTCGCGCCGCGGGGCGGCATCCGGTCAGGCCTTGCCGTTTGACGAGGTTGTTCCCGGCCAAGATGGTGCCGGCATCGTTGAAGCGGTCGGCGCTGACGTGCAGCATGTCAGCGTCGGCGACCGGGTGTGGCTTGCCATCGCCGCGTTCCAACGCTCGAACAGCGGCTCCAGCCAAGAGCTGGCCGTGCTGCCCGCCGAACGTGTTTTCGCGCTGCCCGCGAGCGCGAGCTTCGATCAGGGCGCCAGCCTTGGCGTTCCCGCGGTCACCGCCTACCGCGCACTGACCGTTGCCGAAGATGGCCCAGACACACTGCACCCGGATGCTCTCACCGGCAAGATCGTGCTCGTTGCCGGTGGAGCCGGCGCTGTCGGTCATGCCGCGATTCAGCTTGCCCGCTGGGCCGGAGCCACCGTCATCACGACCGTGAGCGGACCGTCGAAGGCAGCCCTCGCCACCGCCGCGGGTGCTCACCACGTGCTCACCTACACCGACTCCGATATTGTCGACCAGATTCGCGCGATTGCTCCGGAGGGGGTCGACCAAATTGTTGAAGTCGCGCCCGCTCAGAATGCAGAGCTTGATCTCGCGGTCATCCGCAATCGTGGTTCGATTTCGGTCTACGCCAACAACGGCGGTGACGAAGTGACACTCGACGTGCGCCGTCATTTCGCCCTCAACGTGCGCTACCAATTCGTGTTGCTCTACACCGTGGGCATTGATGCGATTCGCGCTGCAGCTGACGCCATCAACAGCGCCATCGACGACGGTGCGCTCGGCATCGGCGAAGAAACCGGGCTACCGCTGCACCGCTTCGATCTTGCTCACACGGCGGATGCTCACGCTCTCGTCGAGAGTGGAGCCGTCGGCAAGGTGCTGATCGACGTTACGGTCGCGTAATGCTCGCCGGGCTGTAATCGAGAATCTGAAAACGGCCGCAGTCGATCGTGGTCGAGCGCAGGTTTTCGGCTGCGGCGGGAAACGTGAATGGTGCGCTCTGCTCGTCAACGATCAGAAATGAGATCTCTCGCTCGGCAAAATCCGCCCGATCGATGAGCCACGCGTAGTCGGCCAGAGCAAAATCGGTTTGGATGAGCTGAGCCGGGTCATCCACATGAGTCTTGACGGCGCGAACACTCCAGAACTGACCAGCACCTACCGCGCCTGATGCGTTCACCCAGTCCACCGCACAGTCGAGCGAGGTGTCGTGCTCGGTTGCTCGTTGGGCAGCCGCCGGTAGCACCGCGATAAACGTGACACCACCGAGCAACGCGGGGATGGCAGCGAACGCGACGAGCCGCCGCCACGGAGTCTCGGCGGGTGTCGCGCGCCGCGCATCCGCAATCAGGACGACAAGGGCGAGTACCGGGGCGAACGCCCACAACTGCAGGTAACGCGAGGCTTCGGTGCCCAGCAGGATGAAGCCAACCGTGGTCGCCACTGGCGCAAACCACGAATAGGCCGCGACCACTGCGGAGCCGATTGCTCCGTGCCGCAGAGAGCGCAGCGTGAGCCACACGCCGAGCAGCGTGAGCGCGACTACGATAGCGACCGCGAGAATGCCGCCGGGGCTCGACAGCCTTTCGAGGAGCAGGTCCCAGTAGTAACCGAGGGATGCCCGGGAGCGGTTTGGCTGAACGTAGTTGTCTGGGTTCGCAACGATCCACGGCGCAAGCGGAATCCGCAACAGATACCCGAGCGCGGAGCCGCCCACGAGCGCGACAATTGCCCACAGCGCTGAACGCCCCCACGCCGAGCCAGCGCAGACAACGATCACGATGATGACAAGGGGCGCGGTGGCCCAGGCAAGGTAGAGCGGGTTGGTGAATACCGATAGTGCCGCGATCACGAAGAGGGCGATCACGAGGATGCGTCGAGGCGTCGGGCTAGCAACGATGCGGCGCATGATTCCCACGGCGAGCAGCGCACCGAGAACCGTTGCGGCGTAGTAGGTGGTCATCGCCAGGAGAGAGGCGAGTTCTGGGCTGTCTCCATTACCGCTACCTTCGGTGACAGCGAGAATGCAGACGGCTGCGAAACCTGCGGTCGCTGCGAGCGCCGCCCGGTTGCCCTTCGCTACGGTGACGGCGGCAACTCGAAACACGAGATAGAGCCCAGCGAAATTAGCGACGGCCGAAAGAAATTGTGCTTCCTGGATGCCCCCGCCGAGTACTGAAAGCACGAGGAACGCAGCGATCTCCGGCACGAACAGCACGGCCGACATCGCCCAGTTGCTCGCGGTGCCTTCGAGGATTGACCGCGAGAACAGTGGGACGATCATCGAGTCGCCGTCGAGGAACATCAACTCGCCGCGACCTGATGTTCCGGCCAGATAGGTGACGACAAGCAGCGCGAGGCCGAGCGCGCCGAGCAGCCACAGAAGCTCAATCGCCAGCGGGCGCAGAGCGCGCAGGCGAGAACGAGCTGCAGTCGCGACGATGCGCATTCGACCCCCTCTCTGCAACGGTCTCATCGGCGCGCGGGTGCACGACGGGACGGCACACAGTGCCACGCAGAATCTAACACCGGTGCGGCTCTGAACCCTGTAACCAACGGTTGGCCGAGTTCGTGCATCTGCCGGCGGCGAACACTGTAGAAATACTCGCGCCAGTGCTGTTGCATAGGCCCATGCGACGAGTATTGATCCTTGGCGGAACCGGATGGCTGGGTCGAGCAATTGCGCAGGCCGCGATGCAGGGCGGGGCCGACGTCACGTGCCTGGCGCGCGGAGAATCTGGCTCTGCAGTTGAGGGTGCTCACCTCATCCGCGCCGATCGCACCCAACCCGGCGCTTACGACGAGCTGACGGGCGACTGGGATGCCGTCATCGAGGTCTCGCGGGATCCCGGGCAGGTCGAGTCAGCGTTACAGGCGCTGAGCTCGCGCGCTGAGCATTGGACCTTTGTATCGACGGTATCCGTCTACGAACGCAACGATGTGCCGGGTGCTGACGAGAGCACAGAGACTGTGGACCCGGTCGACATGGACGACTACGCGCAGGCGAAGGTGTCCGCCGAGAGAGCGAGCGCCCGCCATCGCGGCGAAGGACTCCTCGTCGCACGGCCCGGGCTGATCGTGGGTCCCGGTGATCCCACCGACCGCTTCGGCTATTGGCCGGCACGGCTCCACCGCGGAGGCCGCGTTCTCGCCCCCACCTTCGCCGACCGCTCCGTGCAAGTGATCGACGTTGACGACCTTGCCGCGTGGATCGTGCAGGCTGGGCTCGCAAGAACTGCAGGAGTAATCAACGCCGTTGGTAACGCGCTGCCGTTCGAAGAATTCCTCGAGCTCACTGCCGACGTTGCCGCATTTGCCGGAAGTTTCGAACAACGCGACGATGCGTGGCTCGCCGAGCACGACATCCGGTACTGGGCCGGGCCCCGATCACTTCCGCTCTGGATCCCCGCGATCGATGCAGGCTTCGCCCAACGAAACAACGCACGCTACCGAGCATCTGGCGGAAAGCTTCGCCCCCTTCGCGAAACCATCACGCGAACCCTCGACGATGAGCTTTCACGCGGCAGAGACCGACCTCGCGCATCCGGGCTTGGTGCTGACGAAGAGGCGCGCGCCCTAGCATCTGGCGCGTAAATTCCGCCGGGAGTGCTTATCGTGCTGCCGAAGTGGCGGGCTGCTCGACGCCGGGCAGAGTCCAGATCGCGCAGGTGCGGGCGGCCGCCGAGAGTGTGAGCCCAGCGGCGGCGGATGTCAGAGTCGCGTTTCCGGTGAGGAACGCGGGTGCTGCGACATCCGCCTCGCTTTCAGTAGACCCGGAGGCACCCGCAGCTGTAGCGCCAGTCGCCTCCAGCTCGACACCGAACGCATTCGTCGGCAGCGTCACGGTCAGCGGCGAGCGCGCGACGACCACCAACACCGTGGCGGCGGCATCCTCGCGCACGAAGACGAGCGCGTCATCAGCAACGTGCAGCCAGCGCAGACCGCCGTGTGAGAGTGTGGGCAGCTCGCGCCGCAGGGCGATCAGCTGGCGATAGACGACGAGGGTCGGCGCCACGGGCGGGTCGGTTTCGGTTCCCCACGGGATGGGCGTGCGTGACATTTCGCCGTCGTCACCGCTGAGGCCGAACTCGTCGCCAGCGAAGACGACGGGCACTCCGGGCAGCGTCACCGAGAGGGCGAGCGCGAGCGGCACGTTCTCGGCAGGCGCATGCGTGCGGAATCGCGCGGTGTCGTGAGTGTCGAGGGCGTTCATGTTGCCGAGCCGGATGCGCCACGGAATGCTGGCCGTGAATCGCACCGTCATCTCCGAGAAGTCCCGCGCGCTGTAGTTCGGGATGCCGCCGATGGGCTGCCCGAAGAACCACGCCTCGGGGTCGATCGAGCCATCCGCGGTGACGTGGGAGGTATCACCGGGCTCGGTGAGCCAGCCCCACACCGGCCGTGTGAACGAGGGATAGGTCATCGCGCCGTGCCACGCATCGCCCTGCAGATCGCTCGCGGCGTCGTTCGTCGACTCCGCCAACAGCACCGTGTCAGGGTTCACGTCTTCCATGGTGCGACGGATGATCTGCCGCACCTCCTCGTTGAGATCCTCGGCCCCCATCCGCCCGGTCATGTTCGCGACATCCACGCGCCAGCCGTCGAAGTTGTAGGGCTCCTTCAGCCAGTGCGCGACCACCGAATCGTCGCCCTCGATAAACCGGCGACGCAGCTCGGTCGAGTTCCAGTTGAACTTCGGCAGGCTCGGGGTGCCCAACCAGCCGACGTACTCGGTGTGCTCGTCGTTCGTGAAGTAGTAGAAGTCGCCCTCGGGCGCATCGGGTTTTCCGAGCGCCGCCTGGAACCACTCGTGCGCGTCACCGGAGTGGTTCGTCGTGAGGTCGCCGATGACCTTGAGTCCGCGAGCGTGGGCCTCGCCCACCAAACGGATCAGCGCTTCGCGCCCGCCCAACAGCTCATCGACATCCACGAAACTCGACGCGTCGTAGCGATGATTCGAACGGGCCGGAAAAATCGGCGTCAAGTACAGCATCGTCACACCGAGCGCGGTCAGGTGATCGAGGTGCTCGGTGATGCCATCGAGGTCTCCCCCATAGAACTGCTTCGAGCGGCCGGGCAGCACCGGGTCAACCGGTTCGTCCCAGCGCGCAGCAATAGCCCACTCGGGCGTGGCGTGAGAATCGGCGCCGGATGAGCGGGCAAAGCGATCGGGGAACACCTGGTACATCACCGTCTCCGCCAACCACTCGGGGGCAGCGGGAGTCGCGAGAAGCGCGAAGTCTTCGGAGTCCAGCGTTTCGATCGGGTGAAGCCCGCTCTGGTTGAGCCACTCGGTGCGACCGGCATTGCCGCGTCCTGCGTTAGCCCGACCAGAGGTGGCGTGACGAGGTTTCATCTCGACCGTATAGGCTGGAGCCGCAGCATCGTGCACAAGCAACCATCGGTAGCCATGCCGCGGATTCTCGACCACGATGTCGGCCTGCCACCAGTCCCAACCGGCAGCAGTTCCGGTGAGGCGAGCATCCGTCCAGCGTGGTTCATGGTCGGGATTCTCGCGCACCCGCACTGCCTTCAGCGGGCCGTAGCCCACCGGCACCCGAAGGCGCAGAGTGACGGTATCGCCGAGCGCGGGGGTCTGGGTGGAGACGTGTAGCGCCGAGCCATCGTGGTGCGGGAGCAGGGCATCCATTACTTCACGCTTCCTGCCGTGAGGCCGCCGACGATGTATTTCTGCAGGAACAAGAACAGGGTCATCACGGGGATGGCGGCGAGCACGGCGCCGGCGGCGAAGATGCTCCAGTTGCGCGAGAACTCCTGAGAGACGAACTGGTAGAGGCCAACCGCGAGAGTCTGCTTGTCTGGATCAATCAGCACGATGCTCGCGATCACGAACTCGCTCGTGGTGCCCACAAACGAGAGCAAACCCACGACCGCCAAGATGGGAGCAACAAGACGCAGGATGATCGTGAAGAAGATGCGCGCGTGACCGGCGCCATCGATCTTCGCTGCCTCGTCGATGGATGACGGCACCGTGTTGAAGAACCCGTACATCAGGTAGGTGTTCACTCCGAGCGCGCCGCCGAGGTAGACCATGATGAGCCCGATCTGACTGTTGAGCCCGATTGCCGGGAAGATTTCGGAGATTCCGGAGAGCAACAAGAAGATCGCGACGACCGCGAGCAACTGCGGAAACATCTGCACGAGCAGCAGTGTGAGCAGCCCCACCCGTCGACCGATGAACCGCATGCGCGAAAAGGCATATGCCGCGAGGGCTCCAAGGAAGACGGTGCCGAGCGACGAGATGCCGCCGATCAACAGGGTATTGCCGAACCACGCTGCGTACGGCTGCTGGGGTCGGTTGAAGAGATCGACGTAGCTTTCGAAGCTGAAGTTCGAGAAGAGCGAGTTGGCGGTCACGAGGGTGCCGCCGGGGTTCAGTGACGCACTAAACACGTAGAGCAGCGGGAACGCCGCGAAGATCGACATGGCGATCCCGACGAGGTGACGCCAGCCGGTCTCACGGAAATAGCGCTTGAAGGGCCGCTTCGGGTGACCGACGACAACGTCCGAGCGCACTGCGGCATCCGGGTTCTGCTTCTGAGTTGTTGCAGTCATCTCAGTTCAACTCCTCAAGCGACTTCGTGCGACGGAAACTGATGATGGCGATGCCCGCCACCAAGATGAAAATGATGATCGCGAACGCGCTCGCGAGGCCGTAATCGCGGTTGGCTCCCACGAAGGCGACCTTGTAGACCATCGAAATCAGGATGTCCGTGGCACCAACATTCACCCCAGCGGAGACATCGCGCGGCCCACCATTGGTGAGCATGTAGATGAGGTTGAAATTGTTGAAGTTGAAGGCAAACGACGAGATCAACAGCGGCGCAACCGAGACCAACAACAGGGGCAGTTTGACGAACCTAAAGATGGCCCACGGCTTCGCGCCATCCACTGTCGCAGCTTCGGTGAGCTCTTCAGGGATGGCTTGCAGCGCCCCCGTCGTCACCAAGAACATGTACGGAAAACCGAGCCAGAGGTTCACGAACAGTATCGAGCCTTTGGCCAGCCACTCGTTCGTGAGCCACGGCACTTCGGCTCCGCCGAGCAGCACCACATTGATGAAGCCGAACTCCTGGTTCATCATTCCGGCCCACACCAGCGCCGACAAGAAGCCAGGGAACGCGTACGGCAGGATCATGATGATCCGGTAATACTTGCGACTCTTCATCCGCTTGTCATTGAACACGATCGCCAAGAAGAGCCCGAGCGCGAAGGTCGTGAACACCGAAAGGAACGCGAACGCGAAGGTCCACACGGTCACGCTAATCAGCGGACCACGGATGGAGTCCTCACTGAATGCGCGAACGAAGTTGTCGAGCCCGACCTCAATTTTCCATCCCGGCAGCAGCTCTTGGCCGGCATCCGACGTGAAGGCACCGGTGCCGATATCGGAGTACACGGTGCCGGAGTTCGTGTCGCGCATGGTGCCGGCGGCTTCGTCGTACTCGAGCGACGACGTGTAGAGGAAGGCGCTCGACCCGTCGGGGGTGCGCAGCATGCCGTCGTTGGGATCGTCGGTCAGAGGGACGCTGATGGCGGCGATCTCGGTCTGCTTGCCGAGGATGTCTTGGAAGCCAAGACTCGTATACCCGTCGAGGCCAACCGCGACGCCTCCCTCAAGCTGGGCGTTCTGAACTTCTTTGAGTGGCCGTTCGTTGCCGCCGATGCTCACGCTGCCATCGGGCTCGGTGACGAGGAAGGAGAGTTCGCCCAATTGCTCGAGCACCGTCAGACGGTAGTTTGGCGAATCGGCGACGCGGTTCTGCGATGACAGCAGTAGCGAATTGACGGCATCCGCTTTTGTGGAATTGTGGCCGGTTCCGTAGTTGGTGAACGCGATGTAGCCCGAGTAGAGCAGCACAAAGATTTGGAAGATGGCGAGAAAGATCAGGCCCGGCGCGAGGTACTTGGCGGGCAGCTTGCCGCGGGAGAAGTAGATCCAGTTGACGAGCAGCGTGACCGCAACGACGAGTCCAGCCACGAGCCACGATTCGCTGCGCACGAGCACAAACAGCGCGTAGATCGCGATCGCATCAACGACGCCGAGACCCAAGATCTTGGCGGCCACGACTTTCCAGCCACCGGAGGCGGCATCCGCAATTCTGGTCGCACGTCTCGCGCGGGCCGACTGCCGGATGGGGCCGGAATCAGTCTCGGGGGGTGTCGTCACGGGGATTCTCCATTGAAGGCGTGCAGGTCAGTCGAGTGGTGCGAACCGGGGCTGCGTTGTGAGAACGCAGAGCCCGGCTCGGTGGTGCAGCGGAAGTGGCCGCCCGCGTGCAGACGGGCGGCCACCGTGAACTATCCGGCGATAGCGGTTTCGATGTCGCCTGACATCTTCTGCCAGAGCGACGTTGCGTCGCCACCGTTGATGATGGCGGCTTCGGTCACACCCCAGAACTCCCACACGGCTCCCATGGCGGGAATCGAGGGCATGGGTACTGCGTTCTCACCGACGGTGCCGAAGCCGGCAACGATCGGGTCGGCGCTTGCTGCTTCGAAGGATGCCGTGAGCGCTGGTGCGCGTCCGCCAACTTCGAACAGTGCGGTCTGCACTTCTTCGCTGCCCATGTAGTTCACGATGAACTCGTTTGCGGCGAGCGCATTCTCGCTCTTAGAACTGACGAAGAAGCCCTGCACGCCGACGAACGGTTGTGCGGTTTCGCCACCGGCGGAGGGGATCGGGTCGATCGCCACGTCGATGCCTGCTTCGACGGCGGCGGGCACGTTCCACGGTCCGGTCAGGTAGAAGGGCGATTCTCCGGCGATGAACTTTTCCTTGGCGAGGTCACCGGTGATGTTGGTGTTGAGTACGCCTGCAGCGCCCTGTTCACCGAGCCAGGCCGCGAACTTGTCGCCACCGTCGTTGCCGATTTCGAGTGCGTCGGCGTCGTAGCTTCCGTCAGCGGCGGTGCCGAAGACGGGTGCACCGAACGAGGTCTGGAAGGGGTACAGGTGGTACGGGTCGGCCGCTTCAGGGTCGAGACCTACCAAGAACGGGTATTCGGTTCCGGCAGCTTCGCCCATCGTGACCATCTCGTCGAAGGTCGCTGGGGTGCTCGGCGCGAGGGCCGTGTTGCGCACGAGAGCGATGTTTTCGATCGAGTAGGGAACGCCGTAGACCTGGCCTTCGTAGCTCATCGCGGTGATTCCGACGTCTTGGAAGGCATCCGCTTTGTCGCCGAGTTCGACGGGAGCAACGACACCGTTGGTCACGAAGGTTCCAAGCCAGTCGTGGGCGCCGATGACAACGTCGGGGCCTTTTCCGGTGGGTACTTGGGCGATGAACTGGTCGCGAATGTCACCGAATTCTTTTTGTACAAGCTTGACCTCGACACCAGTCTCGGCAGTGAAGTCAGCCGCGGCGTCTTTGAGCACTGCTGCGCGGTCGGCGTCGACCCACACGGTGAGTGCTTCGCCAGTTCCGGCGCTGTTATCTGCTGTGTCGGATGCTGCTGTGCATCCGGTCAGTACTAGCGATGCAGTAACTGTGAGTGCGCCTACGGCCCACAGTCCTTTGTTGTTCACCCTCATTGGTGCTGCCTTTCGTCAGTGAAAGCATTGCAAACTGCAAGCGCTTCCATGTATACCTCCTATAGGCGGGGTTCGGCAACAGCCTGTTCCACAATTCCCAGCATTTACAGCATTAGAAACGAGAACAACAATGTGGAAGCGCTTAGCTTTTGGGCCCAATGGCGATAGTGTGGCGGCTATGACTTCCGTGCTTCAGGACACCGAATGGTGGCGCTCCGCCGTTATTTACCAGATCTATCCGCGGTCATTTGCCGACGCAAACGGCGATGGAATGGGCGATCTGCTCGGCATCCGCGACCGACTTCCCGAATTAGCTGAGCTCGGCGTCGACGCCGTGTGGCTTTCGCCGTTTTACACCTCACCGCAGCGCGATGCCGGCTACGACGTTGCTGACTACTGCGACGTGGATCCCCTGTTCGGCACGCTCGACGACTTCGACTCCATGACGAGTCGCGCTCACGAGCTGGGACTGCGGGTCATCGTCGACCTCGTGCCCAATCACTCCTCAAGCGACCACCGCTGGTTCCAGGCCGCGCTTGCCGCGGAGCCCGGCAGCCCCGAGCGCGATCGCTACATGTTCCGCGACGGTCTCGGCGAGAACGGTGAGATGCCGCCCAACAACTGGCAGTCGGTGTTCGGCGGCGACGCGTGGACGCGTACAACGAGCCCCGATGGCACGCCCGGTCAGTGGTACCTGCACCTCTTCGACACCACCCAGCCCGATTTCAACTGGGAGAACCGCTGGGTTCGCGACCAATTTGCCGACATCCTTCGGTTCTGGCTCGACCGCGACGTTGACGGCTTCCGCGTGGATGTCGCCCACGGCATGATCAAAGCCGACGGCCTGCCCGACTGGACTCCCCCGGACGCTGGCGGAAGCATGGGCGGGGCTGGCACGACCGACGCCGAGCTTGCTGCATCCCGCGCACCGTTTTGGGCTCAAGATGGCGTGCACGAGATTTACCGCGAGTGGCGCGAGATTCTGAACAGCTACGACGGCGAGCGCATTTTGGCTGCCGAAGCGTGGGTCGATCCGCTCACCGACATGGCCAAGTGGGTGCGTCCGGATGAAATGCACCAGGCCTTCAACTTCCCTTATCTCGAGACACCGTGGGCTGCTGGCCCGCTGCGCTCCGTGATCGACGCCTCGATCAGCGCGTTTTCTGCTGTAGAAGCACCCAGCACGTGGGTGCTCTCGAACCACGATGTTGTGCGTCACGCGTCGCGCCTCGCGCTGACCGCCGAGAACCCGCAGGGTCACGGCATCGGACCGAAGTCAGCCGGCCTCCCGATTCCCGAGCTGGGTCTTCGTCGCGCCCGCGCCGCGACCGCCCTCATGCTCGCCCTGCCGGGCAGTGCCTACATCTATCAGGGCGAAGAACTCGGCCTGCCCGAAGTAATCGACCTTCCCGATGAGGCTCGCCAAGACCCGACCTGGTTCCGCACCAATGGTGAACGCTACGGTCGCGACGGCTGCCGCGTTCCGATCCCCTGGGAGGCGAACTCGCCCTCCTACGGTTTCGGCCCCACGGATGCCTCGTGGTTGCCGCAACCCGCAGAATGGGCAACTCTCGCCCGCGACGCCCAACGCGACGACAGCACCTCGACACTCTCGCTGTACCGAAACGCTCTCGCCCTGCGTCGCGCTCACGAGTTGGCAACCAACGAACTCGAATGGCTCGATACCGGCGCCGAAACGGTGCTCGGTTTCCGCACCGGCGACGTACGTGTCTTTGCCAACACCGGGGACGCCGCCGTGGCTCTCCCGGCCGGCGAAGTGCTGCTGTCGAGCGGCCCTCTCGGCGACGATCAACTGCCGGCAGACACGACAGTGTGGCTGAGGGCATAGACCAACGCGGCTCCGAATTCTCGCGAATGGATGCCGGTCGATAGAATCAGCAGCGGCGCGACCGCTGTAGGGCGGCATCCATTCTCGTCAGAATCCAACGGAGGGCAACTGATGGCTAGCATCGAAGATGTTGCTCAGCGCGCTGGTGTGTCCACTGCGACCGTGTCTCGGGCGCTCAGCGGCAATGGCCCCGTCTCGGAGGCGGCGCGTCTCAAAGTGGCAGAGGCTGCGGCAGCTCTCGACTATGTCGTCTCGTCGAGCGCGTCGAGTTTGGCATCGGGCCGCACCAAAAACGTCGGCCTGATGGTGCCCTATTTGACCCGCTGGTTCTTTACGTCCGTGGTGGAAGGCGCCCAGCAAGCGTTGATGCGCCACGGCTATGACGTCACTCTGTACAACCTTTCGGGCAGCGTCGCTGAACGCGAGAAGGTCTTCGACGTCTTCTTGCAACGCAAGCGCATCGACGGCATCATCACCGTTTCCCTCAAGCTCTCCCCCACTGAAGTGGAGCGGCTTCACGCCCTCGATCGCCCAGCGGTCGGAGTCGGTGGGCCGATCGACGGAGTGCGCACTCTGACCTTGGATGACGACGCCGTGTCGAGCCTCGCCACCGGCCACCTGTTGGCGCTGGGCCACACCAAGATTGCTCACATCGGTGGCTCTGAAGACTACGATCTCGAGTTTCACATCCCCACCAATCGGCGCCACGGCTACGAAGCTGCACTGCGCGAGGCGGGAATTGAGCCACGACCCGAGTTCTTTGCGACCGCCGACTTCACCATTCAGGGCGGCTATCACGCAGCCAAGCAGCTGCTCGGCAACCCGCTGCTACGCCCGACAGCAATCTTTGCCTCGTCGGATGAGATGGCCATCGGCTGCATATTGGCGGCCAGAGACCTCGGCCTCGTAGTGCCGCGCGATATTTCCATCATGGGAATCGACGGCCACGAACTCTCCGAGTTCTTCGGGCTCACCACGGTGTCGCAGTCCCCGCAGGCGCAGGGTGAGCACGCCGTCGAGATTCTGATGAACCTGCTCGTGCCCGGCAAACATCCCGAGATCCCCGAAAACTCACCGATCGATTACGAGCTCATCGTGCGGTCGAGCACAAGCCGTCCACCCGAGTAGCCCCACCCAGTTCGGGTTACCTCGGGCTGTTCTCTCGTTTCGCTGTGGCACAATCGGAATCGATTGGGCCTATTGCAGGCGTCGAGAGTCTGGGGGCAGACGTGAGCACTGGGAGAGATCACTCGTCTATGCCTGCCGACTCTCTCGATCAGATAGCGGATGACCTGCAACGACTGCGGATCGCCGCCGGAGAAGTGTCGTACTCCGAGCTTGCATCGCGCATCGCTCATCGCCGTGAGGAGAATGGCGTTAGTCCTGCTGCTGCGCGGGTTGCTCGTTCGACGGTCTTCGACATCTTCCGCACCGGACGAAGCCGCATCAATGCCGAGCTTGTGGCCGAAATTGTCGTCGCTCTGGGCCGCGACGACCTCGAAGCGGAAGCCTGGCGAGCTCGCTGTCTCGCGGTTCGAGCAACGGCGAAAGCGCAGCCGCCGCACGCCCCACTGAACCCCACCTCGAACTCCGATTCGCGGCTCGCCTTTGTCGTCGTTTTGATGGTCGCGGCTGTCGGCCTCAATCTTTTCGGCGGCAGCGTTGTCTCAAAGTTTGAGTTGCCCATCTTTCTCGACATGATCGGAACCGCGGTCGTCGCGATCGTGCTTGGGCCTTGGCAGGGAGCCCTCGTCGGGCTCTCGACCAATGTCGTCGGCGTTTTTTCTACGGTGCCCGCGACCCTCGCCTACGCGATCGTCAATGTCGTGGGGGCGCTCGTCTGGGGTTACGGGGTGAGACTCTGGCACCTCGATAAGACCCGGTTACGTTTTTTGCTGCTCAACGTCTTAGTGGCGCTCGCCTGCACGATCACCGCTGTCCCCATTACCGTGCTGGTGTTTGGCGGCGTTGCCGGTCACGCCGGTGACGACTTTATTGCGACGCTGCGGGCGATCGGCGACGGTCTGTGGGCGTCGGTCTTTACCGTCAACATCTCGATCTCACTCGCCGACAAGCTCATCACCGGTTACACGGCTCTCGCCATCATTCACCTGCTCGGCAGGCTTGGCCTTTCCGAAATCGGCCGCCGCAACGGCCCGCCGCTCAACACGCGACGCTGAGCCCCGGAGAAGTCGTCGACCGTTCGTCGTGCGATTGCTCGCTCCCGAACTGCCGCGCGAATCGACGATCGGCCCAGCGCTGTGCATCCTGATGGCGCGTCGCGAGTTCTGACGCTCGCTGCGCTGGTTCGAGCGACTCGAGATAGAGAGCGTCGGCACGCGCGCAGAGGCCCGTCGCGCTCGACCACATCGTCTGTCGTGCCTGCGCGGGGGTCGTGCCTAGCTTCTCCCGCAGCTCTGCCTCGGGACCTTCGAAGGCGTGGGATAGCGTTTCGGCGCGTTCCCCGAGGCGAGCGATCCACACCGATCGCATGACGAACATTCCGACAAGAACGACGAGCGAGAAGACAATCGCGAACGGAACGACGAAGAATCCGCCCACCGCAAGGGCCACAAGCAGGCTCTGGGCGAGCATCCGTCCACGATCGTGGTTCTTCAGGTGTCGCGCTTTCTCAGCTACTTCGAGCGCGATCGTCTGGTGGTCCGCGTTATAGGCGGTGAGCGCTCGGCGCAGCTCAGAGGTGACGGCAGCGAACTCTAGTTTGCCGATTCCCTTGAGGCGAGTGACATCAGTGCGTTGGATGATAGCGACTAGGTCGGGCGCAACGCATGATGCGGTAACGAGCCGGCTATCCGCCTGCATCATCGCCTCGCCAAGGATGGCGGAAATAGCTCGTTTATCGTCGCTGGTGTGTACTGTCATGCCGCCCCTGTCGGTACTCACGGGTCTAATCGTCAGCGTCCAGTACACCCCCTGCGAGCAGGACACCCGTGCGATTTCGACTTTCCCGAACGAACCCGGACACCCCATGGATGCCGTCGCCGGGCTGCTAAGAGCGGGGAGCTACTAGCCGGCGGGCGGCTTCGCGCACGGAGTCGCAGCGGGCTTTCTCGCTGCCCGCGAACTCGGGGCAGCCGATCGAGCGCAGCTCTGCTGGTGCGCGCTCCCAGTTGCTGGCAACGGCCAGCAGTAGAGCTAGCAGCTCTTCGGGCTTCCATGAGGAGTCAACAATGCCGCGTTCTTGTGCGTCAGCAATCACTTCGAGCTTGTGCTTGTAGCCCTCGACGCGCCCTTCAGAGAATGATCCGAGCGTTTCGGCATCGTGCAGCCAGGCCCACATGGTGACGCGTTGCGCACTCTGGTCGTTGACGAAGTAGTTGTGCAGTCGCACGGTATATTCCACGAGGTCAGCATCGATCGGCACGGCATGAGCGAGACGGTCGAGCCCGGTCTGCATGACGTGATCGAAGAGAGCGTCTTTGTCGCCAAACCAGGCGTAAATACGTTCTTTGCTTGCTTTTGCTGTTTCTGCGATGCGATTGATGCGGGCGCCAGCGACGCCATACTCCGCAAATTCGGCTGCTGCAGCCTCAATTACGCGCTGTTTTGTTTCGCGGCCGCGGAGTTGATCACGCGGCATTTCTGTCGAAACCACCAAACACCTCCAAATCGAACCGGTTGGTTTGACTTAGCCTACACGCCGACGTACTGTCGAACCAATTGGTTTGATAAGAAATCAACCTGCTCGGTAACGAGCAACACAGTTGTGTAAGGAGTCAGCATGACAAACGTATTGATGGTCCTCTCGGCAGCGTCCTACTTGACGCTCGCAGACGAAACACAGCACCCCACTGGCGTCTGGGCAGAAGAGTTCCTTGAGCCGTACCGCATCTTCACCGAAGCCGGCTGGAAGGTTCAGATAGCCAGCCCCGCAGGAGTTGCCCCCACTTTTGATGCGATCAGCCTCAGCGAAGGTGGCGTCGGTTCCGCCGAGCGCCTCGCTGACTTTGAGGCTCGCATCGTCGACCTCCAGTCTGTGCTGCAGCATCCGCTCCGCTTGGATGCCGTCAACGCCAGTGACTTTGACGTGATCTTCTACCCCGGAGGCCACGGCCCCATGGAAGACCTCGCCGTCGACGATAACTCCGGCCAGCTCATTGTTGAAGCCGTGAAATCGAACACGACACTCGGCGTGCTCTGCCACGCTCCGGCAGCACTGCTCGCCGCGAACGACAAGGTAACCGGCGAATGGGTTCTCAAGGGTCGCAAGATGACCGGCTTCGCGAATACCGAAGAAGAGCTTGGCGGCCTCGCCGACAAGGTCAAGTGGCTGGTCGAAACCCGCCTCGTTGAACTAGGTGCCGACTACTCGAAGGCAGCAGAGCCTTTCGCCCCGTACGTCGTCGTTGATGGCGCGCTGTACACCGGTCAGAACCCCGCATCTTCCGTCGCCGTTGCTGAGCGCATCGTCGCCGAAAAGTCATAACCACACACACTTCACACTTTTCACACTTCATCAATTTCAAGGAGAATTTCATGACAACTGTTACAAGCACCCAATGGCAGCTCGCCTCACGCCCCACCGGCGTTCCGACCACCGACAACGTGGTGAAGGTTCAGATCGAGCTCCCCGAGCTCGCTGATGGCGACGTTCGTGTACGCAACACCTTCCTCTCGGTTGACCCCTACATGCGTGGTCGCATGAATGAGGGCCGCTCGTACGTTGCTCCTTTCAACCTCGGCGAGACCATGGGCGGCGCAGCCGTTGGTGAAGTCATCGAGTCGAACGACGCATCACTGCCTGTTGGCACTCTTGTTCAGCACCAGCTCGGATGGCGCGACATCGCGCAGGCTCCTGCTGGCCAGTTCAAGGCGCTCCCCAACGTTCCCGGCATCTCGCCTTCGCTGTTCCTCAGCGTTCTCGGCATCACCGGAATCACCGCCTGGACCGGACTCACCCAGATCGCGCACATCAAGGAAGGCGACACCGTCTTCGTATCTGGTGCAGCGGGTGGAGTCGGCACCATGGTTGGCCAGATCGCCCGCCTCCTCGGCGCAGCACGCGTCGTCGGTTCCGCTGGCACCGACGAGAAGGTTGCACTGCTCACGAGCAAGTACGGCTACGACGCCGCCTTCAACTACAAGAATGGCGACATTGCTGGCCAGCTGGATGCTGCAGCACCCGACGGCATCGACGTCTACTTCGACAACGTGGGTGGCGAGCACCTCTCGGCAGCACTCGGCGCGTTCAAGGACGGCGGCCGCGTGGCAGTCTGCGGTGTCATGTCCTTGATCAACGGCAAGGATGAGGGCATCAAGAACAGTGCAAACATCGTGACCCGCGGTTTGACCATCAAGGGCTTCACCATGGGCAGCTACTTCCACCTCGCCCCCGAGTTTGGTGCAGCAATGCAGGGATGGCTCGCCGAAGGCAAGATCGCCTACGACGAAACCATCACCGATGGCATCGACAACGCGCTCGACGCCTTCAACGGCATGATGAACGGTGCAAACACCGGCAAGGCGATCGTTCGCCTCTAGACCCCGCAACTGCCGACCCGAACGGCACACACCGGCCGCACCCAGTGCGGAAAAGAAATGCCCCGCAGCATCAGCTGCGGGGCATTTCCGTTGCCGCAGTTGCGCCCATCATTGTGTCAGCGCCGATTTCCTTCGGCCGGTGTGAGCTGCCAGCCACAACGTTGCAGAGGCGCACTCGGTCGCCTTCGCCCCCCTCACGGCAGCGCGGCGAGGGGCCCATTTCTGCCGACGAACACCGTGCGATCCGCAGTGCCCGGCAGAGGGTGAAGGTGCAGTTTGTGAGCGAGCGCGACCGAAGCGGCGTTGTCCGGATGCACGACAGCCACGAGCAGTAACGCCTCAATAGTGGTTCTCATATAGGCGAGCAGGGGACGCATCGCTTCGTACGCGATCCCTTGGCCCTGATACGCGGGATGAACAATCCAACTCACCTCAAGACACCGCGCAGCGGCCGTGAGCGACCGCAGTTGCAAGGTGATCTCACCCACCAGCTCGCCGTCGTGTTCAATGGCCAACGCCAGCACGTCATCCACGCGGCGCATCTGCGTTTGCCGTGTTCTCAATTTCAGCTGCCGCAAGGACGATCGCGCGGTGCGCTGCGGCCACGTTGTGTACTGGCGCACGTGCGGGCTCGACTGGATTTCGTGCCACCGTTCGGCGTCTGCCAACCGATGCGGCCGCAGCAGCAAGCGATCGGTATGGATGATCGGCACGCGCAGAGGCGATCCGAGCGTGGGCCGAGCATCACTTCTGGGCATGAACCTACCGAACCGATGTATCCGTCGAGCGTGCCAATCATGGTGTTCGCAGAAGTCTGACACAACGACTGACACTATTCAGTCGCTCGGATTCCGGTCCTGTAAACAGGAGGTAAATTACGCCGGATGCCCCTCAGCGTTGGGCACAGAGCGTTCGCCCGCTGGCCGCATCGTCGCCGCCGGGTCCGCAATGAGATGCGAGAAGACGAGTTCCGCGGCACCGAGCGTGAGAATCTCATCACCGAAGGTCGCCTGAGCGAAGCGAACAGCGAGCCCCGGTTCCTCGAGCGCTGACCGTCGCATCTGCCGCGTCAAAGATTCTTCGGCCACCGCAAGCAACGACGCTAAAAACCCGCCGAGCACGATGATCTCGGGATTGAAAATATTCACGACATTGGCGAGTGCCCGGGCGAGGAAACTGATTTGGTAGTCGACAACAGCGACAACCGCTGCGTCTCCCGCTGCATACCGTTCCTTCAGCAGAGCATCCAGCTGGTCCGGCTGCGAGAGGTCGAGGCCGACCGCTTCAAGAAGCGGCTCTTGGCGCACCTCGGTTTCGAGGCATCCGATGGCCCCACAGTGACAATCGAGACCGTTGGTGTTCACGAGAGTGTGGCCGATTTCGCCGGCGTATCCGGTGGTGCCGGTCATGAGCGCGCCGCCCGTGATGACGCCTCCACCGATACCGCTCGCGCCACCGTTGAGGTAGATCAGTTCTTGACCATCAACGCCGGCACCGCGCACCGATTCGGCAACTGCACCGAGGCTGGCGTCGTTGGCGACATACACGGGGTAGCCGGTGGCTTCGCGCATCATCTCGGTGATGGGCTCGTCGATCCAGCCCAAGTGCGGCGCAAGCGCAAGCACGCCATCGCTCTCGCGCACAAGGGCGGGGGCCGCAATACCGATACCAATCGTGCGGTAGTTGGAATCGAGATCGCCCTTCATTCCTGCGATGACGGCGGCAGAGATGTTCACCGCTTCACGCGCGCTGAGCAGTCGACCGGTGTCGTAGCGGACTTGGCGGATGACGCGACCGCCGAGCCCCACGAGGCCGATGGTTACCGCATCCACCTCCGGGTTCACGGTGATGGCGACGATGTTTTCGCTCGGAACGACCACAGAGCTGGGGCGCCCGACCAGGCTGGTTTGGTCGGGACCGGCCTCAACGACGAGCCCCAGTTGCACAAGTTCGGCAACGAGGTCGGCGATCGTTGAGCGGTTGAGCCCTGTCTCGTGGGTCATCTTGGCGCGGGATATTCCTCCGAGCGCATGCACACGGCCGAGAAGGATAGAGAGGTTGCGGCGACGAACAACATCAAAGTTGTTCCCTCGGAGCTCAGCTCGTACGTCCGCGTTCACTCACGTTCCTTTCGACAGTTCAGCATAGTTACTTCGAGCTGAAGGCTGCGTCAAACGCCGCTGCTGGCGGGTCGAAGGCGAGACGGCGCACGAACTCGAGCGCTTCGGGTGCGCCGATGAGGCGGTCCATTCCGGCGTCTTCCCACTCCACCGAGATAGGGCCTTCGTAACCAATCTGGTTGAGCATACGGAAGCTGCTCTCCCACGGCACGTCTCCGTGTCCGGTGGAGATGAAGTCCCAACCGCGACGGCCATCAGCCCACGCCAAAAGCGAGCCGAGTCGACCATTCTTGCCGTTGTTCATCCGCTTCTTCGTGTCTTTGCAGTCCACGTGGTAGATGCGGTCTTTGAAGTCCCAGAGAAAGCTCACGGGGTCGAGGTCTTGCCACACGAAGTGGCTGGGGTCCCAGTTGAGACCGAACGCTTCGCGGTGGCCAATGGCTTCGAGGGTGCGCACGGTTGTCCAGTAATCGAACGCGATTTCGGAGGGGTGCACTTCGTGAGCGAATCGCACACCGACCTCATCGAAGACGTCGAGGATGGGGTTCCAGCGGTCGGCAAAGTCTTGGTAGCCGGCATCGATCGCTTCTTGGCTCACGGGAGGGAACATCGCGACGTACTTCCAGATGCTCGAGCCGGTGAAGCCAATCACGGTCTTCACGCCGAGTTTCGCAGCGAGGCGTGCCGTGTTCTTCATGGCTTCGGCAGCACGCTGGCGCACACCTTCGGCATCCCCGTCGCCCCAGATGGCTGGCGGCAGGATGTCTTCGTGGCGCTGGTCGATGGGGTCGTCGCAGACGGCCTGTCCCTGCAGGTGGTTGGAGATTGCCCAGACCTTGAGGCCGTGCTTTTCGAGCAGGTCGAGCTTGCCCTGAACGTACGCCGCATCATCCCAGCGGCTCGGGTCAAGGTGGTCACCCCAGCAGGCGATTTCTAGTCCGTCGTAGCCCCACCCTGCGGCAAGCTCAACAACTTCTTCGAAAGGGAGGTCAGCCCACTGGCCGGTAAAGAGGGTAATTGGTCGAGTCATGGTTTTCTCCAGTTCTGCTAGATGGTTGTCCACGCGCTGCGGGCGTTGGAGCTTTCTTCAACGGCGGCGAGCACGCGTTGAACGTGCACTCCGTCATCGAAGGAGGGGGATGCGGGGGTGCCACTGGTCACGGCGTCAACGAAGTCTTTGGCTTGGTGGCTGAACCCGTGTTCGTAGCCGAGCATGTGGCCCGCTGGCCACCAGGCTGCGATGTACGGATGCTCGGGCTCGGTCACCAGAATGGTCGTGAAGCCTTGCGTCTCTGCGGGCGCTGTCGCGTCGAAGAACTGCAATTCGTTGAGCCGTTCGAGGTCGAAGCTGATGGCGCCGAGCGAGCCGGAGATCTCGATGCGCAGGCCGTTCTTTCGACCGGTGGCGAAGCGGGTGGCTTCGAAGGAGCCGAGCACTCCGCTGTCGTAGCGGCCGGTGAAGAGCGCGACGTCGTCGACGGTGACGTCGCCCATTTCGGCTCCGCCGGTGCCGCCGAGCCCGGCCGTGCTTTCCAGCACCGGGCGCTGCTTGATGATCGTTTCCATCGTTCCGGAGACCTCAACAAGGTGGCTTCCGGTGATGTATTCCGAGAGGTCGATGATGTGAGCGCCGATATCACCGAGCGCTCCTGATCCGGCGAGGTCCTTCTGCAGGCGCCAGACGAGCGGAGTTTCAGGATCGGTTAGCCAGTCCTGCAGATAGCAAGCGCGCACCTGATGAATCTCGCCGATCTTGCCCGCGGCCACGAGATCCCGGGCCAGCGTTGTTGCCGGAAGGCGACGGTAGGTGTGCCCCAGCATGGAGATCACACCATTCTTGGCCGCGGCGTTCGCAGCCACCGCCATCAACTCGGCTTCTTCTACCGAGTTAGCGAGCGGCTTTTCGCACAGCACGTGCTTGCCCGCGTTGAGGGCGGCAATCGCGATCTCGGCGTGCGATCCGCCCGGGGTCACGATGTCTACGATGTCGATGTCGTCGCGAGCGATGACCTCGCGCCAGTCGGTGGCCGTCTCTGCCCAGCCCCACTTGGTTGCGGCATCCGCCACTGCTTCGGCATTGCGGCCGACCAGCACCTGCATGTCTGGTTGAGCATCCAGCTCAAAGAATCGGGGGGCAACCCTCCAGCCTTGCGAATGAGCGGCTCCCATGAAGCCGTAACCGATCATCGCGACCTTCAGGTGGCGCTTTTCTGACATCGTGCGTGACCCTTTCACTTCGTTGTGTGGTTCTGTGGTGAGCAATCGCGAGCGAAATACCGACCAGAGTGCCCGCCCAGAGTATCCGGGCGGGCACCCCATTCATGCGGTTTAGGACTCGAACGCGGTCGGAAGGTATTCCTCCACGTTCTCGCTCGTGACTACCGGTGCGTTGAGAACGATGCGCTTGGGCACCTCAACCTCAACGATGTCGCTCAGCGACTTGCCCTGTGCAATCAGGCGAGCCAGACGGATGCCGTCAGCTGCCTGAGTAGACGGGTAAATTACGGTCGCCTGCAGCACGCCTTCGCCCGACTGGATCTCGCGCATCGCGTTGGCTGATCCTGCGCCACCGACCATGAAGAACTCGTCGCGGTCTGCGGCAGCAATTGCAGCGAGGACGCCGATTCCCTGGTCGTCATCGTGGTTCCAGATCGCGTCGATCTGAGGAGCTGCGGAGAGCAACTGCGAGGTCACTGCTTCGCCACCTTGAATGGTGAAGTCGGCAGCAACGCGGTTGGAGACCTCGAGGCCACAGGTCTCAAGTGCGGTCGCGAAACCTTCACTGCGGGCCTGCGTGAGCGGAAGCGAGTCGATGCCGGCGATTTCTGCCACTACGGCGTCGGGGTTGTCTCCGAGCTGCTCACAAATGTAGGTTCCGGCGCTGACGCCCATGCCGTAGTTGTCACCGAGGATGGTGACGCGAGCGGCGAAGGTGCTGGAGAATTCGCGGTCAACGTTGATCACGGGGATTCCGGCTTCCATCGCCTTGATGGCTACCTCGGTCAGTGCTGCACCATCGGTGGGCAGCAGAACGATTGCATCAACACCGTCGTTGATGAAGGTCTCGACCTGGCTGATCTGCAGGTTGGCGTCGTTGGTGCCTTCAGCGACAACGAGGTTGATGTCTTCGTACTTTTCCGCTTCTGAGATAGCGGCTGAGTTGATGGCTCCGAGCCAGCCGTGGTCGGCGGCAGGGCCAGAGAAGCCGATGGTGATGGTGTCACCGGTTGCTTCGTTTTCTTCGCTGCTGGTTCCACCGGTTGTGGTGTTGTTTTCTGCGGTGCCAGCCGTGCAGCCTGCGAGTAGGCCAGCGACGGCGAGCGATGCCCCCGCGGTGATGAGCAGCTTGCGGCTCATGCGAGTTGCCAACATGTACGTCCTCCTAGGTAAGTGAAATGCAGTGGTGTTCGCCAACGGGAGGTGCGTTAGCTAAACCGGATCTCACGGGGAGGAGGTTTGGCTGTGTCCACATTGACGTTTCGAACAACATAACAGAGATACAGGCCGCGTCAACAGGTATTTTCAGCAAGTGGGCCCCCGGAACACGAAGCAGTTCGGTGCAGAAATGCCGCCCAAAGATCACATGTATTAACAGTGTCTTCCTGCGGTTTGGGGGATTCAGTCTATGAAATACCCATTCCCTGCGACGCTAACGTCTGATATGTTGCCACCATGATCAAAGTCGACCATGGGCCCGCATTGCTCGAAGTGCGCGGCGCCACCAAACGGTTCGGGGCGGTGCGCGCCCTCAAAGGTGTAGACATTTCCATTGCACCGGGCGAAGTCCACGTCATCCTGGGCCAAAACGGCGCGGGCAAGTCCACGCTCATCAAAATGCTCGCCGGCGTGCACACTCCCGACGAAGGCACTCTGCGCTGGCACGGTGAGCTCGTTACCATCAGCAACCCGGTCGCTGCCCTCGAACTCGGCATCGCCACGATGTACCAAGAGTTGGATGTCGTCGACGGCCTCACCATCGCCGAGAACATCTACCTCGGCCACGAGATGGCCACCGGAGGGTTCTCCCAGCGCTCCCGCGCCAACAAGAGCGCCACCGAGCTCCTCAACCGGCTCGGTCACGGAAACCTCTCCCCCAGCCGCGAAGTGGGTTCACTCTCCCCCGCGAACAAACAGATCGTGAGCATGGCCCGCGCTCTGTCGCGCAACGCCCAACTCATCGTCATGGATGAGCCATCGGCGGTGCTCGACTCTGAGGAAGTCAAGAACCTGTTCCGGGTAGTGAATGAGCTCACGGCAGCCGGTGTTGCCGTGGTCTACATCTCCCACCGTCTCGAAGAGATCCGCGAGATTGGTGACCGCATCACCGTCATCAAGGATGGCCGCAGCACCGCCAACGGCCTCCCCGTCGCCGATACGTCGACGAGCGAACTCATCCGCCTTATGACCGGTCGCGACATCGACAACGTTTTCCCGCCGCGAGTACCCGTGCCTGCTGACTCCCCTGAAGTACTCACGGTCGAGAACCTCACGCTGAAAGGCGTCTTCGATCGCGTCGACCTGAGCGTGCGCGCGGGAGAAATTCTCGGCATTGCTGGCCTGGTTGGATCGGGTCGCTCTGAGATCCTCGAAACCATCTATGGTGCCCGCAAAGCCAGCACCGGCACCGTGCATGTCAGCGGTTCACAGCTCTCCCCCGGCTCCGTTACCGATGCCGTCGAGCATGGCGTTGGGCTGTCGCCCGAAGAACGCAAGAGCCAAGGCCTACTCCTCGACCAGCCCATCTTCACTAACGTGACTCTCTCCTCGTTTGCCCGCTTTGCCCGCTTCGGGTTCCTCAAGGAGAACGCCGAACGCGCTGCTGCTGTCGAACAAATGGAGGCACTCGAACTGCGCCCCGCCGACCCCGACAATCCCGCAGGCAGTCTCTCTGGCGGCAACCAGCAAAAGATTCTGCTGGCCCGCTGGCTCGTTCACGGAACCTCCGTACTGCTCCTCGACGAACCAACCCGAGGAGTGGATGCCGGAGCCCGCGCCGAAATCTACGCCCTCATTCGTCGCCTGGCCGCCGCCGGCACCGCCATCATCGTCGTCTCGAGCGAGATCGAAGAAGTTCTCGGCCTCGCCGACCGCGTGCTCGTCATTGCCGACGGTCGCGTACTCACCACAACAGAAGCCACCCAGATCGACGAGCACGGAGTGCTCGATCTCGTGATGAAAGGAAGTGCCGCGTGAGCGAGCAGCCCACCGTTCCCTCAGCCGAGCACCCCAACCCGGCCACGGAATCCACCGACATCGTGACCCCGAGCAGCCGCAGTTGGTTCTCGCGTGTCATGTCCAGCAGCGCCGGCCGCAACCTCGGGCTCGTCATCGCCCTTCTCGTGCTGTTCGCGATTGGAGCCCTCACCGCCGGCGAACGGTTCACCAACTTTGAGAACATTCTCACCATCATCCGGTTCGCGTCGATTATCGGCGTGCTCAGCATCGGCATGACGTTCGTGATCATCGGTGGCGGCATCGACCTTTCGGTTGGTTCCGTCATGGGTCTCGCGAGCGTGATTTCGACGCTCTCAGTGATCCAGACCTTCGCCGAGCAGACGTCGTGGATTGTAATGGTGGTCGTCGCCATTCTGGTCGGCACCCTCGCCGGCATCGTCAACGGAATCGTGATCTCCTATGGCAACGTTGTCGCGTTCATGGCCACTCTGGCGATGCTCGTAGCGGCCCGTGGATTCGCAGAGATCTTCTCCAACCGGTCAACTCAAATCGTGAAATCGCAGGAATTCATTGAAGTCTTCCGCGCTGATTTTCTGGGCATCCCCATCCTGATTTGGATCTTCATCGTGGTTGCGGCACTCGGCTGGATCCTGCTCAACCGCACCACGTTCGGTCGCCGCACGATCGCGATTGGCGGCAACCGTGAGGCTGCGCGTCTCGCTGGCCTCAAGGTCAAGCGCCACACCGTCTACCTCTACGCGATTGCCGGCATGACAGCGGGCATCGCTGCCGTCATGATCCTCGGACGCACCACCGCCGGCACCTCAACGCACGGCACGCTGTATGAACTCGACGCTATTGCCGCCGTCGTGGTTGGAGGCACCCTGCTGATTG
The DNA here is from genome assembly GCF_015864955.1 of Salinibacterium sp. NK8237. Lineage (NCBI taxonomy): Bacteria > Bacillati > Actinomycetota > Actinomycetes > Micrococcales > Microbacteriaceae > Salinibacterium > Salinibacterium sp. NK8237. The sequence continues at coordinate 98,591 of NZ_JADYWE010000002.1, read as the reverse complement.
GTGGCCGCGGCACGATCGTCGGCACCGTCTTCGGCGTGCTGATCTTCGCAACGCTCACGAACGTCTTCACCCAGAACAACCTCAACACCTCGGTGCAAGCCGTCGCCAAGGGCGTCATCATCGTGCTCGCCGTGCTACTGCAGCAACGCTTCGCCGCGCGAAACAAACGCTAGCCGCATCCCCGTTCTTCCCACTCGTCACCACTATTCAAGGAGTAATCATGTCCGTACCTACCCCCACTCGCGACGACAAGTTCTCGTTCGGTCTGTGGACCTTCGGATGGACCGCAGCTGACCCATTCGGTGGGCCGACTCGCGCCCCGGTCGACACCGTCTTCGCCGTCAACAAGCTCTCGGAGCTCGGCGCCTGGGGCATGACGTTCCACGACGACGACCTCTTCCCCTTCGAGGCGACGGATGCCGAACGCCAGCACGAAATCGACCGCCTTCAGAAGGCGATGGCCGACACCGGCATCGTGATTCCCATGGTGACGACTAACCTCTTTAGCCACCCCGTCTTCAAGGATGGCGGCTTCACCTCTAACGACCGTGGCGTTCGCCGCTTCGCGCTGCGCAAGGTCATGCGCAACCTTGACCTCGCCGCCGAGCTTGGAGCAAAAACTTTCGTCATGTGGGGTGGCCGCGAAGGCAGCGAGTACGACTCCGCTAAAGACATCGGTGCCGCTCTCGACCGCTACCGCGAGGCCGTGAACCTGCTCGGCGACTATGTCACCGACAAGGGATACGACATCAAGTTCGCGATCGAGCCCAAGCCGAACGAGCCTCGCGGCGACATCCTGTTGCCGACTCTTGGTCACGCGATGGCCTTCATCGCCACCCTCGAGCGCCCCGAGCTGGTCGGCGTGAACCCCGAGACGGGGCACGAGCAGATGGCTGGCCTCAACTTCACCCACGGTATCGCTCAGGCTCTGCACGCCAACAAGCTGTTCCACATCGACCTCAACGGGCAGCGTGGCATCAAGTACGACCAAGACCTCGTCTTCGGTCACGGTGACCTGCAGAATGCGTTCTCGCTCGTCGACCTTCTCGAAAATGGTGGCCCCGGCGGCATCCCGTCGTACAACGGTCCGCGCCACTTCGACTTCAAGCCGTCGCGCACCGAAGACAGCACCGGCGTCTGGGAATCGGTTCAGGCCAACATGAGCATGTACCTGATGCTCAAAGAGCGCGCTGCGGCTTTCCGCGCCGATCCCGAGGTGCAGCAAGCTCTCGCTGCCGCCAAGGTTGCAGAGCTCAGTGTTCCCACACTCGGCGAAGGTGAGTCGTACGACGAGTTCCTCGCCGACCGCGCCTCGTTCGAAGACTTCAAGCCTGAGCGCTTCTTCGACGGCGAAGGCTTCGGCTTCGTGCGTCTCCAGCAGCTCGCCATGGAACACCTCATGGGTGCCCGCGGCTAGCGTGCTTGGCGTCTGCGGCCAGGGGTCGACTTACCTTTAGCTGCCGGCGCTCGACCTCTGCCCTTGGATGCCTTCGCCTTGCCACCCGGTTTTGCGACGGACTGCGCAGCGGATTTCGCGGACTTCTCTAACTGCCTCTCGGCGTCAAGAAGATACGCTTCGCCTTTCGGCGTGAGTTGGGTCGTGCTCGCGGTGTTATCAAACAACTCATAGCCGAGCTGTGCTTCCAGAGATCTGACGGCCGCAATGAGGCTCGAGCGTGGCACACCACACTCTCGGGCCGCGTGGGCAAAGTGAAGGAGTCGCCCAGCGGCGACGAACTGTCTGAGCAGGGAAGGATCCATTACCTTCAGAGTAGGCGATCACGCTGGCCGCAGCCTCATCGCCTCCGCGCGCTATTGTGCGGGCAGCCCTGTGGAGACGAAGATAATTTCGCCATCGCTGCCATCGAATGGCGTAAAGCCGAGCTTCTGTGCCAGAGCCACTGATGCAGTGTTCGTGGGGTGCACGAGCGCGAAAATGACTCGGGCTTCGAGGCGCGTAAATGCCAGCTCCAGCATCGCGTGGGCAGCCTCAAACGCGTAGCCGTGCCCTTGAGCGTCTGGGTGCAGAATCCAACTAATCTCAGCAGAGCGAGTGACTGTTTCGACAGACCTGAGGTGCAGCGAGACATCACCGATCAGGATGCCATCGTGTTCGACCGCAAGCGCCAGAAAGTCGTCTGCCTGCTTCAGCAACACATGGTGGGTGCGGTTCTTCAGGTGGCGGCGAGATTCTTCACGATTCCGCTCCGGCCACGAGGTGAATGCCCGCACTTGAGGGTCAGATTGGATCTCAAACCAGCGGTCGCTGTCGGCCATCGAAAAGGGCCGCAGCGTGAGACGTTCTGTGTGGATGATCGGGGCTTCCACAGGAGCAGGAAGAGAAGCCCCACGCATCAATCGTGGGCGTGTGATGCCGAACATAGTCATCGACCTCGGTTGGCGTTTCGCGGTCGCGAGACCACGCGTCCGAATGAATTGTGCATTGACGTTTAACCTAACAGGAGCGGTTTCCACGGCATCCAATAAAACGCCGTTGAGATGCCCCGTTTGTGATTAAGTGGAGCAATGACAAACATGAAGAAGACTAGACATTTGCTTGTCGCGTCCAGCATCGCCACATTGCTTCTGGCGTCAAACACGGGCTGCACCGCCGGCGACGTCTCAGATCTGGCCTCGTCTTCTCCAACAGCGCCTTCCCCTGCCACGTCTTCTCCGACACCGTCTTCATCATCCACGTCCGAGGCGATGTCTGCGGTGGAGCCCGGGCAGCCCCATGACGCGGTCGATATGGACAACTGGGTGGCCGACATCACCGCAAGCCTGGGTTCCGAGCCCATCCTCTCGGGAGTGGTCACTCACCTCGGCCCCGACTCAAGTAGCAGCCTTACAACTACTGATTCCCGACTGGATCCCGGATCCTATTCGTATTACTTCGCCTGCCGCGGTGATGGCGATGTGACTTTCACTATCGAGAACGCGGGCGTGGAGCAAGTCATGCTTGAGGGCCCCTGTGCCGATCAGCTCATGGGTGGAGATTTCTCCACCACCGAATTAGGCACAGACTTCGCCATCACGTCACTAGACGCACCTGTGGATGTTGTCGTGCGAGTGTCAGACCAGCTTCCGCGCTAGATCCCAAAAGCACCGCCGCTTCGGGCTCTGCGCAGAGGCCCAGGGTCTGCCCCTTAACTGCAAAACCCCCGGAATTCCGGGGGCCTCGGTGGTAGCTGAGGCGGGATTCGAACCCGCGACCTCACGATTATGAGTCGTGCGCTCTCACCAACTGAGCTACTCAGCCGCATCATCCAATTATTGGATAAGCGAGCCCCCTGTGGGAATCGGACCCACTACCTCTTCCTTACCAAGGAAGTGCTCTACCAATGAGCTAAGGGGGCACACAAAAGCGCGTTTCGCGCGATTGGCACCGTAAGAGACTAGCACCCGTTTAAGGCCTCTAAGTACGTTTTTGGCCCAAAAACGGCCGGAGAATACATTTAGTCAAGAGCATTTGCGGTGAGCCAGGCGTACGGGTCTACGGGAACGCCATCGAGGTGCACTTCGAAGTGCAAATGTGCCCCGTAGGCAATTCCAGTTTCACCAACGAGGCCAATGAAGTCACCGGCTTTAATCTCTTGGCCGACGACCAAAGCGCTGGAGTCGGTGATCATGTGGGCATACAAGCTTTGCACTTGTTGCCCGTTGATGACGTGGCTGATGACGGCGTGATAGCCATACCCCGACCAGTCAGACTGAATGAGGTCTACCGTGCCGTCGGCGATCGCGTAGATGGGGGTTCCGGAGGCAGCTGCGAAGTCTGTTCCCTTGTGGAATCCACTCGCGCGGTATCCGAATCCGTCTGTGATCGGAACCTCGTACGGGAACGGCCACCGCACTGAACCAGTGGTCGCAATGTATTCGTAGTCGGCGCCGGCATACTTCAATGCGAGTACTTCAGCCGACGATACGACTTTGAGGTCATCGTGCGCAGTGACCCCGCTGCTCACATCGTCAGAGACGGCAAGAGACTGGGCGGTGCGGGCAGAACCGACGGCGGCAAGATCTCCCTCAGGAGCGATCGCCGCAATGGCCACCGAATTCTCATTGACGAATGCGTTTGAGGGCACTGAGACGCCCACGAGAATCGCACCGGCAAAGAGCATGGCGACGAGCGACAGGGCTTTGGATGCCGCAGCCTTCGTGCGGCGGCGGGGTGAACCATTGGGCGCAAACGCCGCCGATGAAACCCACACGCGCTTCGACTTCACGGCGGAGCCACGTGGCGCACGTGAGGCAGGAGCGGTTGCAGCCTTCGTCGACTTGGGTGCGCGAGCACTCGTGGCGGCGCTGCCTGACTTCGCACGCTTCCTCTTCGGCTGGCCTTCCGCGAGATGTACGACAGCGCCAGCTGAGGCGGATGGTGCAGCCGTTGCTGTTTCAGGGGTGAGCCCGAAGAAGCCGAGTGGTTCGTCGTCTGCCGTGTGCTGAGTCGCAACATCCGAAGCCAACGAAGCGGTGGATGCGGGCACGGTCGCGATCGGCGCAGTGAAGAGCCGCTCAGAAACCGTCGGCGCTCCGGCTGCTGGCGTGATAGCTCCGACCAGTGATGTCGATACGGTAGTGGGCGCTAGCGGGATCGCCGGCACCGTGTCTGTCTTCGCTTGCTGTGCACGCATTGAGCGCCGACTCGGAAGTGCCTCGTTGACCGCTGGCACTGCGGCAGCGGCAACGGAAGCGGTGGGGGCGACAGCCACGACAGCGGCGGCTTCGACGACGACAGCGGCCACTTCTACAGTTGGCGCTTGCACGACGGCGGGAGCTTGCGCGACTGCTGGTGCCTGTACGACTACTGGCGCTTGCGCGACAACTGGCGACTCTACGACAGCCGGCGCCTGCACGACAGCGGGAGCTTGTGTGGCTGGTGTTTTTGTCGCCGAGGGTGGAGTAAACAAGTCCGCGAGTACGGAATCAGTCGGCGCCTCCACCGGCTGATTCGAAGCGGACTGCTTCACGCTGCGCTGTTTCGCTGCCTTTCTAGGCTTGGAGTTGCTCTTCTGCTTCGACTCGAGCTGAGTGGTGCGTTCGAGTTCGCGTAATTGCTTGCGCGTGAGAGGAGCGTTGCCCGTGGTTCCCGGTTGCTGTGGGATCAGGTGATCGCGGCTCATAGAGCGAGACCGGCGTGACGGGAGGAGAAAGTCGCTGCGGCGCTGGCGCACTTCAGTGACATATTTCTCCTCCACGTTATTCACCTGCTAGGTGTGAATGCGTAATTCGGGTTTTCCCCACGTGCGTACGGGTTGCACGCGGGTAACAGATCGGTAAAGTTTAGCGCGCAAGTGGTCTAGTCGCCACACCTTTTAAAAGTGGTCTAATTCACGCGTCTAGCTGCGTTAATACTGCCTCAAGTTTCTGGGCAACGGCTGGTGCCGCCGCCAAGATGAAGTCCTTTCCTTCAGCCTGAGTCCCCCGGCCTTTCACCGTGGCGCCGGCCTCACGAGCAATGAGCGCACCGGCCGCGTGGTCCCACGGGTTCAGGCTTTCTTCGTAGTACGCGTTCACGCGCCCCGCCGCCACCATGCACAGGTCGAGGGATGCGGTGCCCATTCTGCGAATGTCGCGAACCTGTGGCAGCAGCCCGGCAACTACTCGCCCCTGCTTGACGCGCAATTCCTGCAAATAGGAGAACCCGGTCGCTACCAGCGCCTGCGAGAGGTCTACCGATTCGGCCACTTGGAGTCGTTGCCCGTTGAGGAATGACCCTCCGCCGGCGGTGGCGGCATACGTCTCGCGCGCGCCAAGATTCACAACAGCTCCGGCGAGCGCCCGCCACGTTGAAGGATCGGGGTCACCTTCGACGACGGCAACGCTGATGGCGTAGTGCGGGATGCCGTAGAGGTAGTTCACGGTCCCGTCGATGGGATCGACGACCCAGGTCAGTCCACTCGTGCCGGTGTTTGCTTCGCCCTCTTCGCCCAAGAATCCGTCATGGGGGCGTGCAGCGGCAATCAGGCTGCGGATGAGTTCTTCGCTTTCCCGGTCGGCGTAGGTGACGACATCCACTGACGAAGTTTTGCGATCTGCGACGGTTACGCCTTCGATGCGGCGGCGAGCGGCGAGCTCGGCCGCCTGCGTCGCAACAGAACGAGCAAGGTCTAGGAGTTCGCCGTGAGCCATGCGTTAAGCCTAGGGTGCGGCAGGCGAGGACCTTTCCGATGCCGGTTGGCCGCAGTCCGGCGAGCTCTCCGACACCATCAGGCAGCCGCAGGAGTACCGCCTCGATTACATCAGGGCGTACGAGCTCTCAGCCTGACGCTTTCACAGTGTGCTCGGTCACACCGCGGCGTTGACGGCCGAGTTCACGACCGGCGCTGACGTCGCATGTTCATCGAACCGTGCTCGAAGAGAGCGCGAAAGCGCCAGAGCCTTGTTGGCCTGGGCGTCCCGTTCGGCGGAAGTAGAGCCAAGCGACGGGCCCCTCACCAGTGCGAGATCAGTGGCGAACAGCATCCGCGCCCAATCGGCGGGCGAATGCTCGTGATTAGCGGCGAGTGCGAGCTGAAGCCGCTGAATATCCTCGTGCAACGCGTCGGGGGTCTCGACGCCCCACATCCGCAACAATTCTGGCTGCGCCACCGAGGGCACCAGCATCCGATTGAGGCCGTTCGACACCAGCGTGTGTTCCTCTTCGCTCAGTTGCAGCTGCACCGCGGGAGCGAGACGTTCTTGTTCGGCATGATCTGCCTCTTCGCGCTCAACACGCAGCGATGACATCGTGTCGACGATGACGGCAATAAACAAGTTCAGGGTGATGAACGCGGCGATCAGGATGAACGGCACGAAGAACAGCCACGCCAACGGCATCACTTCCATGATCGGGCGCACGATCCCCATCGACCAGCTTTCGAGGGTCATGATCTGAAAGAGCGAATACGTCGACTTTCCGATACTGCCGAACCACTCCGGGAACTGATCGCCGAACAGTTCCGTCGACATCACCGAAGCTACAAAGAAGACGAGAGACATCAGCAGGGCGATTGCGCCGATGCCCGGAAATGAACGGATGAGGGCTTCAACGACCATCCGCACCTGCGGCATGAACTTGATCACTCGCAAAATACGGAGCACTCGGAGCGCACGAAGAACCGAAAGTGGTCCAGCACTGGGCACAAGGGCAATGCCCACAACAATGAAATCGAAGACAGACCAGCCGTCGGTGAAGAAACGCTTCGGTCCGTAGGCAACAAGCTTGAGAACCAACTCAATGACAAAGACTACGAGAGCAATCGAGTCGAGAGCGTGCAAGACGTCGAAGGCCGCTGTTCCCTGTTCTGCTGCGGTCATCAACGCGATAATGACGGCGTTGATCACGATGACCGCGAGCACGAAATTTTGAACGAGGGCTGAGTCAACAAACTGAGCGAGCCGGCGACGAAACGATGGACTCTCGGGCGGAGTAGATAGATTCACGCGCCCATTATTCACGAAAGGCCCCACACTGTGCGCGCGGGGCCTTTCGGTATCTCGGTGGCGAGTGGGGGATTCGAACCCTCGAATGCGATGCAGTCTGATTTACAGTCAGATCCCTTTGGCCACTTGGGTAACTCGCCGAGACGCCTCCGGCCACATGTATTCATCTGACCGAACGCGCTGAACCAGAATACAAGGAATCTGGGGTTCACGTGACCACTTCCCCAAAACTGGTCGGTGGGAGTTCTCGGCCGACCGCGGGTAGCATGGGCGCATGGCTGATTCTTCGTTTGACATTGTGAGCAAAGTTGACCAAATGGAGGCGGAAAACGCCGTCAACCAGGCGCAAAAAGAGCTTGCTCAGCGCTACGACTTCAAGGGCGTAGGCGCTTCAGTGGAGTGGACCGGCGAAAGCCTCCTCCTCAAGGCGAGCGCTGAAGAGCGCGTGAAGGCGGTTCTCGAGGTGCTCGAGGCTAAGTTCATCAAGCGCGGCATTTCACTGCGCAGCCTCGACGCTGGCGAGCCGTTCCCCAGCGGCAAGGAGTACCGCATCGAGATCAGCCTGAAGAACGGCATCTCGTCTGAGGACGCCAAGAAGATTTCGAAGATCATCCGCGACGAGGCTCCTAAGAGCGTGAAGTCGCAGATTCAGGGCGAGGAACTGCGCGTGCAGTCGAAGAGCCGCGACGACCTTCAGGCCACGATGGCACTGCTGAAGGGCAAAGACATCGAAGTCGCTCTCCAGTTTGTGAACTTCCGCTAAGACTCCCCCAGCATGGATGTCTTCCTGCTGATTTTTGCTGCGACCCTGCTGGTTGCTGTGCTGTTCTCTGCGCTCGCAGGGCGAACGGTGTTGTCGGCGGCTGTGCTGTTTTTGGCTGTCGGCTTTGCGATCGGCTCGGAGACGACGGGCATCCTCGATCTCGATTCGTCGTCGACCGAGGTCTCAACGATTGCCGAGATCGCCCTCTTTGTGGTGCTCTTCACGGATGGCATGAAGATGGGCTGGGCAGACCTGCGCAAGGCGTGGCGCCTTCCCGGTCGCGCTCTCGGGTGGGGTTTGCCCCTCACGCTCGCCATCACTGCGGTGTTGGCGCATTTCATGCTCGGGCTGGATTGGCCTGAAGCGTTACTGATCGGCGCCATCCTGGCTCCCACTGACCCGGTATTCGCGGCCGCCCTTGTCGGAAACAAACAGGTGCCGGAACGGTTGCGTCAGCTGCTGAATGTGGAGTCGGGCGTCAACGACGGTTTGGCGTTGCCTTTCGTAGTGGTGTTCTTAGCTGTCAGTTCTGGTTCAGATGACTTGCACTTAGGCGAGCTGGGCTTGGAGCTTCTCGCGGGCACCGCCATCGGCGTCGCTGTGCCGTGGATCGTTATCAAGGCGCTCCACACCCGCCTCTTTGCCGCTGCCGGCGTCTTTGAGCCGATCGTGCCAATCGCTATTGGGTTGCTCGTGTTCGCGTTGGCGAGCTACACCAACGCCAACCTTTTCTTGGCGGCGTTTGCTGCTGGCGTGATGGTGGCAACCATCGGTCAGAAGGAACGCGAAGCCTTCGAGGAGTTCGGCGAGATCATTTCCGAGTTGCTCAAGCTACTCGCGCTCATGGTGTTCGGCGCCCTGTTGTCGTTCAAATTCTTGGGCGAAATCGCGTGGACGGGTTGGCTCTTCGCCGTGCTCGCGCTCATCGCTGCTCGCCCGATCGCGCTGTACTTCTCGTTCCTCGGCTCCGGCTTGTCGATGCGCGAACAGGTTGCGGCGATGTGGTTCGGGCCCAAGGGATTCGCATCGGTCGTGTACGTGCTTGTCGTGGTCTCGGCCGACATCCCTGCTGGCGACCTAATTTTCCACATCGTGGCGCTCACGATTGCGATGTCGATCGTCGCCCATTCGTCGACGGATGTCGTTGTGGCTCGATCGTTCGTCAAGCCCGATGAGACCCCCGCTTGGCAGGGCCCTCCCCCGCGTTGGTAGCCGCCGTGTCACCGCGACCAGGCAGTCGGCTACTGGCGAGAACTCGGTAGACTTCGCCCATGGACTTGAGCAGTATCGACTTCAGCTTTACAGCGATGCTTGCTGCGTTATTGGTGCTGCTCGACTTCGTGATTCGCGTGCTGTCTCTGATCTATGTTCCGCGCAATCGGCGCCCGCAAACCGCCATGGCCTGGCTGCTGGCGATCTTCTTCATTCCGTATGTCGGGATCCTGTTGTTCTTGATTTTTGGCAGCCGCAAGCTCCCGAAGCGGCGGCGCGATAAGCAGTCCGAGATCAATCAGTTCATCCTCGAATCCACGGAGGGCATGGATCAGGTCAAACAGGATCAACCGTGGCCGCCATGGCTTGCTCCCGTGGTGGAGCTCAATCGCACTCTTGGCGCGATGCCTCTCGTGGGTGGCAACTCCGCAACGCTCTATTCTGATTATCAAGAATCGCTCGATGCGATGACGGCAGCGGTCAACGAGGCCGAGAACTACGTACACGTTGAGTTCTACATTCTGAGTCTGGACCCCACCTCTGCCCCGTTCTTTGACGCGCTGGAAGCTGCCCACAAACGCGGTGTTCGGGTGCGCGTTCTGCTCGATCATCTGGCGTCGCTTCGTGCTCCCGGATACCTCACCACCATCCGTCGCCTCAAAAGAATCGGTTTGCAGTGGGAGGTCATGCTCCCTCTCCAGCCGCTTAAGTGGAAGTTTCAGCGCCCTGATCTGCGCAATCACCGCAAGCTGCTCGTCATCGACAACAAGCTCGCGTTCACGGGTTCGCAGAACATGGTCGATTCCACTTACAACAAGCGCATAAACAGAAAGCGCGGGTTGCATTGGAAGGACCTCATGGTGCGTTTTGAGGGACCGATCGTTGCCGGAATCCACGCACTCTTCATCACCGATTGGTACAGCGAAACGAACGAACTCTTAGTGCGTGAGGCATCGCTGGCACCTCCCATCGCAACAACAGCGAGCCTCGACGCTCAGGTTGTGCCGAGCGGCCCTGGCTTCGAGGGAGAGAACAACCTGCGGCTGTTCAACTCGTTGCTCTATGCCGCTCAAGAGCGTGTAATTATCACGAGCCCGTACTTTGTGCCCGACGATTCGATGCTCTATGCCATCACTACCGCCGCGCAGAGCGGGCTCGATGTGCAGCTCTTCGTCTCGGAGGTGGGCGACCAGGCTTTGGTCTATCACGCGCAGCGCAGCTACTACGAGACCCTGCTTCGTGCCGGGGTAAGAATCTGGCTATACCCGACTCCGACGGTGCTGCACGCCAAGCACTTCACCATCGACGATCAAGTCGCGGTGATTGGCTCGAGCAACATGGACATGCGCTCGTTCAGCCTCAACCTTGAAATCTCGGTGATGGTTCGCGGGCCGGAGTTCATCGCTGAGATGCGCGAGCTCGAGTCCGAGTACCGCGGTGTCAGCCGCGAACTCACTCTTGAGGAGTGGATGGAGCGTCCTCGACGGTCAAAGGTGCTCGACAACCTTGCGCGGCTCACCGCGGCTGTTCAGTAACCAGCCGTCCGCGGAGCACAGCACGCAACCCCCGAGCACAGCACGCAGCTCGAGGCTCGCTGCTAGCTAGCGTCTGTGTTCTTGGATGCCGCAATCATTTCGTCGCGATCGACCAGCTTGATGCGCGCGCGGCCTTCAGGCTCGCCAAGAGCAATCTCGTGGGCGTCGAGTGACTGCCAGCCGGCCAGATTCGTGTAGTCAACGTTGCGGCTCTTCAGCAGGTCGATGACGGACTGCTCGTCGGGATGCTCGGGAGCCCACCAGTTGGCTTGGTCATTCATGACGTGGCTGATGGTTTCCATCGCGTCTGACTTGGTGTGGCCGATGAGACCAACGGGTCCGCGCTTGATCCAGCCGGTCGCGTACACGCCATTGACCTGTTCGTCGTTGTCGTCAATGACTTGACCCTCGCGGTTGGGGATCACGCCTCGGCGGTCATCGAACGGGATGCCGTCAAGCGGCGACCCGAAGTAGCCAACTGCGCGATACAGACTTTGCACCGCAACCTCGCGGAACTCGCCGGTGCCGACCACTCCACCTTCGCCGTCGGGCTTGGTGCGCTCGTACCGGAACCCTTCAACGCGGTCAGTGCCGAGCACTTCAACCGGGCCAGCGTAGAAGTGCAAGTGCAGTCGACGGGATGCCGTGCCCTTTTCTTCGCCGCGCCACTTCGTGAAGATGCGGTCGAGCACCATGATCTGTTTGTTGGATTCGATGGCCGCTTTCGAGGCAGCGTCATAGTCGAAATCTTCGTCATAGACGATGAGGTCGACGTCGTTGAGTTCGCCGAGTTCCCGCAGTTCGAGCGGGGTGAACTTCACCTGCATCGGTCCACGGCGACCGAAGACGTGCACGTCGGTCACGGGGCTCGATTTAAGGCCCTCGTAGACGTTGGCAGGGATCTCGGTCGGCAGCAGGTCATCCGCGTGCTTAGCGAGCATTCTGGCGACGTCGAGAGCGACGTTTCCGTTGCCGATGACGGCGGTCTCTTTCGCGTCGAGGGTCCACTCGCGCGGCACGTCGGGGTGGCCGTCGTACCAGCTGACGAAGTCCGCGGCACCGTGGCTGCCTGGCAGGTCGATTCCGGGGATCGGCAGCGGGGCATCCCGTACAGCACCGGTCGAGAAGATCACGGCGTTGTAGTGCTTCTTGAGGTCGTCGAGCGTGATGTCGCGACCATACGTGACGTTACCGAAGAGACGGATGTTGCCCGTGTCGAGCACATCGCGCAGTGCATTCACGATGCCCTTGATGCGCGGATGATCGGGCGCAACGCCGTAGCGAACAAGACCGTACGGTGCCGGCAGTTGCTCAAAGAGGTCAATCGACACTTCGAACTGTCGCTCTGCCTTCAGCAGGATGTCGGCGGCATAGATTCCGGCGGGGCCTGCACCAACAATGGCGAGTCGCAGTTTGCTCATCAGTTGTCGTTTCCGTTCATCTCGGGGCGCCCGGGGCGCGGGCGAGTATGGAGTAGTTAGTTCGAGCGTTCGACGACGTTGTCGGCGAAACGCGTGAGTGCCTTCTTGACAGGACCATCGGGAAGAGGGGCAAGGGCATCGACAGCTTCGCGGCCCCAACGGCGGGCTTCGTCGAGCGTCTTCTTGGTAACTGGATGCTCGCGGAGCTCGGTAATGGCGGCATCGAGAGCGTCGTCGTCGCCTTCGCCATAGAAGCTGGCGTTGACGTCGCGTTCGATGCGAGTCAGCAGCTCGGCTGCATCACTGTTCGTCACGGCAAGCTCGCGCAAGAACAACAGCGGTAGCGTCGCAACGCCACTGCGCAAATCGGTTCCTGCCTGCTTGCCTGTCTTGCCGGTCTCGGCCGACAGGTCGATCACATCGTCGATGAGCTGGAAAGCGACGCCGACCTTCTCACCAAATTCGCGCACCGGCTTCGTGTATTCCGCGGGGGCATTCGAGAACATGACGCCAACCTCGGCAGCGGTCGCGATGAGCGAGCCCGTCTTGTCGGCCAACACCTGCAAGTAGTGCTCAACAGGGTTTTCGCCCGGCTTCGGGCCGAGAGTCTCGTGAAGTTGGCCGAGGCACAAACGTTCAAAAGTGTTGGCCTGCAACATCAGCGCCTCTTCGCCGAGGCCCGCGACAAGCTTGCTTGCCCGCGCGAACAAGAGATCGCCCGTGAGGATAGCAACCGAGTTGCCCCACACGTTTTGGGCACTCGGAACACCGCGGCGCAACTGCGCTTCATCCATGACGTCGTCGTGGTACAGCGATGCGAGGTGAGTGATCTCTACAGCCTGAGCCGCCGTGACGACGTCAGCGTTATTGCCGTCACCCAACTGAGCCGTGAGCAGCGCCAGCACCGGGCGCACGCGCTTGCCGCCAGCTTCGAGCAAGTAGCGACTCGTGGCATCCGCAATTTCGTCGGCAAAAGCCATGTGGGCCAACAGGCCAGCCTCAACCTGATCAAGACCTTCCTCAATCGCGGCAGCAAAACGACGCTCATCACTCGAGGCAAAGAGCTTCTCGCCCAAGCCCAGTGAGGAGCTCAGGGTGTTGCTGCGGCGAGCAGACGGAACACTCGGGTTCACTATCAACCGGTTTCTTTTGCGAAGCGCTACGGCTTCGGTGTGCTGTCAGAAGAGGTCTTGGGCGGCTTAGGCGACTTGGGCGTCGTGATCGTTCTGATCGGACGAGTGGCATTGCCCTTGCGCTTAGCAACCGAGGCCAGCACTGTTTCATCAACAGGCTTATGGCCACGGTGCATCGCAACGATGCCTGCGGTGAGATTGCGGTACGCGACGCGAGTGAACCCGGCAGCCCGAATCCACTGGCTGAGTTCGCCCTGGTCGGGCCACTCGCGAATCGACTCGGCGAGGTAGGTGTATGCCTCAGGGTTCGAACTTGAACGATCAGCAATGATCGGCATGACGCGGTTCAGGTACGTGAAATAGCCCGCACGAACAATCGCGACGGGAGGCTTCGAGAATTCGGTGATCACGAGTCGGCCACCCGGCTTGAGCACGCGGTACATTTCTGACAGTGCGGCACGGGGATCGTTGATGTTGCGAAGCCCGAAGCTGATCGTGACCGCATCGAACTCGTTGTCACCGAAGGGGAGCTTCTCAGCGTCGCCCTGAATGAACTCGATCTTCTTGTGACGCTTGCGAGCCTGCTCGACCATGCCGGTCGAGAAATCGAGACCAATAACGCGAGCACCATTGCGGTGCAGAGCCGCCGAGCTTGTGCCCGTTCCGGCCGCAATATCGAGGATGCGTTCGCCGGCTTCTGGGGCCACGGCACGCACCGTGGCAGCGCGCCAGAGCACCGCATTTCCGGCAGAAAGGACGTTATTGGTGCGGTCGTAGTGTTTTGCGACACCATCGAACATTCCGGCTACGTCTTCCGGTCGCTTGTTCATGTCAGCCTTACCCACATCACTAGTCTAGGGCGCTCAGAGCGGATGCTCACTTTCCTGCCCGCAACTGACAGGTACTCTGATACTTGGGAGACATTGTTGGGGCAAAAGCCGTCCGGTCACGGGCAGAATCGGAGAAGGTGCCATGGCTAGCACCCATGCCGTCCTGAGCAGTGTTACGCGCCCAACCGCAGCCGTCGATCGGCTACTCGACTGGATCACCCCGCAGCATCCTCTCGGCTTCGTTCGCGACGGCGACGGCCTCGTCGGCATAGGCGAGTTGCTGCGACTCGAGTTCCGTGGCGCTAACCGGTTCGCTGAGGCAGCGGCCGCCTGGAGCGAGCTCTCGCGCACCGCGATCATCCACGACAGCGTGAAGCGAGCCGGCACCGGATTGATCGCCCTCGGCAGCTTTGCGTTCGCCGATTCTTCGAATGCCGTGAGTGTGCTGATCGTTCCCCGCATTGTTGTTGGGAGCCGCGATGGAATCCAGTGGGTCACCACCATCACCGCCGGAGAAACCAGCGGCCTGCCCGTAACCTCCGATGGTCTGCCCTCAGACCCCCACCAGCCCGCCGGCGATCCCGTGCACATTTCCTTCGCCCCCGGCGAGATGAGCACGAAAGCATTCACCAAGACCGTCAAAGCAGCACTGCGCGAAATCTCCCACGGCGCCGCAGCCAAGATCGTCATCGCGCGCGACCAACACGCTGACCTGCCGCAGCACGCCGACCTGCGCATCCCGCTCAGCGCCCTCGCCGCCCGCTACCCCGACACCTTCACCTTCGCCGTCGATGGCCTCATCGGCTCCAGCCCCGAAACTCTCGTGCGAGTGCAGAACGGCGCCGTGAGCGCCCGGGTACTCGCGGGCAGTGCCGCGCGCGGCGCCGACCGCATCTCCGATGGGCGAGCCGCCGGAACCCTCATGAACTCCCCCAAAGATCAGAAAGAACATGCGCTCGCGCTCGCCAGCGTCATGGATGCCCTCACACCGCTCAGCAGCGAACTGCACGCGGCATCCGCACCATTCACTCTGCAGCTGCCCAACCTGTGGCATCTCGCGACCGACATCGAAGGCCAACTCCGCGAGCAATCGAGCGCACTCGATCTCATCGACATCCTGCATCCGACCGCGGCCGTCGCGGGAACCCCGACACCCGACGCCATTCGGATCATCGACGAACTCGAAGGTTTCGATCGCGGTCGCTACGCCGGCCCCGTTGGCTGGGTGGATGCCCACGGCAATGGCGAATGGGCCGTCGCGTTGCGGTGCGCCCAAGTCAGCGGCTCCGGAATCACGGCCTATGCCGGAGCAGGGATCGTTGCGGGCTCCGACGCCAAGAAGGAGCTTGCGGAGACCGAGCTCAAGTTCCGGCCCATTGTCGAGGCCTTCGGCTAACAGACACCCGGCCGGAACTCACAGCCGATGGCTCGCCACCTCGGTGCCGCTGCGCCCTGATGAGCGCTGCAGCTGAGCGGTGGTGCTGGTGCTACGGCGCGATCTCGCGCAGCAACCCTTCAACGCGCTCTCGGATCTCATCGCGCACTCGGCGAACTCCGTCGATATCGAGGTCGGCGGGGTCGGTGAGCTGCCAGTCAAGGTAGCGCTTGCCGGGGTAGATCGGGCAGGCATCGCCGCAGCCCATCGTGATCACAGCATCCGCGGCACGCACGACGTCGTCAGTGAGCGGCTTGGGAAAGTCGTCGGTGAGGGCGATGCCTTCTTCTGCCATCACGTCGACAACGAGAGACAGGATGCTGGCGCCGGGCTCAGACCCGGCGGAGCGCACGTGAACCCGGCCTTTGCCGAGCTCGCGCAGCCACGCGGCCGCCATCTGCGAGCGCCCCGAGTTTTGCACGCACACGAACAGCACTTCGGGCACTGTCTTGGCAATAACGCCCTTCGCCTGAGCAAGCGCAGCGAGGCGTTCATGCGCGAAGCGTGAGGCGAGGCTCGAGAGGTGAGTCGACACTTTTGCGGTGCGCGCCAGGGCGGCATATGACTCGAAAAGAACGCGCTCGATCGTCTCCTCGCTGACGAGGCCGTCGTATTGCAGCGCAAGTCGTTCGGCGCTGCGACGAAGAACGTTATTGGGATCGTTAAGGGGCAGTTGGCCAGCTGAGTGGGTGCGCATGATTCCTCGTTTCGCTCGGACACTCAAAGCATAGATGAATATCTATGTATTTTCGAGCGCGCGCACAAAGATTCATTTCGGGCCGACGAACAGCCCATCGAAGCAGTGCCGGGTGGCAGTGCCCCTAGCTGTTCGCGAGTCGCACTTTCTCTGCCTCAACGTCGTAGTCGGCGCTCGGCCACTGCAGGTCAAGATTCTCTAATGCCTCCAGCAAAAGCTGCTGAACGGCCCACCGTGCGTACCACTTGTGGTTCGCCGGAACCACATACCACGGTGCGTTCTCTGTCGTCGTGCGACGCAACGCAATCTCGTACGCCTCCTGGTAGTCACCCCACAGCAGTCGCTCGTCCACATCGCCTGGGTTGTACTTCCAGTGCTTTTCGGGGCGGTCAAGACGCTCTTGCAGGCGATCTTTCTGCTCGTCGGCGCCGATGTGCAGCATGACTTTGATAATCGTCGTGCCCTGAGCGACGAGCTCGTTTTCGAATGCCTGAATGATGCCGTATCGCTCTTCCACCGTCTCGGGCGTTGAGAAGCCACGCACGCGGTGAATGAGCACGTCTTCGTAGTGCGAACGGTCAAAGACGCCGATAAAGCCGGCCTCGGGAAGCTCCTTGCGAATGCGCCACAAGAAGTCGTGCGACTTCTCTTCATCGGTGGGCGCTTTGAACGCGTGGATCTGCACTCCCTGCGGGTCGACCCCGCCAATAACGTGGCGCAGGATGCCGCCCTTGCCCGCGGTGTCCATCGCCTGCAGCACGAGCAGAATGCGCCGCTTGCCACCGAACTTGCTCTCAGCGAAGAGCCGCTCTTGCAGGGCAGCAAGCTTCTCCCCGTTTTTCTCGAGAGCCTTCTCGGCATCCTTCTTGCTGCCATCAAACTCAGGAGTGGATGACGGATCGATGCTGGCAAGCTCGAAATCGGCGGTGACGGGAGTGAGTGTGCTCATGTCCCAAGGCTACTCCGGGCGCTTCTGCGGTCACCTATCCACGCGAGCGAAACCGTGGCCGACGAGAGGCAGCGCAACAGAGCATCGGGCATTAGCGCCCGAGCGGAACCTCAATTATGGTCGGCTCAGGGTGGGCCGAAAGAGCCTGGTCGAGGTCTCCCCGCGTTGCCGCAAAAATATAGCGCCAGCCGTACGCGACAGCGAGTGCCTCGATGGAGGCACTCTGCTGCGTCAGCAACACCCGGTCAAAACTGTCGCCAGCCTGACTCGCGACCTCAAGGCCGTCGAAGATGGTGCCGCCGTTGTCGTTGCCGACAATGACTTGGATACGCGGTCGAGATTCGCCAACACCAAACATGAGCGCTCCCACATCGTGGAAGATCGCAAGATCACCGAGGAGCACACGGGTGACACCCTCGTTACCTGCTTCCGCTTGGCTCGCGAGCGCGATTCCGAGAGCAGTCGAGATCGTGCCGTCAATGCCGGCGAGGCCCCGATTGGCGTGCACCGAAATCTTCTTGCCCGGCACCACGCGATCGACTTCGCGAATCAAGCGTGACGCGCCCAAGACGAGGCGGTCGTGCGGCCACGTGGAACGCCACACGGCTTCGGCGAGCATCCGGCGGTCGACCGGGGTGCGCACAATGGCGAGTTCTGACTTGGCGTGGGTTCCGGCATCCGCCTCGATATCGGGAGCGATGCTCTCCGTTTCGAGAAGCTGGCGGCTCGACATCACCCAGCGCCCCAACCACGCACGGTCAATGACTTCACCCGAGACCGAGACGTCATCGACAAAGAGCCGAACGCAGCGGCCAGGGTTGTAGTCATCAGCGGAGGGATGCCGCACCACGATGGTTTGCACCCCGCGACGCTGAATGAGCGCCGGAATCTCTCGACTCAACGTCGGATGCCCAAACACGATCACGCGCGCCACCCGGTCACCAAAGTTGGCGGCGTTCAACAGCTCGCGGTAAGCGACAACCAGGTTGGGCCCAAAGTGGGCTCCACTCGCGACCTCCGCGAGCAGCGGTGCACCGAGTTCGCGGGCGACCTGCTCGGCGCGCGGGCCTGCACCGGTTCCGGCGATCACGACCGTGGCTGGGGAGGGCGACAGAGCGAGAGTCGTGGGAGCACCCGGCGACTGGTGGGTGGTGTTCTCCACTACCGGATCGAGGTCACTGAACAGATCAGGGAACACGGGTTCGCGAGTGCCAGCCGGTTCAGGAGCGACATCTGCGGCGGTGGGCTCCCACACAAACGGCGCAGACAGCGGATCGTCAAAAGAGAGGTTGAGGTGAACGGGGCCGTCGACCGCGGCAACGGCGTCGCGAGCGAGTTGCGCTGCGGCATCCATCTCTCCATCAGCACCGGTTGGCGCCTCGACATCCCACGTTCGGTGCACGGCGGTGCCGAAGATACCCGGCTGCTGCGTTGTCTGATTGGAGCCAATGCCACGCAATGAGTCGGGACGATCGGCGCTAATAATGATCAGCGGAACAGCTGAGTGGTGCGCTTCAAGAACCGCAGGGTGCAGGTTCGCAACGGCAGTGCCCGAGGTGGTGACCACAAGCACGGGCAACCCGGTTTCGACCGCAAGGCCAAGCGCAAGGAAGGCGCCAACGCGCTCATCGATGCGCACCCGCAACCGCAACAGCCCCTGCTTCTCGAATTCAGCAGCCGCCAGCGCGAGAGCCTGTGAGCGCGAGCCCGGGCTCAGCACAACATCCCGAACGCCGAGACGAACAAACTCTTCGAGAAGGGCTACCGAGAAGTTGGTGGCTGGAGAGTTAGTTGGTCTTATCGTCATCGTCGAGATCTGCAAGTTCCTGTTCGAGGCGGCGAATGCGCTCATCTTGTTCTTCCTGACGGCGCATCTTGCGCAAGAAGTCAGGGTCGTCATCGGGGGCAACGGTGCGTGTGCCGCCAGAACGGGCACTACGTGCCTTGCCGAGCATGAACCAGAGCACCACTCCGATAACCGGCAAAAGCAGGATCACTATGATCCACAATGCCTTAGGCATCGCGCGAACTCGACTGCGTTCGGTAAGGATCACATCCACAATGGAGAACACGTCTACCGCGACGAGCGCGAAAGCGAGAACAACCAGTAGGCGAGGCATGCCCCCAGTCTACGCTCGCAGACTGCACGCGGGTTGCGAGCCTAGACTGATGCCGTGAAACCTTGGATCGCCTACTCTCTTCTCCGCGTCGGAGTCTTCGCCGCAGCCTTCACCGTGCTGATGGTTGCCAACGTCGAGACGTGGATCGCCGCCGTAATCGCAGCGATCTTGGGATTCGCCGTGTCCTACGTGTTTTTCGGAAAGCTGCGGGATGCCGTAGCTCTTGACCTTGCTTCCCGTCGCGGTCGTCCAAGCCACGATCCTGATCGTGACGCCGAGGATGCCGCCGTCGAGCACGACGCTGAGACCGCGACCACTACCGAGGGTGCCGCGGAGTCTTCAGCAGAGGCGCCCACAGACGCGACATCCGCTGAGCAGAGCACTCAGCACGACGCCCGCTAGCTAGTCGCATAACCGCCGTGAAGAGACGCTCGCTGCGACCTCCGACGTTAGAACGCGATCGCTGCCGCGAGCCCTAGGCCGAACAGCAGCGCGGTGATCCCGGTGAGACGCAGCGCCAAGATCAGCTCGGCTGGCGTTTTGGCGGTGAGCACAATCACGCACGCGGGCAGCGCTACCAGCAACACAAAGTTCACAAGATACGCGTTGAAGTAAAGCAGCGAAAACACGCCCAAGATGCCGAACGGCACGAGCATCGCGACGACGTAGAAGATGCGCGAGGGCAGGTTGCCCATCCGCACGGCCAGAGTTCGCTTTCCGGCGATCTTGTCTTGAGCAATGTCGCGGATGTTGTTGACCATGAGGGTTGCTACGGCGAACAATCCGACAGCAACGGCTGCCAGCCACGACTCGAGATTCACGGTGCCGGCGAGCACGAACGTCGTGCCGGCGGTGGCGACGAGACCGAAGAAGATGAAGACGAATATTTCGCCGAGGCCAAGGTAGCCGTAGGGGCGCTTGCCTCCCGTGTAGAAATAGGCGGCGATGATGGCCGCGGCACCGACGGCAAGCATCCACCAGTGTTCGGTTCGCACGACGATGATGAGTCCGGCGATAGCCGCAATACCGAACCAGGCGAAGGCGACAGTGATGACGGTGCGCGGGCGAGCGGCACCCGAAGCGGTGAGACGACGAGGACCGACGCGGTGGTCATCCGTTCCCCGCACTCCGTCGGAGTAGTCGTTGGCGAAGTTCACACCAATTTGCAGCGAGACCGCAACGACGAGGCAGAGCAGCGCGCGGACCCAGTGCCAGCCGGCCCCATCAACGTCATGCGGAAGCACGTAGGCCGCCGCTGTGCCGAGCGCAACGGGAGCAAAAGCTAACGGCAAAGTTTGGATGCGGGCGCCACTGATCCAGTCACGCGCGGTGGCTTTCGCGATCTTCGGCGCCTTGGGCGGTCGCCCACCCGGGCGTCCGCTCTTTTTCTTCGCCGCAGCGGTCGAGACGGTTGCGGGGTCGATGCGTTGTTTTTTAGGAGAGGCCACGGAGGGATTCTACTTAAGCACGACTGTGGCTAAGGCGAGTCGATCGGGTTTTCCTGTCGAAAGCAGAGGAATCTCATCGATCAGCATGACCCGTGCCGGGGCTGCGGCGGCCGAAGACAACTGGGTTGCCACCGATTGACGCACCACGTCCAAATCGATCGCGTGCGTCGTGATCACCACGGGGGCTTCGCCCCACTCGGGGTGGGGAGCGGCGACGACGACAGCATCAGCTTGGCCGGGCAGAGAGCGCACAGCGGTCTCCACTTCAGCAATCGAGACCTTCACTCCTCCGGAGATGATCATGTCGTCGGCTCGGCCACGCACCCGCAGCACGCCATCGACCAACTCGCCGACATCGTCGGTGCGATACCAGCGCACTCCGTCTTGCAGACGGAACGAGAATGCGCTGCGTCGCGGGTCGTCGAGGTAGCCCTCTGCCAGCATGGGGCCAGCGATTTCGATGCGGTCATCTACGAGGCGCACCTGCGCGGTGGGCAGCGGCGTACCGTCCCAGACAGCGCCGCCGCTCGTTTCGCTCGACCCATACGTGGTCGATACGGCGAGACCGCGAGCGCGGGCTGCCGCCAACAACACTGCCGGGATCGATTGGCCGCCGACGAGAATCCGCTGGAAGGTGGAGAGCGCCGCAACGGCCTCCTCCGACTCGAGCAGCCGCGCCAGTTGCACGGGAACGAGCGACACGAAGCGCCGCTCCCCCGTGAGCTGCGCAGCCGCCTCCACAAAAGTGGCCGCGGTGAAGTCACGCGTCGACATCATGACCGGCTCGGTGCCCGCAAAATACGAGCGAGCCAGCACATTGATTCCGGCAATGTAGTGCGCAGGCACGGCGAGAAGCCACTGCCCCGGGCCGCCCAGAAGCTCATCGGATGCCGCAGCACTCGCCTTCAGGGCTTCAGCACTCAGCATCACGCGCTTGGGTCGGCCGGTCGATCCGCTCGTTTCTACGATCACCGCAACGTTCGCGGGCACGGTTTCTGGCAGGCCAGAGGGGGAGGCCGGGTGCGGCAAAATCGCGGCTCCCGTTCCGTCGAGTGCCGGCTTCAGCGCCGCCCAGACTTTGCGAGGATCGCGCGCGTCAATAGACCAGAGTTCTCGGGTAGAAGTGGTGTCAGCGGTCACGGGTAAACCTCTCTGGGTTTGAACTGCGGGAGCGTTACAGCTGTCTGAATGTTAGGGCTGTCCGAGCGTTAGGGCTGTCCGGGCGTTAGAGCCGTCCGGGCGTTAGTACTGCCAGGGGAAGGGCGACCAGTCGGGTTCGCGCTTCTGCAGGAACGAATCGCGGCCTTCGACGGCTTCGTCGGTGCCGTAGGCGAGGCGGGTCGCTTCTCCCGCAAAAACTTGCTGGCCGACAAGACCGTCGTCGACAGCGTTGAGGGCGAACTTGACCATGCGAATAGCGGTCGGTGATTTCGTCATGATGGTTTGCGCCCAGTCGTAGGCGGTGGCTTCGAGCTCAGCATGCGGCACGGCGGCGTTGATCGCTCCCGCGTCGAGGGCGCGTTGCGCGTCGTACTCGCGGGCCAGGAAGAACACTTCACGGGCAAACTTTTGGCCAACTTGGCGAGCGAAGTAGGCGCTGCCGTAGCCGGCGTCGAAGGAGCCGACGTCGACATCCGTCTGCTTGAAGCGGGCGTGCTCGGCACTGGCAATCGTGAGGTCGCACACGACGTGCAAAGAGTGCCCTCCCCCGGCAGCCCAGCCAGGCACAACAGCGATAACGACCTTGGGCATAAACCGGATGAGGCGCTGCACTTCAAGAATGTGCAGGCGTCCGGCTGCGGCACGACGCTTTCCCGCAGCGGCAGCAGCGTCGGCCTCGGCCTCAGCCGCGGAGAGCCCGGCGGCAGCAGTCGGATTAGTCGCGCCCTCTTGACCTTCGTACTCGTAGCCAGCACGACCGCGGATGCGCTGGTCGCCGCCAGAGCAGAACGCCCAGCCGCCATCTTTCTCGCTCGGGCCGTTGCCCGTGAGAAGCACAACGCCGATGCGAGGATTCTGGCGCACGTCATCCAGTGTTTGATACAACTCGTCGACGGTGTGTGGCCGGAAGGCGTTGCGCACTTCGGGGCGATCGAACGCGATGCGCGCAATCGTTCCGCTCACATCGTGGTGGTACGTGATGTCGGTGAGGTCATCAAACCCGGCGACCGATCGCCACAACTTCTCGTCAAATATTTCAGAAACAGGCGCCATGGCTCCACCCTAACCATCGGGCTGCGCCGCGGGCTGATGCCGAACCGTGGATGCTCGGCTTTCGTGCGTCGCGAGCGACTCGTTAGCCGCCGAAGAGCCGGAACACGTACAGGACAAGCAGCGGATTCGCGAGGATGCCGAGCGCAAGCCCAAAGGCCGCCCAACGGCGTTGCAGCCCGAAAATGAGACACAGCGCGGCAGTGATGACGGCTGAGATCGACACCACGATCGTCGCATAGGCCAAGTCTGTACCGGTCGGGTAGTCCCCGCCAGCAGACACGATCATGGCAATGATGAAGAGCACGAGGGTGGCGACACCGAGCGCTGCGGCGACGAACCCTAGCCAGCGTGGGCGCGGGCGGCGAACGACCGGAGCAGCCTCGGGCTCAGGGGAAACTCCGTGCTCATCGTCGGCGGGCAGCTCAGTTTCTTCGTCATCGACGACGCCGACAACGTAATACGGCACGACTTTGGTAGCAATGCGCTCGATATCCCCCGGATTAGTCACGCAATTACCCTAACTGACAGTGGAACTTGTCAGACTGGGAACATGTTCCCTTCAGTGAACGACATTCTCGACACCGCGCACGTGGTGTCCCTGCCCATGACCTCCCGCTTTCGCGGCATCGATCAACGCGAAGCACTCCTGTTTCGCGGCCCGCAGGGGTGGAGCGAGTTCTCGCCATTCGTGGAGTACGACGATGTCGAAGCAACCCCGTGGCTCTTGGCCGCGATCGATTACGCCTACAACGAGATGCCGCCCCTCGTCCGCGATCGCATTTGGGTCAACGCCACCGTGCCTGCTGTTCCCGCCGACCTGGTCGAAGCGGTTCTCGAACGCTTCCATGGCTGCCGTACAGCCAAGGTGAAGGTAGCCGAGCCCGATCAGACCCTCGAGGATGACATTGCCCGCGTCGCCGAAGTGCGTCGCGTCATGGGGCCGACTGGCCGCATCCGCGTTGATGCGAATGGCGCGTGGACGGTCGATGAAGCCGAACGTGCCGTGCATGCTCTGGCTGGATTCGACCTTGAGTATGTCGAGCAACCGTGCGCGACAGTAGAAGAGCTGGGCGAACTGCGCACGCGCATTGCCTACATGGGCATCCCCATCGCGGCTGACGAAAGTGTGCGCAAAGCTGCCGACCCGCTCGCGGTCGCCCGTGCAGGTGCCGCTGATCTCCTCGTCATCAAGGCACAGCCCCTGGGCGGCGTCTCTCGCGCCCTTGAGATCGTGAAAGATGCCGGGCTGCCCGTTGTGGTCTCCAGCGCCCTCGAGACCTCGGTGGGTCTCGCGATGGGCGCGCATTTGGCTGCCGCCATCGATGATCTCGACTATGACTGTGGACTCGCCACGGCATCCCTGCTCGCCGCCGACGTCACCGCCGCTCCCCTGCGCGCTCGCGACGGTCACCTTGACGTGCGTCGCATCGAGGCCGACGAAGCGTTGCTCACTCGCTGGGCCGCTAATCCTGAACGCACCCAGTGGTGGCGAGACCGCCTCGTCCGTTGTCATGAACTAGGTAAAAACTACTCACCGCAGTAACGCGTCCGCTCACTAAGGTGGAACAACTGGTCGTTGCCGTTGGCCAGCACTTTCGAGGAGTAACAATGAGTATTGAGTCGCGCCGTCTCGGTGCCGTCGCCGCCGTGAGCCTGCTCAGCCTCGCCGCGCTTACCGGCTGCACCCCGCCCGCCGACGAACCGAGTGCTCCTGCTGTGGAGACGGATGCCGCAGCCCCCGTGGAAGTCGAAGAAGAGGCCGCCACCGGCCCCGAGTGCCTGATCGGTGATTGGTATATCGCCGAGGATCAGATGCAGGGCTTCTACTCCGCTGTCAGTGGCTCTAACGACGGACTCGACATCTCAGTCGAGGGTGGAACCGGGCTCGCTTTCACCGACGCGACCTACACCTACACTCCCGACTTCGAGATCCTCTTGCAGGTTGCCGGCACTGAGGGCACTGGAGCTATCACCGGCGGTATCAGCGGTGAGTACACCGCCACTGACACCGTGATTACGACGTCACAAGAGGTGAGCGACATCGCCGTCAGCGTGACGGTCTCGGGGATCACCATGGATGGCGCCGACCTCACAAACAGCTTCTTGGCCGATGCCCCGATCAACTCGGCACCGTATGAGTGCGCGGATGATGGCCCCGTCATCCACTTCTCTACGGGAGAGGGAAACCCCACTGTGGCGATGCAACTCACGCCCGCCAGCTAGGCACTAACACCTTGAGCCCGAAGGGGCTCTCCCCAATCAAACGCTGGGGTTCAGCTCGGTGCGGCCCCAGCGTTTTTCTTCCTCGCCGGCGTTCGTCGCGAGCCAGCCAGCCAGCGAGCCAGCTTTTACAGGCCGGAGTAAGAGTGAAGCCCCTTGAAGAAGAGGTTCACGATGGTGAAGTTAAAGATGATGGCGGCAAAGCCAACGATGGCGAGCCACGCTGAACGAGAGCCGCGCCAGCCGCGAGTTGCGCGAGCGTGAATGTAACCGGCATAGATGGTCCAGATGATGAAGGTCCAGACTTCCTTGGTGTCCCAGCCCCAGTAACGACCCCAGGCACGCTCGGCC
Source organism: Salinibacterium sp. NK8237 (assembly GCF_015864955.1). NCBI lineage: Bacteria > Bacillati > Actinomycetota > Actinomycetes > Micrococcales > Microbacteriaceae > Salinibacterium > Salinibacterium sp. NK8237. The sequence continues at coordinate 72,838 of NZ_JADYWE010000002.1, read as the reverse complement.
CAGACAGCACCGGCAATAAGGGTGAAGGTCCACATCACGAAACCAACGACCGTCAGACGGTAAGCGAGAGTCTCGAGACGGTCTGCTGGAGGCAGAGTGTCAAGAAAGCGCAACTTGAGTGCTTTGCCGGCTTCGCGGCGCGACTGCATGAGCTGCACAACCGAGAGCCCGGCGGCGAGGGCAAAGAACCCGGTGCTGAGGCTCGCGACGAAGACGTGGATGACCAACCATGCCGACTGCAGCGCTGGAGGAAGGGGCACGACATCCACATAGAAGCTTGAGGTGCCGATGCCGAGGGCGATAAGCGCGAAGCCAGTGATGAACGAACCGAGGAAGCGCAGGTCTTGCCAGAACTGCACGATCAGGAAGACGCCGACGATGAGCGCCGTGGCGGTGAGGGTGAACTCGAACATGTTGGCCCAGGGCACGCGGCCCGCGGCAACGCCACGGAACACCACAGCGCTCACGTGCAGCACCCACGCGATAACGGTGAGGGCCATGGCCAGTCGTAGCGACTGAGGTGCCCGTGCCGGAGCGGCATCACCGTTCACTGCGGTGCTGGCCGTCAGCGTGGCTGTGCCACCTGAGCCGGCTGCCGCTTGCATCACGGTGGCGCGCTGAGCGGATGCCGTAGCCAAGCCGGTTGCACTCGCTGCAGAAGCATCGCTCGACTCCGCCGAACGGCGTGCCAAATCGACGGCGAACATTACGAACGCAAAGGTATAGATTGCCATCGCTGAATAGACCGCAATCAGCGAATACGACACGAAGGTCTCAGTCACGAATCCACTCTAACTCTCAGTTGCTGGGAATGTTTTTCGGCAAACTCCGAGACTGCGGCTTCGAGCGTGGGGTCATCTCCGCGCGCTAGCGCCGCGTACTCGATCGTCGTCGTGCCCGATGCATCCGTTTTCGCTGCTACCCACATGCGACGACGCGGAATGAACAAGCTCGTCACGAGGCCTCCGACCACCAAGATGGCGAATATGAGCACGGGAAGCTGCGAGGGGTCGTGGTGCACATCGAACGACACAAAGCGCGGGATGCTCGTGAGTTCGACACTGCCGAGACCGTTCGGCAGCTCGAGCTTGTCGCCCGGAGTCAGCTCCAAGGTGTCAGCGTCTGACGTGCGGCCAGCGATCTGCTGAAGCGAATCAGTGTTGAGCGCATAAGCATTTGTGCCCAAGCCGTTGTCGAGGCCGAGATCTCCCTCGTACACCTCCAAGGTCAACACCGGGGAAATGAGGTCGGGATACACCGAAGCGAGAGCACCGGAACTGAGCGCTCCAGCGGTGGGGTAGAGGAAACCGAGCATGCCGATCTGCTGATCGAGCCCATCCGGAATTTTGATGATGCACGTGCTGCCCAAGTTGGCGTCAAAAGGCAAGCACGCGGTCGGCTGTGACCACACCACGTTCTCGTCGGCGTCGCGCACGGTGAGCACGGGGGCATACCCGTTTCCGAGAAGGTACACGTTGGTGCCACCCAAGGCGAGCGGCTCGTTCACCTTCACCTGCGACGACTGGGATTCTTCGCCACGCATGGTCGTAGTGACGTTGGCGGTGTAGTCAATTGCTTGACCGATGGCGTCACGGTTGGACTGTTCGTAGACCGCGTCGAAGGAGTCGAGCGCGATCGTGTAGGCCTCAAGCGCATCATCTGTGAAGAAGCGCCCCGGATTGAACGAGTCGTAGCTGGCGAGAGAGTTGCTGAACGCGTAGCCCTCAACGACAACGCGCTGGCCGGTGTAGCCAAAGCCACCGCCGAGGCCGACGGTAACCAGAACACCCACGAGTGCGGCGTGAAAGACGAGGTTTCCCGTTTCGCGCATGTAGCCGCGCTCGGCGCTGACCGAATTTCCATACAGCTCGGTGCGGTACCGCTGCGAGCGCAGCAGGCCACGGGCCGAATCGATTGTTGTCTCGACATCTGCCTCGGTGGTTCGGGTCGTGAAACCCTGCAACCGCGAGAGTCGCGCTGGAGTCTTGGGCGGGCGTGCACGAAGCGCATCGAAATGATGTTTCGTGCGTGGAAGCACACAACCGATGAGCGAAATGAAGAGCAGGAGATAGATCGACGAGAACCACACCGAGGAGTAGGTGTTGAACACTTGGAAGAAGTCGAGCACCGCTGCAGTGTCTGGGTAGTTGGCGCGATAGGCGATGACACCGTTGGGGTCAGACGTGATTTGCGGCACGAGCGAGCCCGGAATGGCCGCGACCGCAAGAAGAAGAAGCAGGAACAGCGCGGTGCGCATGCTCGTGAGTTGGCGCCAGAAGAAGCGTGCGTAGCCGACAAAGCCGAGCGTCGGCTGCGTGATCTTGCTTTCCGGCGCAGGCGCAGGCGCGTCCATGTGGTCGCTGGGACGCGTGGCATCCCCGCCGGTTACCGAGTCGCCAGTTACCGAGTCGCCAGCTTCTGAATCAGAGGAGTGTGTCGAAACCACCGATCACCGCCCCCAAACTTGTCACGATTGCACGCCACACACCGGTGACCATGAGTAGACCGATCAGCACCAGCAGTGCTCCGCCGATCAGGTTGATAAGACGGATGTGGCGGCGCATCCACGCCACCGAACCGGTTGCCCAGTTCAATCCGAGAGCCACCAGCAGGAACGGGATGCCGAGACCGAGACTGTAGGCGATGCCGACGATAGCGGCACGGCCGGGGTCTCCGCCATCCAGCACCATGCTGCCAACAGCGATGAGGGTTGGGCCAACGCACGGGGTCCAGCCGAGGGCGAAGACGACGCCCAGCAGCGGTGCGCCAGCGAGGCCGGTTGCGACCTTGAACTTCGGTTTGATCGTGCGCTGGGCGAAGGTGACTTGCCCAATGAAGACGACACCCATCACAATCACGAGCGCCCCAGCAATGCGGGTGATCAGATCGAGCCACGGACGCAGCAGCAGCCCTGCGGTGCCGAAGAGCACCGTGAAGGCCACGAAGACCACGGTGAAGCCCAAGATAAACAGACTCACGCCCAGCACAAGGCGCTTCGTGCTGCCCTTCTCCTCAGCGCTCGTGAAACCGCCGATATAGCCAAGGTAGCCAGGCACGAGAGGCAGCACACAGGGCGAGGCAAACGAGACGAGGCCCGCAAGGAGCGCAATCGGAATCGCGAGAAGGAGGTTGCCGCCGAGAATAAGCTCCCCGACCGGACTCGACACTACTGTTCCTCAGCGATGACGGAGTCCATCATCGCTGCGAGGATGCTGGGGTCGCGCACCAGACCGCTGATGCGTGCAGCAACGCGCCCTTCGCGGTCGACCACGAGAGTCGTGGGCACCGCGTTGGGAGGCACGGAACCGGCGAACGCCAGCTGCACGCCCGCGGTCGTGGCATCCACGACGGAGGCGTAGGGAATCCCGAACTCGGCAGCAAACGTGAGCGACGTCTCCGCGGTGTCAGAGACGTTGACGCCCAAGAACGGAACCTCGGTGTACTCCTCGCTCAAATCGGCAAGATCGGGCGCTTCGAGACGGCACGGTGGGCAGCTTGAGTACCAAAAGTTCACGACGTAAACGGAGCCGGCAAAGTCGTCGCTCGACACGGTTTCGCCGGTGTCGAGGGTTGCTTCGTAGCTGACGGCGTCATCGCGGCTGTCAGCCGGAATCTCGACCGTAGACCCGTCGCCGGAAATATAGCCCTCTTCTGATCCGTTCTCGTACTGCTGCGCGAGACTTTCGGTGGTGCCGGAGCACGACACAGTAAACAGGGCGAGGCTCGCCACAACAGCGGCGATGAGACGGCGATTCACACGGCTCCTAAATCGATGGATGCTGCCAGCAAGTCTCCCGCAGGTTCCTGATAGTCAACCTCCACGAAATGGTCTCCCTCGCGGGCGAGAGTCGTGATGCTCGACAGGGTGCAGCGGCGGTGGCGAGGGTCATGGGCGAGCCGCATTTTCTTCACGGAGCGAGCTACAACAACGATCGGCAGTTGATGACTGACCATGACAATTTCGCCGCCATCGGCCGCGGACCACGCCTCGTCAATGGCAGCGAGCATCCGGGCTTCGATACTCACGTAGGCCTCGCCCCAACTGGGCTTGAACGGATTGATCAGGTGCGGCCACGCGCGCGGCTGGCCGAGAACCTGCGGAAACCGCAGGCGACCGCCCTCGAACCAATTGGATGGTTCGATGATGCGCTCTTCGGTCGTGATGGGCAGCCCGTAGCGTTCCGACCAGGGCTGCGCTGACTCTTGAGCGCGCTGCAGAGGGCTCGCGTAGAGCGCCGTAAGGGGCCGCTCCGCGAAGCTTGCGGCGGCGACATCCGCCATTTTGTGACCGAGTTCACTGAGGTGATACCCGGGGAGACGGCCATAGAGAATGCGGTCGGGATTGTGCACTTCACCATGGCGAACGAGATGGATGAGGTCTGCTGGCACGGTATTCAGTCTACGTCTGCTGCCCTGCCGCACTTTCTCTTGCGTGATCCCTTGTAAACTCGGCGCTGTGACTACACGCACCCTCACTAAGAACCTGGCCGCCGCAAGCGATGGAGCAACCTCCGTTTCGGGTTGGGTCGACACTGTTCGAGATCAAAAGAAGGTGCAGTTCGTCGTACTGCGCGACGAGTCGGGTGCGGTGCAGCTTGTTCACCCCCGCTCGTTCAACGACGACGGCACTCCGGCAGAGGATCCCCTCGCCGAGATCATCTCGGGCCTCGCTCAGGGCACCTTCCTCACCGCAACCGGTGAGTTGAAGCACGACGAGCGCGTGAAGCTCGGCGGCGTTGAGATCAAGCTCGACGGCATCGAGCTTGCTGGCGAGGCAATCGCTGAAACCCCGATCGCTGAAGACACCAGCGTCGACAAGCGCATGGACTGGCGCTTCCTCGACCTTCGCGTGCCGCGCAACAACCTGATCTTCCGCATCCAGACCACGCTCGAGCACGCTTGGCGCACCTACTGGGTCGAGAACGACTTCATCGAGGTTCACACCCCCAAGCTCATGGCCAGCGCCAGCGAGTCGAAGGCCGAACTGTTCGAGGTCGACTACTTCGATACCAAGGCCTACCTCGCGCAGAGCCCCCAGTTCTTCAAGCAGATGGCGCAGTCCGCTGGCTTCGGCAAGATCTTCGAGATCGCCCCGAGCTTCCGTGCCGACCCCAGCTTCACCTCGCGTCACGCCACCGAGTTCACGATGGTCGACAGTGAGATCAGCTGGATCTCCAGCCACGAAGACGTCATGAACCTGCACGAAGAGCTCATGGTTGCCGGCTTCCAGGCTGTCAAAGACAAGCACGGCGAAGAGATCGAGAAGCTGTTCGGCATCGAAATGACGGTGCCGACTCGCCCCTTCCCCCGCATCCCGCTTGCCGAGGCTAAGCAGATCGTCAGCGACCGCGGCTACACGGTGCCGCGCGCCGACGCCGACATGGACCCTGAGGGCGAGCGCCAGATCGCCGCCTACGTGAAAGAAACGTACGACCACGATTTCGTGTTCTTGACCGACTACGCCGCCAGCATCCGCCCGTTTTATCACATGCGTCACGCGGATGACGCGGGCCTCACGAACAGCTATGACCTCGTGTTCAACGGCGTCGAGATCTCCACTGGCGCTCAGCGCGAGCACCGCGTTGACGTGTTGGAGGCGCAGATTCGCGACAAGGGCATGGACCCGGCCGAGCTCGACTTCTACCTCGACTTCTTCCGCTACGGCGTACCGCCGCACGGAGGCTTCGGCATGGGCCTCGGTCGCGTGCTGATGCTGTTGCTCGGCCTTCCGAACTTGCGGGAAGCCACCTATCTCTTCCGCGGACCAACCCGCCTCACTCCGTAGCCGCCCTGTGGGGCTCGCGAGGGCCTCTCAGTTCGACACACCGAACCCATAGCCAGCGCATAGCCAATTAAGACAGGATGACCCCATGTCAAAGAAAATTGATTCGGCACTCAAAGATTTGAAGAAAGCACTCAACAAGCATGCTGAGGTCGTGGGCAGCAGCGCTGTGTCACTGAAGAAGGCCCAGCGTGCGAGCGCCAAAGTAGCGGCAGCAGCAACGGCTTACGCCGAAGTAGTGCACGCTAAGAGTGGGATGGGCAACCCCTTCGACGACATGCTGCAACCAGGACTCGACAGCGGAACGCTGGCGTCACTGGCAGCCGAACGTGACTCGATCAAGAACCACATGACTGGCCCGATCGAAGTCAGCAAGTAACGAGCCAGAGCGTCGTGCTCGCGAGGATCCCCCGCGAGCACCTACACACTGTCTTACGTACGGTCTTCGATGCTGGCCCCGATGCGCCAAAAGAATGGCTGCGATTCACTTTTCGGAACCACGCCTCGGCGTGGCTAGTGCCCCACAGCCTCACGGCGGCAGATTTCTAAAACTCGAAGTCGACGCACACCCGATCGCGGGTATGAGCGCCGACGATGGCAGCAGGCCCATCGTGGAGCGGGTGGGTTCCATAAGCCACAAGCGCTTCAGGCGAGGTGTGCTCCGAGATAAGAACGACGTCCCAGTTGTTCTCAACATTCCCGGCATCCGAACGCACAATCAGGCTCTCTAGACCTTCAATGTGGCCAGCGAGCGGCTCCAGCGCAGTGGCCATGGCCTCCACGGCAGCCTTCTGGCCTTCAGTATCTTCGGCGATGAGCTTCCACATGACAACGTGACGGATCATTCTGTTTCCTCCAATAGTGCGGCGCGCAGGCGCTGCGGTTCGACCCGCCACATGGTGTGGACTCGGTCATTGATGAGCACGACAGGAATCTCATCCCAGTGTGTGGCGTGCAGCTGCTCGTCATCGAGAATCGACTGCTCAGCGAGCTCAACAGTGACATCAGCGGGCAGTGCGGCGAGCACCTGGTTGATCGTTTCGCGGGCATCATCACAAAGATGACATCCCGGTTTTCCGATTAAAGTGAGACGTTGCGTGGACACGACCCTAGAATAATGCGAATGCACGAGGTAACGTCGCCCCCACCCAGCCAGAACGCCGTTGTGGCGTTCTTCGACGTGGACAACACCCTCATGCGCGGGGCCAGCGCGTTCTACCTCAGCAAAGAAGCCTGGCGTCGCGGAATTGTGGGCTGGCGAGACATTGCGCGCTTTGGGTGGCACCAGTTTCGGTTCGTCGCTGTGGGAGAAAACCACAAACACATGACCTCCGCTCGAGAGCGTGCTCTCGAAATCGTTGGCGGGCATTCTGTAGAAACACTCATCGATTTGGCCGAGACCATTTACGAACGGGATATTCTCCCCAACCTCTGGCCCGAAACCGTCGACCTCGCCAAAGAGCACCTCGCGAAAGGGCACGAAGTCTGGCTCATCACCGCGACGCCACAGTTTGTGGCGCAAGTGATCGCTGAGCGACTCGGCCTCACCGGCGCACTCGGAACCCGCGTGCGCGCCCAAGACGGCGTTCTCACAGGAGAACTCGACGGCCACGTGCTTCACGGCCCCGAAAAGGCTGCCGTCGCCACAGAGCTTGCGGGGCGGCTCGGGGCCGACCTGGCAGACTGCTGGGCGTACTCCGATTCCAGCAACGACATCCCGTTGCTGAGCGCCGTGGGCAATCGTGTTGCTGTGAACGCGGATGTGAAACTTGCGCACTATGCCCAAAAAATGGGCTGGCCAGTATTGCCGCTGAGCCGCGCCGGCCTCAAAGAAGCCCGGCGCCGCGTGAAGCGGCAAGCCAAGACCGTTCGCAAAAACGCTCGTTAACCTCGAACACCCGATCGTTCAGATGAACGTTCGGGTGTTCGTGTTATGACCGACTCGAAAGACGGCCACTAGTCATTGGGACTAGTTACTTCTTGTTGCGACGCTGGTGGCGTGTCTTACGAAGCAGCTTGCGGTGCTTCTTCTTTGCCATACGCTTGCGACGCTTTTTGATGACTGAACCCATAGGAACCTCACTGATTTCTGAACGAACCGACCCGGTCCGATTCAGAACCGCGGAAAGACATACCCGAAGAGTTTACCGCACGGGGCGGGTTAAAAAGTCTCGATGAACTGGGAATGAACCCGAAGCAACGATTCGCTGCTATCCAACCCCAGAGATTGGGGGCGCAACAGCACTCGCCACAGCCGATTCCGGAATGCGGAATGAACGACCAAAGCGAACAGCCGGCAGTTCACCGGAGTGCACGAGACGATACACGGTCATGTTTGAGACGCGCATCATGTCCGCCACCTCGGCGACGGTAAGAAAGCGCATCTCAGATAGATCCCGTGACATCGGACCAGCCCCTTTTAGTTTCACCAACTGCAGAACGCACAAAGCGACTGCACAAAGCACCCAGCATGTGACTGAAGTGCTAATCGGTAACAATAGGGGCTGGTGTGACTCGCTGTCCACCCCTAAACACGCTCGTCCGGCGCGCCTCGCGCTTATTCCTTGCGGAAAATGCGAGAGCGCACGGTGCCAGGGAAGTGCTTCGCGGCCTCAGCAACATCGTGGAGCGCGGTGCGAGCCTGATAAGCGCGATCCGCAACCTGGCGGCCCAAGTTGTCTCCGACATCCGCCCCAGACCACGCCGAGAAAGCGCCGGTCGATTCCAGCAGTTCCTCGTCAAAATCTTCTTGGAAGTCTGCGCTCAAGAACGGAATCAGCCAGTCTTCGACCTCTTCAAGAGGAGAAGAATCAAGGCGGTAATAACGGTGCTGTCCATCTTCACGCACCGAAACCAGCCCATGATCACGCAACACCTTGAGGTGTTTAGAGACTGTCGGCTGACTCAAATCGAGCTTCTCGACAATCTCACTTACGCTCAGCTCGCCACTCGGAGAATCGGAGGCGATGTACTGCTCAAGCAGCACGGTCAAAAGGCTACGCCGGGTCGAATCGGCTACTACGTCAAAGATGTCGGCCATTGCAATAGGGTACCGGGGGTTGCTGAGTAGTACCATGGCCTCCTGTGCGTGGGGAGATAATTTTATGAGTTCTTGGGCACCCATGCGTGCACACCCTCGTGAACGCAGCATCCTCGCCCGCGTTCGCGACGTGATTGATCGTTTTGCCGCGGCAACACCTGCCCGGTTCGCCATCGCGATCTTCTCGGCGCTCGTTGTCGTACTCACGACACTTCTCGTCTTGCCCATCTCGGCCAGGGACGGCCAAGCCACTCCCCTCGTCGACGCACTCTTCACCGCCGTCTCCGCGATCTGCGTTACCGGCCTCACCACCGTCGATATGTCGACGCACTGGTCAGCCTTCGGCAACACGGCCATTCTTGTTGGCCTCCAAGTCGGCGGAATTGGCGTGCTCACTCTCGCGAGCATGCTCGGGCTCGTCGTATCGCGCCGCCTCGGGCTGCGCCAACGACTCATCGCTGCCAGCGACACCAACCCCTCGCGCATCCACGTCGGCCCTGTCTCCGAATCACAGGCCATTCGGCTTGGCGAGATCGGTGGTCTTCTCGCGACAGTCGCGATCAGCGCGCTGGCCATTGAAATCGTGCTTTCGCTTGTGATCATCCCGCGATTGCTCGTGGAGGGTTACGACGTGTGGCCCGCCATTTGGCAAGGCTTCTACTTCGCGGCATCCGCCTTCACTAACACTGGTTTCGTGCCTGCAGTGAGCGGCATGGAAGCCTTCGCTCAAGACCCATGGATGCTCGGAGCGATCGGCGTCGGTGTGTTCCTCGGAAGCCTCGGCTTCCCGGTGATCTTTGCGGTAGTGCGCAACCTCAAAGACGGCGCCCGCCTCTCGGTTCACGCACGCCTCACCCTCTTTACAACGGTTCTGCTGATCTTCCTCGGTGCTCTAGCGGTGCTCATTTTGGAGTGGAACAACACCAACACCATCGGTGGGCAGAGCCTGATTTCGAGACCCCTGACATCCACTTTCTTATCGACCATGACGCGCTCGGGTGGGTTCTCCACCATCGATATCAATGAGCTCAATGGATCGACGCTGCTCGTCTTCGACATGCTGATGTTTGTGGGCGGCGGCTCTGCCTCCACCGCGGGCGGAATCAAAGTCACCACTCTGGCCGTGCTGTTCTTGGCAGCCCTCGCCGAAGCTCGCGGTGACAACGACATGCACGCCTTCGAGCGTCGCATCCCCACCGACGTCCTTCGCCTCGCCGTTAGCGTCACGCTATGGGGCGCAACGATCGTCGCCATCTCGACCATCGCTATCTTGCAGATAACCAAGGAGCCCCTCGACAGGGTGCTCTTTGACGTGATTTCGGCCTTTGCCACGTGTGGGCTCTCGACCGGACTCACCGAAACGCTGCCCGATGGCGGCAAGTACATCCTCGCCGCCACAATGTGGGCTGGACGAGTGGGAACGGTTACGCTGGCGGCAGCCCTTGCGGCCAGTCAGCGCCGTCAATTGTTCACGAGAGCAGAAGAGAGGCCCATCGTTGGTTGACAAGATCGCACACAATGCCCCGGTGCTAGTAATCGGGCTCGGTCGCTTCGGTGCGGCCACTGCCGGTCAACTTCAGCGCCTCGACCGCGAAGTTCTAGCGATCGATGCTGACCTCAGCCTCGTACAAAAATGGTCGGAGCGCGTCACTCACGCCGTGCAGACGGATGCTCGCAGCCTCGACGCTCTGCAGCAGATCGGCGCGCAAGACTTCTCGATCGCCGTCGTGGCTGTCGGCTCATCGATCGAAGCCAGCGTGCTCATTACGGCCAACCTCGTTGACCTCAAGATTCCGCAAATCTGGGCGAAAGCGATCAGCCGCTCCCACGGCAAGATCCTCAACCGCATCGGCGCCAACCACGTGATCTACCCTGAGGCAGAAGCCGGCGAGCGCGTCGCTCACCTGGTTTCGGGCCGGATGATCGACTTCATCGAGTTCGATGACGACTTCGCCATCGTGAAGATGTACCCGCCGAAGCCCATCCGCGGTTTGCCGCTGAGCGAGTCGCAAGTGCGCCGCAAGTATGGAATCACGGTGGTCGGAGTGAAGTCGCCCGGTAAGGAATTTACCTACGCAACGCCCGAGACGGTGATCTCGAATCACGACCTCGTGATCGTCAGCGGCAACTCTGTCGACATCGAAAAGTTCGCGACACTCGCAACGTAGCCCCGTTCGTGGACTGATCTGCGCGCACCCGCTACCTGTATCTTGATTCCGTGAGCAAAAAACGGGCGACCCCGGGGTCGCAAACTTCGCTCCGCGAAGCTAACCGCGCTCGCATAGTCGACGCGGTGAAGCACCATGGTGGCCTCACGCAGATCGAGTTGGCCGGGGTAACGGGGCTTTCGCCCGCCACGGTCTCCAACATTGTCAAAGAGCTCGTCACCGCCGGAGTGCTCGCGACCACGATGAGCACGCGCAGTGGCCGTCGCGCTCATCAGATCACTCTTGCTCGCGCCCTTGGCCTCGTCGCCGGCGTGCACTTCTCCGAACGCCACATGCGCGTTGCACTTTCCGATGTCGCGCACACTGTCGTCGCTGAGCACCACATGCCGCTCGCGAAAGACCATCGCGCCGACAACGAACTCAATCGCGCTGCCCAACTCATCACAGACATGCTCGAGTCAGTCGATGCCACTCACGACGAGATCCTTGCGGTTGGCCTCGCGATGCCCGCGCCCATGGATCAGTCAACCGGCATCATTTCGCGCACGGGGATCATGCGCGGCTGGGACGGTGTTCCCGTTGCAGAGTCTCTCGGCATCCGGCTCAATAGCCCGGTGTACGTCGACAACAACGCCAACATGGGCGCGCTGGCCGAGTACCGCACAGGCGCATTACGCGGCAAGCCCAACTCTCTCTATGTCAGCATCGACGACGGTATTGGTGCTGGCCTCATCCTGAACGGGGCGGTGTTCCGCGGCCACCACGGCACAGCCGGTGAATTCGGTCACATGGTTCTCGACGAAGATGGCGCGCTCTGCCGCTGCGGAAACCGTGGATGCCTCGAAACTCTCGCCGGTGGTCAGGCCATCGTTGAGTCGGTGCGCACTGGCCGTCGCGGTCTCAAGCTTCACGATGTGGTTGTTCGCGCAATCGCTGGGGATAACGCGTGCATCCGGGCTATTGCCGACGCTGGACGCCATCTCGGCATCGCAGCGGGCAACCTCAGCAACGTGTTTGACCCGGAGCGCATTGCGGTGGGCGGCGAGCTCTCGCAGGCTGGCGAGCTATTATTGGGCCCGATGCGGCACGCGATGGAGCGTTCGGTCATCGTGGGTTCGGGGCAAGCTGCCGATCTGGTGCAGAGCCAACTGGGGCCGCGCAGCGAACTCTTGGGGTCGATCGCTTTTGCGATTGATCAACTCACGATTGGTGCTGATGCCACGTTGAGTGCTGAACCTGCCGAGGCGGAGGCTTCGTGACATCCGTCCGTGCACGAATGATGCGACTGATCGCTCTTGCGCTTGTGGCGGTGCTCGCTCTGGGTGGCTGCGCCTTGATGACGTCCGGCGCTTCGAGCGATGGTTCGCGCACGATTGCGCTGCTGCTGCCGGAGTCGAAGACGGCGCGGTACGAGGCTTACGATCGCCCGTTCTTCGAGGCCAAAGTTGCTGAGCTGTGCCCCGAGTGCGACGTGATTTATGCGAATGCCGATCAGGACCCGGCGAAGCAGCAACAGCAGGCGGAGTCGGCTTTTGCTCAGGGCATTAGCGTGCTCGTGCTCGACCCCGTTGATTCTTCGGCGGCGGTGACAATCGTGGCGACGGCCCAGTCCTACAAGGTTCCCGTGATTTCGTACGACCGCCTGATTGGCAGCCCCGAGTTGGCTTTCTGGGTGTCGTTCGATAACGAAGAGGTCGGAGCGCTGCAGGGCAAAGCTCTCGTCGAGCGCCTCGCCGAGGAGGGTTACTCCGAGGGCAACATTGTGATGATCAACGGCTCCCCCACCGACAACAATTCGCGCCTGTTCAAGAAGGGCGCGCACAGCGTGATCGACGGCAGCGCCTATACCGTCGTCGCCGAATTCGACACTCCCGACTGGAGCCCAGACAAGGCCCAGGAGTGGATGGCGAGCCAAGTCACCCAGTTCGGCGACAGCCTCATCGGTGTCTATGCCGCCAACGACGCAACGGCTGGCGGAGCGATCGCTGCGCTCAAGGCTGGCGGGGTGGCCCCGCTGCCACCCGTCACCGGTCAGGATGCCGAACTCACCGCCATTCAACGCATTGTGAGCGGCGACCAGTACATGACCGTCTACAAGGATCTGAAGCGCGAGGCTGAGATCGCGGCGACGCACGCGGTGGCGCTGCTCGACGGCAAGCAACTTGTGGGGCAAAGCGAAGAAACCAACGGCGTTCCGACAACGCTGCTGACTCCCGTGATCGTGACGATCGACAACATCATGGAGACCGTCGTCGCGGATGGTTTTTATAGCGTTGAGCAGATTTGCACGGCCGAATACGCCCAAGCCTGTGCGGCGGCGGGGATTCAGTAATGCCCCACGACACCAGCACGGTCAACGAACTCAAGGAAGAGAGCCACAATGACTGATGTCACTCCGGCCACCTCAGACGATGAGCCGATCCTTTCACTGCGTGGAATCAGCAAGCAGTTCGGTGCGATCGAGGCGCTGAGCGATGTGTCGCTCGACATTTATCCCGGCGAGGTCGTGGCGATCGTCGGCGACAACGGTGCGGGAAAGTCGACGCTCGTGAAGGTGCTCGCGGGCGTGCATCCGGCCACTTCGGGCACTATTTCGTATCGCGGCGACGAAGTGTCGTTGGCGAACCCGACGGATGCCCGCGACCTCGGTATCGCAACGGTCTTTCAAGATTTGGCGCTGTGCGACAACCTCGATGTGGTGTCGAACCTGTTCTTGGGCCGCGAGCTGGGCTCCGGGGCGCTCGACGAGGTCGAGATGGAGCAGCAGACCTGGGCGCTCTTGCGGCAGCTGTCGGCCAAGATCCCTTCCGTGCGCACTCCCGTAGCTGGACTTTCGGGCGGGCAACGCCAGACCGTTGCCATTGCGCGTTCGCTCATCGGCAATCCGTCGATTGTGGTGTTGGATGAGCCCACCGCCGCCCTCGGCGTCGCTCAAACTGCCGAGGTGTTGAATCTTATTGAGCACCTCCGCGAGCGCGGCCACGGCATTGTCTTAGTTAGCCACAACATGGCCGATGTGCAGGCTGTCGCGGATCGCGTTGTCGTGCTGCGTCTTGGACGCAATAACGGTGACTTCGCGGTGGCCGACGTGACGTACGAAGACATTATCGCGGCGATTACGGGCGCAACGGATAACGCGGTGAGCCGGCGCGCTGGCCTGACCGGCGCGACCTTCACCCGCAGCAAGGAAGGACTCAGCTCATGAGCGCCTCCGACACGCAACCGCCCACGAACAACACCCCCGCGGTCGAACTTCCGCCAGCCTCAGGAATCGCAGAATCTTGGGCCGCGTTCCGGTCACGCGTGCGAGGAGGCGACCTCGGTGCGATTCCCGTTGTCGTGGGTCTTGCCCTCATCTGGACCATCTTCCAGATCCTGAACCCCACCTTCTTGTCGAGCGCCAACCTCGTGAACTTGGCGATGCAATCCGCCGCGCTCGGCACGATCGCGCTCGGTGTAGTGCTCGTGTTGCTGCTCGCCCAAATCGACCTCTCGGTCGGTTCGCTCTCCGGACTCGCGGCCGCGATTCTGGCGGTCACGTTCACCCAGCTGAACTGGCCGCTGCCATTCGCGATTCTTGGCGCGCTCGCCGCTGGTGCACTCTTCGGATGGTTCTACGGGTTCTTGCTGACCCGCTTCGGGGTTCCCAGCTTCGTCATCACCCTCGCGGGCCTGCTCGGCGTGCTCGGGCTGCAACTGTGGGTGCTCGGCAAGCTCGGCTCGATCAATATCCCCTTCGATTCGTGGATCGTGCAGTTCGCGCAACTGATGTTCCTGCCTGCGTGGCTCTCCTACGTGCTCGTCGGGCTGGCAACCCTCGCCTATGTTGGTGGCCATCTGTCGTTGGCCAACCGCCGCATCCGCGCTGGCCTGCTGCCCGAATCGCGCACCGCGATCCTGCTTCGCGGCGGGCTCATGCTCGTCGCGCTCCTGTTGGGAACCTGGTATCTCAACACCGACCGCGGCATCGGCCTCATGTTCCTGCTCTTTGTCGTGCTCGTGACGGCCGTCAACTTTGCGCTCAAGCGCACGCGCTGGGGGCGCTCAATTTATGCCATCGGCGGCAACGTTGAAGCAGCCCGGCGTGCCGGCATCCGCGTTGATCGCGTCTACATTTCGGTGTTTATGGTGAGCGCAATGCTCGCCACTCTTGGTGGTGTCTTGGCCGCATCACGGCTTGCCGCCGCCAACCAGAGCAGCGGCGGGGGCGATACCAACCTCACTGCCATTGCAGCAGCCGTGATCGGCGGGGCAAGCCTCTTCGGCGGTCGCGGAAGCGCCTGGTCTGCACTGCTCGGCATTGTCGTCATTCAGTCGATCTCAAGCGGCCTCACGCTGCTGAGTCTCGACTCCTCGGTTCGCTACATGGTTACGGGAGCGGTGTTGCTGCTCGCCGTGATCATTGACTCGATGTCTCGTCGTTCGCGCGCGCTGCACGGCCGCTTCTAAAAGCGGTCGCGCAGCCGCATGCGCAAGGCGGCACGAATGGGGCCGCGCGAATGGGCCGGCGCGAACAGGTAAGAGCGATTAGCCGGCAGCGAGCTCCGTGGCCCGGGCGAGCGCCGCAGCGGTCGCCTTGTCGAAAATCGTCTTCAGATCGGCAGCTTGCAGCTGTTCAACCGCACGCTCGGTCGTGCCCTTGGGACTCGTAACCTGCTTACGCAGTTGCGCCGGAGAACTGTCGGATGACGCCAGCAACGCCAGCGATCCTTCAAACGTTCCGGCTACCAAGGTAAGTGCCTGCTCGGGGGTGAAGCCCATGTCGACAGCGGTGCGAGCAAACTCTTCGAGAATCAAGAACACGTAGGCCGGGCCGGAACCCGAGATGGTGCTGAGCGCATCAATCTGCGATTCGGGCGTCTCGACGACGGTGCCGACGGTTTCGAACACGGCGCGGCCGAGAGCGAGGTCATCCGCGGTGGCGCGCGACCCAGCGCTGAGTCCGGTCACGGCCTTGCCGACGATAGCGGGAGTGTTGGGCATGGCACGCAACACGACGTTGTCGACGATGCCTTCCATCCGAGCTGTTGTGACACCGGCAGCAACGCTGATGATGATCGCATCGGGTTCCAAGAATGGGGCGAGGGCGGTAAGGGTGTCGGGGATCATGGCGGGCTTTACCCCCAGCATCACGACCTTTGCCCCCTTCACAGCGCGCGCATTGCCATCAGGAGTATTCTCCAGCGCAAAGGACTCCACGCCCTCAGAACGCACCACAGCAGCCTTAGCTTCGGTGCGATTTGTTACGCGGATGCCCCCGCTTACAGTCACCGAGGGGTCAAGCAAACCCTGCAGGATGGCACCCCCCATTGATCCGGCGCCGACAATTGCAATGCTAGGAAGAGAAGTAGTCACGTGAACATCCTAGGATTGATGCCATGAGCGCGTCAGGCGGAAATAAAGCAATCGTTGCGGCACTGTTGGCAAACGCAGGAATTGCGGTTACCAAATTCGTTGCCTTCCTCGTTTCGGGATCCAGTTCGATGCTTGCCGAGAGCGTTCACTCACTCGCCGATTCCGGCAACCAGGGTCTTCTGCTGCTGGGCGGCAAGCAAGCCAAGAAGCACGCGGATGCCGAGCATCCGTTCGGCTACGGTCGCGAGCGCTACGTCTATGCCTTTGTTGTTTCGATCATTCTGTTCTCGGTCGGTGGCGTGTTCTCGCTCTACGAGGGCATCAACAAAGTGCAAGACCCGCACCAGCTTGAGCAAGCGTGGTTGCCGATCACGGTGCTGTTGATTGCCATCGGGCTGGAAGGCTTCTCGCTGCGCACCGCCGTGAAGGAGTCGAACCTCGTTCGAGGCAAGCAAAGCTGGATTTCGTTTATCCGTCACGCGAAGGCCCCCGAGCTGCCCGTCGTGCTGCTCGAAGACGTTGCCGCCCTTCTCGGTCTCGTTCTCGCCCTCTTCGGCGTTGGCCTCACGATTGTCACCGGCGATTCCCTCTGGGATGCCATCGGCACGATCGCCATCGGCATCTTGCTGATTCTCGTTGCGATCGTCCTCGGCATCGAAACGAAGAGCCTGCTCGTCGGCGAAGGTGCAACCACGAAGCAGCGCAACCTCATCCGCGACACCATCAACGCCCACCCCGACGTGCGCTCGCTCATCCACATGAAGACGCTCTACCTCGGGCCAGAAGAACTCATGGTTGCGGCCAAGATCGACTTCGGAGCGCAGACGCGGGTGAGCGACGTGGCTGCCAGCATCGATAGTGTCGAACGAGACATTCGTGAGGCCGAGCCCATGGCGCGCGTCATCTACATCGAGCCCGACGTCTACCGTCGTCCGCCCGAAGCCGCACCACCCACAGACGCAATCGTCATCGTGGGAAATGATTAGCAGAAAGAACCCGACACCATGAACTTCGAACCAATCATTCACACCGTGCTCGCGCTGCACATTCTGGGGCTCGCTCTGATCATTGGATCATTCGCACTTCAGCTGCGCCGCAAAGAAGGTTTTGAACTGGGCACGATGCTGATTGGTGCCATCACGCAGCTCGTCACCGGACTCATCCTTGTTGGCCTCGTGCAAATGAACGACGAAGACGTCAACAACGCCAAGATCGCCGTGAAGCTGATCTTCGCGATCGTTGTGCTCGTCGCCGTCATGATTGCGCGCTCACGCCAGGCCAAGGCCCTCAGCGCGGGCACCAGCGAAAAGAAAGCCACCCTGCCTTTCCTGCACCTTGCGGGCATGGGCGCGCTCATCAACGTGTTCGTTGCGGTGCTCTGGCACTAAGCCGGGCCTAGCGGGCTAGCGGGCTAGCGGGCTAGCGGGCTAGCGGCGAGCTTCGAAAAAATCCGTCAGCAGTGCGGCGCATTCAGCCTCTTGGATGCCCGCAATAACCTCGACCTTGTGCGGAAGCCGGCGGTCACGCAGCAAATCATTAACGCTGCCTGATGCGCCGGCTTTTTCGTCCCACGCCCCAAACACCACACGCGGGATGCGGGCCTGCAGAATCGCGCCAGCACACATCGTGCACGGCTCAAGGGTGACAACGAGAGTCATCTCGTCGAGGCGCCACGAACCGGTGGCCGCGGCCGCTGCTCGGATTGCCACAACCTCGGCGTGCGCCGTGGGGTCGCCCGTGAGCTCCCGCTCATTGCGCCCAACGGAGACGAGATTGTCGTTCTGATCAAAGACAAGAGCGGCGACAGGAACGTCGGCAGAATCGGCTGTGAGCTTCGCCTCAGCGATGGCCCGCGTCATCCATTGATCGAACTTTGTCACGATCGGTTCTCCAACTGGTCTGCACCTCAAGTAGATTTAGCCTATGCGAGTTCACGTTGCCGACCACCCGCTCATCACGCACAAGCTCACCGTGCTGCGCGACAAGAACACCGCGGCCCCCACTTTTCGGGCGCTGACGGAAGAACTTGTGACCCTTCTGGCCTATGAGGCCACCCGCTCGGTGCGGGTCGAAGCGGTCGACATCGAAACCCCGGTCACGAAGACCACGGGTGTCGCGATCAGCTCGCCCAAGCCTCTTGTTGTGCCCATCTTGCGTGCCGGGCTCGGAATGCTCGAGGGCATGGTCAAGCTCGTTCCCACCGCTGAGGTCGGATTCTTGGGCATGGTGCGCAACGAAGAAACCCTGCAACCAGACACCTACGCGGAGCGCCTGCCCGACGATCTGTCGAACCGCCAGTGCTTCGTGCTCGATCCCATGCTTGCCACCGGCGGTTCGCTCATCGCTGCGATTCAGTACCTTCTCGACCGTGGAGCTACGGATGTCACGGCCGTCTGCATCCTCGGAGCCCCCGAAGGCCTCGCTGCCCTCGAGAAGGCCATGGAAGGCCAAGACGTCACGATCGTGCTCGGTGCGCTTGACGAACGCCTCAACGAGAACGGCTACATCGTGCCCGGCCTCGGCGATGCTGGCGACCGACTATACGGTCTCGTCTAGCAGCACAATTTTCGCGCGCAACTTGACAGAGGCGCGCTGCATGAAACATCATTGCAACCATGACTGTACAAACTCGCGACCTGACCGCCCTCGTGGCTTCCAGGACCGCTAGCGCGATGCTTACGAGCACCGCGGTGGCTAGCGACGTTTCGTGTTGTCGAATGTGTGCCTAGTCGGCCAACCTTGCGCCGGACATTCTCACCAGAATGAATGTCCCCAGATCTTCGTCCTCATAACGGCGTCTATCTAGCTCGTCACACTTGTTTTATTCCGAAGGATCACACCCTCATCATCAGAGGCCCTTCACCCCTTCTCCAAGGATTTCTGGACCCATGTCACTTGCAACAATCGAACGCACCACTCGCACCTCTTTCGCTTCCGCGGCTCCCGCGTTGGCACCGACCTACACTCCGCCGGCCCGCGACCTGTCGATTGCCGTGCAGCCCGCTCGCACCGTGCGCCCGGCAACACCGGCACCGGCACAGGCCGCCCCTACCGCTGACGCACCGCACTTGCGGGCTGTTCCGCAGGGAACCGAAGCTCGTGGCTTCGTGCTCTACGTCGGCATCGACGAGCTCAAGGCTGCCGCCGCTGGCACCGACCTCAGCGCAATCGTCGAACAGCTCAAGCTCCTCACGCAGCAGCTCGTACCGAACGCCGAAACTCACGCCGCCGTCGCCTTGGCACCCGTTGGTGCTGGTGGACGCGACGTTGATGTTGTGCGCCTCGCCCTGCAAGACCCTTCCGCTCTCGCCAAGCACCGCCAGGTGGAAGAGCCCGAAGAGAAGCCCGCGAGCGGTGTGGTCGTTGACCTCTCCCGCAAGCGCGTGCTCATCGACGACGCGCCCGCAGCCCTCACCTACAAAGAGTTCGAGTTGCTGCAGTTCCTCATCCTGCGCGAATCACAGACCATCGACCGCGCCCAGCTCATCTCTACGCTGTGGTCAGCGGAAGACGACGAAGCTCCCAACGAGCGCACCATCGACGTGCACATTCGTCGCCTGCGCTCCAAGCTCGGCGCGTACGAAGATGTTGTTCGTACGGTTCGTGGCATCGGCTACCGCTACGACCGTCATCCGGATGTCTCGGTGCGCTTCGCGTCGACGCCCAGCCCCGACTTCATCTAGGGCAGCTCGCGCGGCCCTCGCGTGCGCGGAGAACCACTCTCGCTCGACGTGGAGGTTCAGTGCTGGCGCGTGTCACACTGACCGGATGACAACGACTGATGCCACCCGGATGCCCGAGAAGATGTCGCGCGATCGAGAAGCCCTCGACGCCCTCCTCCACTCGGAGATCGTCGGGAACGTCGCCTACGTTCATGACGACGGAACCCCCGGAGTGCTGCCGACCGCGGTCGCCCGCCTCGGCGATGAGCTGATCGTGCACGGCTCCAGTGGCTCTCGCTGGATGCGGCTCGTTTCGGGAGCCCCCGTCGCGATCTCGGTCACGGCAGTCGGCGGCATCGTGGTGGCACGCTCCGCCTTCGAGTCGTCGTTGGTCTACAGCAGCGCAGTATTGTTCGGATCGTTCCGCGTGCTGGAGGGCGAGGAGAAGGCTGCCGCCGTCAACGCCATCACCGAGAAGATGATCCCCGGCCGCCTGGCCGAAGTGCGCCCCAACAGCAAGAAAGAACTCGCAGCCACCCTCGTGCTTGCGTTGCCGATCGCGGAATGGTCGTTGCGCACCTCCGACGACTGGCCCGATGACACCGATGCCGATATCGCGGGCGACGCGTGGGGCGGGCAGGTGCGGTTCGGGGCTCGAGCCGTGGAGGTTGTTGCCACGCCTGACCTGCGCTCCGGCATCCGCGTGCCTGAGTCTGTTCGGGCGTTCGAATAGCGGATGTCCGCTAGCGGCAAACACCGCCGCTCTGCCAATTCACCCCCGCTTTGATACTCTAAACGGGTAGCCGCAACGACGGCTCCCGACGACGGATCAGTACCGGGTACGCGAAAAGACTGGCCAAGGAGACTCTTGTGTATTGGCTTGTTTTGATTCTTTCTGGCGTGCTCGAAGCCGTCTGGGCTACCGCTCTGGGCAAATCGGAGGGCTTCACAAAGCTCTGGCCAACCGTGATTTTCGGCGTCGCGATTCTCGCGAGCATGGTCGGCCTCGGCTACGCGATGCGCGAGATTCCGATCGGCACCGCCTACGCCATCTGGGTAGGCATCGGCGCTGCGCTCACCGTGACCTACGCGATGATCTTCGGCGGGGAACCCGTCTCGTGGGTCAAGGTGCTGCTCCTCATGGGCCTCGTCGGCTGCATCGTCGGGCTCAAGCTCGTCGATACGGCGCACTAGCTTTTCGACGGCCGCGGCTCTGGCACAGGGCAAAGGGCTATCGCGAGGCGTGCACGACCGCGGCGATTAACCCCAGCATCGCAGCCAAGTCGAGCGCTCCCCACGAGAAGATTCGCCGCTGTTGCCCTACGCGTACCCTCCACCACAAGAGACCCACTACCGCGATAAGCAAGCCTGGCCACCACGTTACCGAAGCGACAAACTTCACTTCGTCAGCACGATCCGCAAGATTTGACGCGACAACGCCATAATCAGCGGTTGCTGCCGCATAGCCTGCGACGATGGAGAGCACGATGAACGCGCCGCCCGCCAGCACAAAGAGAGTGCCTCCATAGAGTCGGTCCCAGCCAGGCTGAAAGTGTCCGGGAGCGAGGGCATCGGGTTCGATGAGCCGTCTGGCCCTCCATTGGCGGGTGCTAACGACATTGACGAATGCGACGCCAAGTGAAACGACAGCGGCGAGACCAATAACCGCCCATTCCGGAACCCCTGTCACAAAAAGTGCGATCGAGCTGGCCACGATAAAGATGGCGAGTCCGAGCGGCCCCAAGCAGACGACAACGAGAAGAACGAGCATCCAACCGTGAAGGATCCCGGTGATGCCGAGGGATGAAGCAACCACCGCGATGACAACCACGCCGACGATATAGCCGATCTGCGCGGGCCGACGACCAACGACATCCAGTAGAGCCATATTTGAGAATAAGCCAAATATTTCTGCGGTGCTACTTCTCACCGAAAGAGGCGTCCGCGCCATTCACAATCCGGATCACAAGTCCGGAGACCGCAGCGAAAAACGCGAGATCTTCGCGCTCAATACCGCACTCGGAGGGGAGGCTGGTCGGCGGTGAAAGCACGCCTCAAGGCGGTCACACTGCCCTTTACAACTTGACGCGCAAGGCTATGTGGCTACAGTAGACAATAGAGTTCCCCCCATTCGGGCCGAACCTTACTTGCACCCAACCGCATCGTGCAACGCAACGTAGCTAACGTTTATTTGGGGTGTTTATGGGCGATTTTATTGCTGATTCCTTTCCGAGGATCCTATTCTCGAGCTGGCAGCATTTCTCGTTAGTCGTGCAATGTTTGATCATCGCGACCATCCTTGCGGTGCTCCTTGCCGTGCTGGTTTACCGCACCGATTGGTTGCGAGGCATCGCCGACGGCGTGACCGCAATCGGGCTTACGATTCCGTCATTTGCGCTGATCGGCATCCTGATCGTGCCCTTCGGTTTTGGGGTCACCCCGGCCGTGATCGTGATTACGTTCTTCGCCACTCTCCCGATCCTGCGCAATGCTGTCGTCGGGTTGGCGAGCGTCGATGCATCGCTGATCGAGTCCGCTAAAGGCCTCGGCATGAGTCGGCTCGGGATCCTTACCAAGGTAGAACTACCGCTTGCCTGGCCGGTGATCCTCACTGGTGTGCGCATCTCGGCGCAAATGGTGATGGGCATCGCCGCCATTACCGCCTACGCGCTCGGCCCGGGCCTCGGAGGATTCATCTTCTCCGGACTCTCCCGCCTCGGCGGCGCTAACTCTCTCAACTCTGTCGTCACGGGCGTAGTCGCCGTGGTGATCTTGGCCATAATTTTGGACCAACTGCTCAGCGGCCTCGGCCGCCTCACCATTTCGCGAGGTATCCGTGTCTAACATCCTGCAAACATCCAACGAATCCTCCGCCACTGGCGGCTCCTACGGGGTTCGGCTTCTCCTCGACGCTGTCGGCAAGACCTACCGCGGTCAAGCAGCCCCGGCCGTCAACGGGCTCACCCTTGAGATTCCCGCCGGCAAAATGGTTGCCCTCGTCGGGCCATCCGGTTGTGGAAAAACGACCACCCTCAAGATGATCAACCGCCTGATCGAACCGACATCCGGTCGCATCATGATCGGTGATGAAGACGTCACCGACATCGATGGCGACCAGCTGCGACGACGTATCGGCTATGTCATCCAAGCCGGTGGCCTCTTTCCCCACATGACCGTTGAAGCGAACATTGCGATGGTTCCCAAAATGCTCGGCTGGGACAAAGCGCGCATCTCTCAGCGAGTAGAGGAACTGCTCGAACTGGTGTCGCTTGACCCCGCGCTCTACCGTGGTCGCTACCCGAAGCAACTTTCGGGCGGCCAGCAACAGCGCGTCGGTGTCGCTCGCGCTCTCGCCGCGGACCCACCCGTGTTGCTGATGGATGAGCCTTTTGGTGCAGTCGACCCGATCACTCGCCAGCGGCTGCAAGACGAACTGCTGCACATTCAAGAAGATGTGCAAAAAACCATTGTGTTCGTCACCCACGATTTCGATGAAGCCGTGAAATTGGGCGACTACATCGCGATCTTCTCTGAGGGCGCGCACCTGGTGCAATACGACACCCCTGAGCGCATCCTGGCTGACCCCGCTAACGAATTCGTTGAAGACTTCATTGGCGCTGGTGCCGGCCTCAAACAGCTCACGCTCACCAGGGTTGGCGAAGTCACGCTGGGCGAAGTCACGACTGGCCACCCCGGTGAACGATCTGCGGATGTTCTGGCCCGCCTCGAAGGCGCCGGCCACGACAACGTCGTCATCGTTGACGAGCGGGAGCGGCCACTGCAATGGCTTAGCCGCCGCCAGCTGAAACGCATCGACGTCATCGGCACGCAGAAGAACGAAAACCTGCCCACGGTTGGGTTGAAGGCAACGCTGCATGACGCGCTCGACTCGATGCTGGAATCGGATGTCGGCGCCGCCATTGTGGTCGGAAGCCGGCAAAACCTGATCGGCATCGTCGACGTATCCGTCGTTACCGACGCGATCAGCGCCGCACGCAACGCCGCAACTCAAGCCCCCGCAGAGGACGCTCCCCTCGGCACCAACACCGACACTTTCGACATCGTGCAGGCGGCCACCGAAGACAGCGATGCCGAACCGATCGGCGATGGCGGGCGCTGATGACTGCCGAGATTCTCGCCCCGAGCGTCGCCGATGTGGTGGCGACTCCCCTCGCCAAGGACCCCCGCTGGCGTGCCTGGCGACAAATAATTTTTCAGCTGGTGGGCATCACAGTGGTGACCGCTGGGCTCATCATCTGGCTTGCGACCGCCGATCTCTCTGAGACCGAGCGCACCACGCTTGCCCCCGAACGCCTCTTCGGTTACATCGGTGAACACCTTCTGTTGACCTTCGTGTCTGCAGTGATCGTGCTGGCCATCGGTCTTCCTCTCGGAATCCTGCTGACGAGAAAGCCGTTGCGTTTTCTCACGAGGCCCGTGCTGGTCGTCGCCAATATCGGACAATCGGCCCCCTCCATCGGACTGGTCGTGCTTCTCGCGTTCTGGCTCGGATTCGGATTCACGGCCGCCGTCGTCGCGCTCGTGCTCTATGCAATGCTCCCGGTACTGCGCAACACCATGATCGGAATCGACCAGGTTGACGAACGGCTCATCGAAGCCGGACGCGGCATGGGAATGAGCTCCACGGCGGTGCTCTTCAAAGTAGAGCTGCCGCTTGCTGTGCCGATCATGCTCTCCGGCATCCGCACCGCCCTAGTGCTGCTCGTCGGCACCGCTGCTCTGGCAACGTTCATCGATGGTGGAGGGCTCGGGCTTCTCATTACGACCGGAGTGAACCTCGACCTCAGCAGTGTGCTCATCACCGGTTCGCTGATCGTCGCGCTTCTCGCTCTTCTCATTGACCTGCTTGGCCGGGTCGTCGAGCAGCTCGCGCAACCGAAAGGCCTCGCATGATTTCGACAACTCAGCGTCGCGGGCAGCGTCGGCGCACACGCCTCGCCGTCACTGCTGCTCTATTCGCAACAGTCGCCGTAGCGCTAACCGGGTGCGGGCTGAAACCAGCAACCGCCTTTGTTCCCGCCGCGGGGCCGGGTTCGATCCAAGAGATCCCGGATGCCGTCGGGCAACCGATCACCGTCATCGGCAAGAACTACACCGAAGCACTCGTGCTGGAGAAGATCGCCGTCTTGGCGATGCAGGCCGCCGGGTTCGACGTCACTGACCTCGCGAATGTGCCCGGCAGCCAACCTGTGCGCAACCTCATGCTCTCCGGCGAAGCAGACCTCTCCTGGGACTACACCGGAACCGCCTGGTTGGTCTACATGGCTCAAGAGGAGAGCCTCGACGACCCTCAAGAGCAGTGGCAGGCTGTTTACGACGCTGACCTCGCGAACGGCATTACGTGGCTGCAGCGGGCAGAGATGAATAACACCTACGCAATCGCGGTGCGCAGCGAAGCAGTCCCCGAGCTGGAGAACATTTCCACACTCTCTGAACTTGCCAACCTTGACGCCGACGACCGCACGTTCTGCGTCGAACCAGAGTTCAACTCCCGCCAAGATGGCTTGGATGGGATGCTCTCCGCCTACGGAGTCGAACGCGGTGCCGCTGACGGCGTGGCCGACGACAACATTGGCATCTACGACACGGGAGCCGTCTATGCGGCAACCGATCGCGGCGCCTGCAACTTCGGTGAAGTCTTTGCAACAGAC
The DNA here is from genome assembly GCF_015864955.1 of Salinibacterium sp. NK8237. Taxonomy (NCBI): domain Bacteria; kingdom Bacillati; phylum Actinomycetota; class Actinomycetes; order Micrococcales; family Microbacteriaceae; genus Salinibacterium; species Salinibacterium sp. NK8237. The sequence continues at coordinate 47,159 of NZ_JADYWE010000002.1, read as the reverse complement.
GGACGCATCGAAGCCCTCGACTTGACCGTGCTCGAAGACGACAAGAACTACTTCCCGTCCTACAGCGCAGCCGTCAACGTACGTACCGAAATCGTCGAGCAGTACCCCGAAATTGCGGATGTGTTCGCCCCGATCACTGCCGCCATCAGCGATGACGTGATGCGCCGCCTCAACGGCCTCGTCGATGTTGACGGGGAACAGCCAGCGGATGTTGCCTTCGAGTGGATGGTCGAAGAAGGCTTCATTTCGCGCCCGTAGCGGCTCTTTTCAAGTTCCAGAGAACGTAGCTGACAGTACCCCGCAAGATCGTCGTTGATGACCCACCAACGAGTGCCGATCATGCGGTCTTGCGCTTGCAAAAAAGCTTTTAGTCGCTCTCAGGAACAGCTGTGAGCGACCAGATGATCGATGTCACGAGAGATCGTGCTGCTTCTTCGTCGATTGGGTCATAGAGAAGCTGCGAGGCTAGCCCCGACGCGAACGCAAGCACCGCTCGGGCGAGTTGATCGCCGTCAATGCGTCGATCGAGCTCGCCTTCCGCGTGGGCACGGCCAGCAAGCATGCCCAGCTTGTGTCGCAGCTCCTGATCCCACGCTCGGATCGATTCGGCAATATCGCTATCGAACGGCGCCCGATCAGAGAAAGCGACGCCAATAAGACACGCGCTGCGGCGATCGTCGTCGAGGGGCAGCGTTGCGATGACAAGATTCACCAACCAGTCACGCAAACTCGGACGGCCCGGCTCAACGCTGACAGCATCTGAAACTCTGGACTGGGCGTAAGTCAGCGTCGCACCGATCAACTCACTCTTGGATCGGAAGGTCTTCTGGACGGCCCCGAGAGACCAACCCGACTCCGAAGCAACCGCGCGGAACGTTACCGCCGCAAGCCCATCACGAGTGACGATCCGCAATGCCGCAGCAGCGAGTTCATCCGTGCGCTTCATGAAACTCCTTCGTCAATAACTATCCACCAAAGGAATACAGGCGTATTCTCTGTGAATACACTCGTATTCTAAATCCGGAAGCTGGATCATGGCCGAATCACCACGCCCCATCACAGTGCGTCATCCCCTCGCGTTCATTGTCGGGACCACTATCACCCTTATCGTTCTGCTGGGAATAGCCGGCACTGCGATCTATCTCACCGGGATTCCGCTGTCGTCACCAGTTCCCGTTATCTTTCTTCCCATCGCCATCGGGATAGCGAGTTGGGCAACCCTGACGAAGCGATGGCAGCTGCTGGGCTTCCGGGGTATCAACACCCCCGGGCCCACGTCGATAATCGCACTCATGCCACTCATCATTGTCGCCGCATTGACGGCAGCGACGACTGGCGGACCAGCGGCCCTCACGCCTGTCGCGTGGCTCGGCATCACCGGCCTGGTCTTGCTGGTCGCGTTCGTCGAAGAAACAGTGTTTCGATCCATCTTCATCGCAATATTGCGTTCACGCGGAACAAGCAAGGCGATCGTTGTGTCCACCATCGCGTTCAGCCTCGCCCATTCTGTAAATGTGCTCACCGGACAGGACTTGGATTCCACGATCCGCCAAATTGTCTTCGCCCTCGCCTTCGGTCTCGCTGCGTCGTGTGTTTACCTTCACACTGGAAGCATCTGGCCGACGCTCATTTTTCATGTCATCTTCAACTTCATCCAGCTCACGAGCGTGAACCAGACCCCAGCCATCGTGGATTGGATCATGACAGCGATCATGTTTCTGGGAGCGGGCTGGCTCTGGTCGGGGATCACAAGGGCAGAAAAGCATCCGCGCGGACGGCGGCCCGTGGCACAATCCCACAGTCGGTGAAGAAACATTGAATGGTCGAAGAGGGCTTCATTTCGCGCCCTCAATGCTCCCAGAACGCGGGGTAGACGAAGTTTTCTAGGAAATTACTGAAAATAACAGAATGATAACTAGACAGCGTTATGTTTCCGTTATACATTCATAGAGCAGAAGTTGTTTGCTGTGGCAGCTACTGCGGAATGTGATTGCAGGACACTCTTGGTGCAAAGGGAGAGGGTCGGTTTCATGCCTCTGAAACCGGCCCTCGAACTATTTAACGGGTACCCCAGCAAACGCCCATATTAGGCAATAGGCAGTCGGCCGAGAATCTGGCGGCGCCTGCGGTTAGTGCCCGTCCTCGTTGCGGGGCTCCCGCGGATCAATCATGATCTTCTGGATGGGGAACGGCATCTCAATCTCGGCCGCTGTTAGTGCCCGCTTGATCGCCTCGAGAACCTGATCTTGTGCCTCAACCGCTTCGCGACGGTCCGGTGGGCTAATCCAAAAGCGAACCTCAAGAATCACGCTGAAGTCGCCGAGCAGATTCACGAGAACCTCCGGCGTCGGGTCTGTGACGATGCCCGGCAAGGTCGCAATCGCCTCAAGGATGGCGGCACGAGCATCCGCAATGCTTTCGTCATAGCCAATCCCCACCTCCACACTGAGCCGGCGGTTCTCATACGCCGTGTTCACGACAACCCGCTTCGTATAGAGCTCGCTGTTGGGAATCACCACCACCCGGTTGTCATAGGTGCGCAGCAGCGTTGCCCGCACCAAAATGTCCACAACTTCGCCCTCATGATTCTCCGACACGATCTGGTCACCGATGCGAAATGGTCGAGTAAACAGAATCAGGATGCCGGCAAGCAGATTCTGAAAAATGTCGCGGAAGGCGAAGCCAATTACGACACCGCCAACGCCCAGAGCTCCGAACAATGACGCCGGGGTGATGGTCGGAAAGATCACGGTGAGCGCGACAAGCAGCCCAAACGTGAGAATGCTCCAAGCAGTAAGGCGGCTCAGCACCATCTGGAGCCCGCGCGGCCGGCCGGCCCGCCGCATAGCCAGCCCCACGAGCTTGGCTACGACCCACGACAGGGCCCAAAAAATGAGGAAGACCACAATGCCGATGATCACATTGGGGAGGGAAAGAAATAGGGAGGAGAAAATGTTCTCCACACGCTCAATCACATCGCCGAAATCGACCGACTCCTGCCGAAAACCAGATCCTGTCATCGCACGGTAACCCCTCAGTCGAAACGCCGCCATCGACACCGACGACTGTTTTGCGCGAGTCTACGCCCCCAGCAACACCACCCCGCAGGCGTCAACCACCTAACTTAACGGGCACCGCTACAGGGCAAAAAGCCACACCACCACGATAAGAACGGCCATCAGGGCACAGTCAACAATCGCCCACGGCAACAGTGTCCTTTTTGCCTTGGCTCGGATAATCCAGATCGCCAGCCCCGCCAGAGCGGCCGCCAACCCCATCCACCACGCGGCACCAGCAACAGCCAACGCCTGACCGTTCCAGGCCACAGGGACCACAGCGGGCAACCCACTCGCCATGATGGTCGCAGTGCCCGCCAGAGCGCTCAGCACCACAAATCCACACCCCGCGAAGACGAATAGCAGAATGCCCAGCACCTCATGTCGTTCATTCAGCGGGCCTGCCGTGCGTGCGGTCATTCCCTGAGTATTACCCAAAAAGCGTTGCTCCACCAGCCCACACGTGCGGCGATCGCGCGCGCTTCGGCCTAGGCTGACACGACCGCCGAATCGAACGGATGACCGTGACCACTGCCCCGCTGCATCCGGATGTAGCCCGCGCCATCCATGCTCTCGGTGGCGTACTGCCCCAACACGCTCAACTCGTGGTCGAGCCCGACAACGCCGAGTACGAGGCCGTCACCACCCTCCCCGCTGCAACCCGGTTTCGGGTCGCAAAACTCACCCCCACTAAGCCGGGTTTTTTCGTCACCGTTTGGCGGCGAGACATTGACGGCACCACGCAACCATTCCCCAGCGACGATGGCACCCAGCACCTCGTCGTCGTCACCCGCGACAGCAACGGCTTTGGTGCGTTCGTCTTTCCGCTCAGCGTCCTGATCGTCCGCGGCATCGTTTCGGATGGCGGCCGCGGCGGCAAGCGCGGTTTTCGCGTGTACCCGCCCTGGGCCGACACCCGCAATCGCCAAGCCCAGAACACCCAGCAGTGGCAATGTGAGCACTTTCACCTGCTCAGCTAAATAGTCAGCCGCCGACCCTAGAGTTGAGGGGTGAGCGGAAACCAGAATCAGCCCTCCATCGTGTGGCTGCGCAACGACCTGCGACTAGCCGACAACCCTGCGCTAACGGCGGCCGCGAGCGAAGGCCGACCGCTTGTTGTCGTCTATATTCATGATGAAACCGGCGACGGCATCCGCCCGCTGGGTGCGGCAAGCACGTGGTGGCTGCATCACAGCCTCACGGCTCTGGATGTCGCCCTGCAGAATCTAGGCGGCCAGCTGACCCTGCGTCGCGGCCCTGCCGCGCAGGTGCTGCCGGCGCTCGTGGACGAGCTCGGCGCCGCCTCGGTGCACTGGAACCGCCGCTACACGGCCGCCCGCGATATCGACGCGAGCCTCAAAACGAGTCTGCGTGAGCAGGGGCTCACGGTCGAAAGCCACCAGGGCAATCTGCTGAACGAGCCGTGGCATATCCGCAATGGGCAGGGCGAGCCGTACAAGGTTTTCACCCCGTATTGGCGTGCGGCGCAAGATCGTCCGGTGCGGGATGCACTGCCCGCACTCACGACGAACGAGCTGAGTTGGCCCGCCGACTCCCCCGCGAGCGACGACCTCGCCGAGTGGGATCTGCTGCCCACCCGCCCCGACTGGGCCGAGGGACTGCGCGAGACCTGGACTCCTGGCGAAGATGGCGCCCACGATCGCCTCGAGAGTTTCGTCACCGAACGTCTCGCCGACTATCACCGCCGCGATGAACCTGCCGTGGATGCCACGAGCGGCCTCAGCCCGCACCTGCGGTTCGGCGAGATCAGCCCCACCCAGATCTGGCAGCGGCTGCGTGGCGACGGTAGCGGTACCGGCAACGACAGCGACTCCGGGAACGGCAAGGGCTCCGCCGACGTGCCGACAGCCGCTCGCAAGAACGTCGCCAAGTTCTTGAGTGAAATCGGCTGGCGCGAATTCTCGACCGCCCTACTCTTCGACAACCCGCGCCTCGCGACCGACAGCTACCGCCCCGCCTACAACGCGTTCCCCTGGGGCTACACCGTCGACCAGCTCGGCGCCGTGGACGAACCCGCGGGAGTCAGCGAAGTCGACGCGTGGCGCCGCGGCCGCACCGGCATCCCCCTCGTCGATGCCGGCATGCGCGAGCTCTGGCACACCGGCACGATGCACAACCGCGTACGCATGGTCGTCGCGAGCTTCCTCATCAAGAACTTGCTCATCGACTGGCGGGCCGGAGAACAGTGGTTTTGGGACACCCTCGTTGACGCCGACGAAGCCAGCAACCCCGCCAACTGGCAGTGGGTTGCCGGATCCGGTGCGGATGCCGCCCCCTACTTCCGTGTGTTCAACCCGGTGTTGCAGCAGAAAAAGTTTGACCCCGCGGGCCACTACGTCTCGTACTGGATTCCCGAACTCGGCACCGACGCGTATCCCGAACCCATCGTGGATCTTGCCGAAACCCGCCGCGAAGCCCTCGAAGCGTACACGGCAGTGAAAGCCGCAGCGGCAGAATAAGGACTCCCCAGGGGTCGGCGTAGCAGGCTCACCGCAGCCACGCGGCGGCCGTTCTTGGCGCGCCCGGCGAACCCGAATCGACCGTTGGATGCAGCACTGGGCACTTCACCAGACTCCACTCAGTTGACTGCCAGCTTGCGCCAGTAACCCCAGAAACATGCGGATCCGAGGCCCCCGACAGCCCTCATCCGCACCCCCGATTGCTCGAATTTCAACTTTTTTGACATGACCCCCAAACCGGTTACGGCCGCACTCCGGAGTACTCATTGCGCCTCGGGAAAGCCTCGAGACGCAGAGCCTCTACGGAGGCCGACCACGTAAGAAGGAGTTCAGTCATGAACGCATTTACGAAGAAGACAACGCTCGGCGCAACCGCTACCGCAGTAGCCCTCATCGCAGTCGGAGCAGCAGCTCCCGCCATGGCAGCAACCGGTGACAGCTACACCTCGACGAAGTCATACTCCTACTCCTCCCCCAAGCAGACCGACATCCCCGTTGTTGTAGCACCCGAGGTCGGCGACGTTGACCTTCTCGGCGGCGACGTTCTCGGCGGCGGCATCCTCAACGGTGACCTCCTGAACGGCAACGCTGTTGCTTCCGGCAACGAGGTCAACGCTCCCGTGGCTTCGGGCAACGACACCGCAGTCGGCAACGTGAGCGACTCCGCGAACGTTTCTGACGTAGCGAACGACGCTAACGTCTCTGACGTCGTCGACAACGCAACTCAGGTAACCGACGTTGTAGACAACGCGACTGACGTAGTGACCGACGTCACTGACATTGTTGATGTCGACGACATCCTCGACGATGTTGTTGACGCAGACGACATCGTCGGTGACATCACCGGTGACCTCGGCCTGAACGGAATCTTCAACTAACTTTCTTCACCCGCTTGCCCCCGCCTGATGTTCTCCGGGCGGGGGCAAGTTTCGTTAACTACGTCTGCCCGTACTTCAATCTTCGGCTTTAGACTGGGCGCATGTCGGTCACAGAGCTCTCGGTCAGCACCCAGAACTACCTGAAGACCGTGTGGAGCCTTTCCGAATGGTCCGATGCCCCCGTCACCGCCACCGTGATCGCCGAACGCACCGGCTACACGCTGTCGAGCGTCTCGGATGCCGTGCGTCGCCTCACCGATCAGGGCTTCCTCGATCATGCCCGCTACGGTTCCATCGCTCTCACCGCGGTCGGTAGTGCTCACGCCGTCGCGATGGTTCGCCGCCACCGCCTCATCGAATCGTTTCTCGTGAGCGTGCTCGGTTACACCTGGGACCAGGTGCACGACGAAGCAGAAAACCTCGAGCACGCCGTCTCTGACTTCATGGTCGAACGCATCGATGAGTTTCTCGAACACCCCACCCGTGACCCGCACGGCGACCCCATCCCCAGCGCCGACGGCGCGATTACGATTCCGGATGCCGTGCAACTCAGCCGCGTCGCCCCCGGCAGCACCGTGGTCGTCGAACGCATCTCCGACGACGACCCCGAGCTGCTCAAGTTCTTCGAAGAGCGCGGCATCGTGTTCGAAGCGACCCTCAGCGTGAATGCCGGGGCACCGTATTCGGATGCGCTCGAGGTGGTGGTGGCGGGCCAATCCGCTGTGCCGATTAGCCTTGGCCGGAGCGCGACCGACGCACTCTACGTTTCGGGCGGCACCCTCAGCGCCTAAGGAACGAACGGGGCACCTGAGGCGCACCGCGCGGGTTCGGTGCGCAGGCTGTGTCTTCCGAACTACTGGGCGGCGAGCATCCGCTGCCGCTTCATCGAACCGAGGCGCTTGCCGATCACGCCCTGCGTGGGGCTGAACAGGTAGACGAGCGCAAAGATGCAGCCTTCGACAAGCACGATCATGCCGCCGGATGCCGTGTCGAGGTAGTAGCTGAGGTACAGCCCGGTGACGGCCGCGAGCGCCGACATCACCGGGGCGATCACGAGCATGCGTGAGAAGCGATCGGTGAGCAGGTACGCGGTGGCGCCGGGGATGATGAGCAGTGCCACGACGAGAACGACGCCGACGGCTTGAAGCGCGACGACGGCGGTGAGGGCGAGGAGCCCGAGAAGCGTAGCGCCGAGCACCTTGGGGTTGAGGCCGATCGCGTGGGCGTGGGTGGCGTCGAAGGCGTAGAGGGTGAAGTCGCGGCGCTTCACGAGCAGGATCGTGAGCGTGATTGCGCCGAGGATGAGCACTTGGGTGAGGTCGGCCCAGGAGACTCCGAGGAGGTTGCCGAAGATGATGTGGTTGAGGTCGGTCTGCGAGGGCGTGACGGAGATGAGCACGATTCCGAGCGCGAACAGGCTCGTGAAGACGATGCCGATGGCGGCATCCTCTTTGATGCGGCTCGTGTTTCTCACGATGCCGATGAGGGCGACGGCAAGAAAGCCGAAGATGACCGCGCCGAGAGCGAAGGGCGCGCCGACGACGTAGGCGAGCACGACTCCGGGGAGCACGGCGTGCGAGACAGCGTCGCCCATGAGCGACCAGCCGATGAGGACGAGCCAGCACGAGAGCACCGCGCACACGATCGCAGCGGTGACGCTCGTGGCGAGGGCGCGCACCATGAAGTCGTAGCTCAGGGGTTCGAGAAGGAAGTCGAGAGGGTTCACGCGGCGTCTCCCGCCGTGACATCGAGGCCAAAGGCCCGTGCGAGGTTTTCGGGCTTCAGCACCTCGGCGGGAGTGGATTGCAGCAGCACCGTGCGCATCAGCAAGATTGCCTCGTCGGCGAGTTTCGGCAGCGCATTGAGGTCGTGGGTCGAGACGAGCACCGTGGCACCCTCGGCGGCGAGCTCGCGCAAGAGTTTCGTGATCGTTCCCTCGGAGCGCTTGTCGACGCCGGCAAAGGGCTCGTCGAGAAGCAGGATCGTCGCGCCCTGAGCGATGCCACGCGCCACAAACGCCCGCTTCTTTTGGCCGCCCGAGAGCTGGCCAATCTGGCGGTCAGCGAGGTCAGTGAGTTCTACGCGGGCGAGGGCCTCGGCGACGGCAGCCTTATCGGCAGGCTTGGGGCGGCGGGAGAAACCCATGTGCCCGTAGCGGCCCATCATCACCACATCGCGCACGGAGAGCGGGAACGCCCAGTCGACGTCTTCGCTCTGCGGAACATAGCCGACCGCTCCGGCCTTGCGCGCGAGTGTAGGCTGCTGACCGGCCAACGTGACTGTTCCGTGGTCGGGGCGCAGCATCCCGGTAATCGTCTTGAAGAGGGTCGACTTGCCCGAGCCATTCATGCCGATGAGGCCATAGATGCGGCCGGGCGCGAGGCTGAGGCTCACGTTGTCGAGCGCGAGCACATCGCCGTAATGAACGGTGACGTTGCGCACGTCGATGGCGGGCGTGCTCATTGGGATGCCCCGGTCAGCCCGGCGATGATGATGTCGGCGTCGTGGCGCAGCAACTCGAGGTAGGTCGGCACCGGGCCACCGTCCTCCGACAGCGAGTCGACGTAGAGGGTTCCGCCGAAGGTCGTGTCAGTGGCCTCGACCACTTGCTGCATCGCGCGATCGGAGACGGTGGATTCGCAGAACACTGCGGGCACGTCGTTGTCCCGCACGAACTCGATCACCGACGCGATCTGGCGGGGCGTCGACTGCTGCTCAGCGTTGACCGCCCACAGGTAATGCTCGCTCAGCCCAGCGTCGCGTGCCATGTACGAGAACGCTCCTTCACACGAGACGAGAGCGCGCTGTGACGCCGGCAACTCGGCGAGTTCGGCCGTGAGCTCGTCGTTCACAAGCTGCAACTCCGCCTTGTACGCCTCAGCATTGGCGGCGTAGTCGGCAGCGTTTTCGGGGTCGAGTTCAGCGAACGCGGCCTCCATATTGTCGACGTAAATCTGTGCGTTGAGGGGGCTCATCCACGCGTGCGGGTTGGGCAGCCCTTCATAGGCATCTTCGGCAATGTTGATGGTGTCGACGCCGTCAGAGACCACCACGTGCGGCACGTCGAGACCGTCGACGAACTGCGCGAACCAGGCTTCAAGGTTGAGCCCGTTGTCGAGAATCAGGTCGGCTTCGGCCGCCTTGGCAATGTCGCCGGGCGTGGGCTCGTAGCCGTGGATCTCGGCCCCCACCTTGGTGATGGATTCCACCCGCAGGTTGTCGCCGGCCACGTTCTCGGCGATATCGGCGAGCACCGTAAAGGTCGTGAGCACGACAGGGCGGTCGTCGTTCGGGTCAGTCGTGGCGCCCGCATCCGACACCGCAGTGCAGCCAGCGAGACCGAGCAGAAGGGCGGATGCCGCAGCAGAAATCATCGTCATGCGTGCGGTGTGCTGGCGGCCCGTTACTGCTCTCATTCCCATGTTCTGATCCTATGTTGGGAGAGCCTCTTTAGGAAACTACGTCTAGACGTAGTTTGCCTGAAACCTTAACGATCGGTAAAAGTCGCGGATCTTTCTCCTGCGCATGATTGGCGCAGGAGAACGCCACAAAACCCTCTACAGCGCAGGCTGCTCAACCACTAATGCGAGCGATCGCTGAGCTTCCTGGACTATCACCGGATTGGTACTTCCCGCGACGAGTCGTTCGAGGAGGAGCTTGGCATTGGGATGATTGAAACTCTCGAGCGCACGCACAATCTTCCACTGCATGAGCTCGTCATCAGGGTTGCCCCGAAGCTTCTCGGTGAGCGCGTTGAGCGCTGCCAGCCGATCCGTCGTTGTCACCGCTGAGTAGAAACATAGGAAGCCGACGGCATCGATCGCCTCGACTGCCCGCGTCCGTGGTCCGTCGACAACGGCCGCGATCAACGGCGGCAACACCACAGAATCCATACGCGCAAGAATCCTCGCCACGATGTCTCGCGGAAGCGGGTAGCTAGTCTTCTTGAACGCTTCAGTGGATGGCTGTTCGTGCTGATTCCGCCCGATAGCACCGAGCAGCGGAATGAGCAGCTGGGCGGTTTCTTGGCCGCCCGCTTGGAGCGCTTCGCACAGTTCGAGCTTGGTATAGAGCTTGGTCTCTCGTGTGAGTCGCTCCACGAAAAGCTGATCCAACGAAGCATCCGGTCCCGCAGCACGCGAGAGCAACCGGACTGCGGCTGATCGCTCGACAGCGTCAGTGGAGTCCAACTGTCGCGTCAGTTCGGCCGCCGACAGATGACGGGACGCATCGAGGTCTTCGTCGCGCAAGAATCCACGACCGCGCAACTGACTCACTGAGCTCTTCATGTGATCGCCACTTTATCGCGAGCGGGTCAGCCGAATGCGGGGGCGCATTACTACTGTGACCTCACACCTGGCATCGGCATCGTCATCGGCATCGAGAGGGCGACTCGCCTGTGGCTACTGGTAAAAGCTCAAAGGTGCGCCGACTGCATCGCATTCGACAGCGAGCGCCGTCGTCGCTTCTCCCAACGCTGACGCGTCCCCTACGGCCGGTTCGGCACCGTCGGCGCCTAGCTCCGTGATTGCCGAACGTAGGTCGTCGACTTGGCTGCTCAAAAGCGCGTCCTTGTGCAAGATTCCAAGGATCGGGAAGCCGTCGGCAATAGTGGCAATCATGTAATCGAACGATTCCCTATTCAACTCGCCGGCCTCATACCCCGAGACCACGCCGTTCACCGTCATGAGTTCGATCGAGAGCGAATGGCACAGCCCAACGTTGCCCTCCTCCAACGAAGTCGCGGCTGCGCTTGACGAAGGTTCGGTGGGCGGTGGCGGCTCGACTTGGGTGCATGCAGAAACAGAGATCAGCATTCCGGCGCATACGGCCGCGGTTAGCAAACGTCTCATTAGGCTCCTTAGCAGGTTGCGGTTCCAGCGAACCGCGCAAGTGGGGCTGTGTGCGACGCGTCTTCGCACACACCAATTTTCCGGTCTCAACTATGTGAAATCAATAATGTCTCACATTTGCCGACCTGTCTACCTGCTCGACATTTCGACCGTGAAGCGCAGCAGAGCGAGCGTCTGGCGGCCGCACAGCAGGCCTTCGCGAACGCGGCTGCGCTATTGCCCAGGGAGTAATACAAGCGATAGCATCGCCCTAAATCGAAAAATGTTCGTATTTCGACAGTGAGGGTCATACTTGCTTTGCTCTGCTGACGGTGCGCCCCAAAAACTCATTGCGGGCGTTGCGGCTGTTGGATCGTTCGCTGAGCTCAGCGGTGCGATCACCAACGATGAGGTAATTCATCTCGAAAAGCTAGGCCAGGAGTGGCTTAGCGTTATCAGCAATCCCCGAAGCGGGGCTTATATCTGGACTCCCGCTGCATCCATCCCGGCCTTCGCAGTAGACACGAACTTGCATTTTGACGCCCTGGAGGCAGAACTTGCGCCCCTCTAGGCCTGTGAAATCAGTAATCGTCTTGTTAGCCAGCACAAGTCTGCTTGGAAGCTGCGTAGGGGTCCCTGCCAATGAGATCGGTGCCGACCTCGAAGTAAAGGCGCTAGAGCGCACCGCCTTCCTATTCGCTGACGCCTCGGCCTGCATTCAGATCCAAGCCGAGGAGGAAGCACCTATCGAGGACGTTGAGCTATTCGAATCGAAACTCGACCAATGTGGATTCAGCTTGCAGATACTTGACCTCACCGATGAAGAGATCTTGTCGGAGTTTCGCCCTGCAGGGGACGGTACTTGGCTCGTCTCTGGCCACACGGCTGAACAGCGTCTGACGCTTACTGCATATACAACCGGGCTAGCACGATTCGATTCAGGGCTAGTAGCTGCACGACACATTAGGAGCTTGTGCTGGTCGTTATCACTCGACATCCAGACTGGCAGCGATGTAAACATCACTGACGAGACATGCAGCCCAGCAATCTTTCTCGTGGACTCGGAGTACATCCTGACCAATATCGCCGAGCTCGAAGCAGCGACTTAACCAACTGGCTGCCTAATTGGGGTTCATCCCAAACCAACGCTAGCGTCTGCCACATGACGATCTCACGCCGAAACATGGTGCGCGGATTCGGCACTCCGCCAGTGGCGCCGTTCGAACTCCGGGATGCGGAGGCGAGCATTGCAGTCGAACTGCGATGCTGAATATAGTTGTTCTAACCGAGAAGGGACCAACGATGTTCACACGGTTTCTCAGTTTGATGGGTCGGGCCGCTAAGCGCCTGGCATTCGTGTTTACCCAGTTAGGCGGGGCGGCCAACGGTGGCCGAAGCGCAGATCCCAGCGCTCGCTCACTCTACGAAGACCGCGAAGACTACCGCCCGTAATAGGTTCCCGTTACGGACGTTCGCGGTCGCGAGCCGTCCACGTGGGGTTCGCCCTAAACCGACGTCAAGGTCAGCCGAACCCAGCACCACGTTGCTACTGTGACCTCATGACCGACATCGCTAGCGCGCCTACCGCAGACCCGGCCGCGACAGCCTTCGACACGATCGTCGTCGGCGCCGGAGTCTCCGGGCTCACCGCGGCACGCTTTCTCGCCCAGTCCGGCCAACGAGTGCTCGTGCTCGAAGCCCGCGACCGCACGGGTGGCCGCACGCACACCGAACGCTCCGGCGACGTTGCCACCGACCGCGGAGCATCCTGGATCCACGGCGTCGACGACAACCCCCTCACCGATATCGTCAACGCCTTCGGCATGCGCACGGTCGAGTTCACGGTTGGCAGCTACCAGCCCACCGGCCGCCCCATCGCCTATTACAGCCCCACCGGCGAGCGCCTCAGCGACGACGCTGTCGCCCAGTTCGCGGATGACGTCCGCACCTTCGACGCGCATCTTGCGACGGCGGTGCAGGCTTCCACTCTCGGCACAAGCTATGAGCAGACGATGGGCGTCGCGCTTTCCACGCTCGGCTGGAACCCCGATCGGGCGGAGCGCGTGCGCGAGTTCGTGCTGCACCGCTCCGAGGAGCAGTACGGCGTGCACGCCGGGCTGCTCGATGCGCACGGTCTCGACGATGACACGGTCGAGGGCGACGAGGTGGTGTTCCCCGACGGCTATGACGAGCTGGCAACGAATCTCGCACAGGGACTCGACGTTCGCCTCGAGCATGTGGTCACCGGCATCCGTTGGTCAAAGCAGGGCGCAACGGTCGCCACCGCGCAGGGCGATTTCACCGCGGATCGCGTGGTCGTAACGGTGCCGATTGGGGTGCTCAAGAGCGGCGATCTCGCGTTCGAGCCGGCGCTGCCCGAATGGCTCACCCACGCCATTGACGGCTTCGAGATGAACAACTTCGAGAAGGTCTTTCTGCGCTTCCCCACTCGCTTCTGGGATGAGAGCGTCTACGCGATTCGCCAGCAGGGCGAGGCGGGCAAGTGGTGGCATTCCTGGTACGACCTCACCGATCTGCACGGCGTTCCCACCCTGCTCACGTTCGCTGCCGGCCCCAGCGCCATCGAGGCGCGCGACTGGAGCGACGAACAGATCAGCTCGTCCGTTCTCGATGCTCTGCGCGGGCTCTACGGCGAGCGCGTCGAGCACCCCGACGAAGTGCTCGTGACGCGCTGGCAAGACGATCCATACTCGTACGGGTCGTACGCGTACATGCGCCCGGGATCCACGCCCGACGACCACGACCTGCTGGCCACCCCGGTCGAGAACGTGCTGCACTTTGCGGGCGAAGCAACGTGGACGGATGATCCAGCCACCGTCACCGCGGCACTACGCTCCGGTCATCGCGCCGCCGAGAACATTCTCGGGGTCGCACTGTCATTCAGCGCATTGAGCGAGTCGACGCGCGATCTCTGATCCGGTACTCGACCTCCGGAGGAACCGGATCGCCAGCGCCGTCGCCGTCAGGGTCGGCATCCGGATCGGCATCGGGCACGCCATCGAGCAATTCGACCAAGAACGTGACCGCAGCTTTCGCCGTTGCCTCGGGTGCCAAATCGATCGAAGTTATGGGCGGAGCGCTGTTTCTGGTCTGCTCCGAGTCAGACCCTGAGGCGATCATGATGTCGTCGGGAATCAGATAGCCGGCCGCTTGCAGCCCAGCTTGCATGCCCGCAGCGTGCCGCCCGGTCAGGCAATAGATGGCATCCGGAAGCGGCTCGCCTGAGGCCAGCATCTGTTCGGCCAGTGCGCGACCACCCGCCTCGCCCAAGCCCTCATCTTGGTGGTACACGAGCGGGGATTGCCCGCGTTCCGCAGCCCAGGCCCGGTACGTCAATTCGCTATCGGCGTTCCACGAGTTGTTGTCTTCTCCGGTGACAATCGCGATGCGCGTGGCGCCGCGTTCGAGAAAGTGCTGGATAACTGCATCCGTGTTGGTGTGAGTGCCGGCGCCAAGCCAGGCGGTGAATTCCGGTCGCTCGATATCGCGCCCCACTGCCACGACAGCGATGCCGTTTCGCGTGAGCAATTCGATGACCGGATCGCTGGCCACCGGGTCAGAAATGATGAAGCCATCGGCGGCCAGAGCGATGCCGGGGGCATTGCCGACGGTGGGGTCCCGCATTAACGCAAGCCCGTAACCGCGATCCAACGCTTCGACTGCGGCGGCTCCCGCAAACCGTAAAAAGTAGTCAACACCCTCCGGTTGGTAGGAGCCGAGAGTGTCGAGGGGGCGGATGACGAGTCCCAGGATTCCGAGGCGACGGCTGCGGAGTCCGCGAGCGATCGCATCTGGGCTATATCCCAGATCAGCGGCGGTTTCGACGACTCGCTTCCTGGTGGCATCCGCAATGACTCCCTTGCCATTGAGGGCGTGAGAAACGGTGGTGATCGAGACCCCGGCCCGCTTGGCGACGTCGTGAATTGTCGCTCGTCTACGTGGCTGGTTAGTGGTCACTCTGGCAGGCTACCCGAGTTTCCGGCATGTAAAACGTTTTGGGTATTTTTCCCCCAAAACGTTTTGGTCAACTAGGTTTTCACACACATCAAGCGTCTTAGCGTTCAGGTTCGATCTACCTAGGAGCAATTCAATGAAGAAAAAAGCAATAGCGATCGGCAGCATTCTTGCCCTCGCACTGACCGGGTGCGCAGCAGGCACCAGCAGCGACACCTCATCCAGCGTTGACAACAACGACCTCCTCACCCTCACTCCTGCCGCCACCGGCGAGCTCGATTTGGTGACGTGGAACCTTCCCTTCGGCGAGCCAGCATCGCTCGACCCGATCAAGTCGTTCAACTACGCCGAGAACACCGTTGTGGCCAACCTGTGTGAAGGACTCATGCAGTTGCAGCCCGACTTCACGATCGAACCCGGGTTGGCCGAAAAGGTCGAAACCCCCGACGATCTCACCTACATCTACACAATTCGCGAGGGCGTCGAATTCTGGGATGGCCAGGAAATGACCGCCGATGACGTCGTGTACAGCCTCGGCCGTCATCAGGATGCCGACGAAGGAAGCTACTGGGCCGGCGGGCTCGTCGGCAACATCGCTTCCATTGAGAAGACCGCGGACTGGGAAGTCACCGTTACCCTCACGAAGCCGGATGCCGCCTTCAACTCCTACATGGTGACCCCCGTCGGCACGATCGTGGAGCAAGACTTCCGCGAAGCAGCTGGCGACACCTTCGGCAACCCGACCGGCAAGGTCATGTGCACCGGCCCCTTCTCCGTTGGGGACTGGGATCAGGGCCAGTCGATCTCACTGATCAAGAACGACAACTACTGGAACAGTGACAAGCAGGCTCAGACGGCTCAGGTCGACATCAACTTCATCGTTGACGCAGCCGCTATCGCCACCGCACTCGACACGGGCGCGATCGATGGTTCGTACGACGTGCCGCTCGGTGCGCTCAAGTCGCTGCAAAGCTCGACCGAGGGATCCCTTTACCTCGGCAACTCGTTGCAGATCGTCGGCATCATCGGCACCGGAAACGGCATCTTCGCCGACCCCGCCGTTCGCCAGGCGCTCATGATGGCGACCGACCGGGATGCCATTGCCGCGACGGTCTTTGAAGGCACGGCGAGCGCGTCACAGTCTCTCGTTCCCGACAACGGCTGGTCATACGGCGACGCTGAATTCACGGCAGGTCGCGACGAACTCGCCTCGGCAGAAATCGACATCGAAGGTGCCAAGGAAGTTCTGAAGGACGCCGAGGTCGACCTCACCGAGCCGATCAAGATCGTGTACCCGTCGGAGCGCACCTACTACGCCGACATCATCTCGGAGATCTCTAACGGCGCCCGCGCCATTGGCCTGACTGTTGAGCCGGAAGGTGTGCCCAGCGCCCAGTTCGGTGCATTCTTCTCTGACCCCGCAGCGCGCGAAGGCCACGACGCGTTCGTGACCTACAACTACATGGACGTTCCTGACCCGCTCGCGTTCCTCCGCGCAATCGCCGGAACCGGTGGATCGCAGAACTACAACGACTACAGCAACTCCTCCATCGACGCGTTGCTGGACGAGGCCGCTGCAACCGCCGATGACAGTGCGCGCGCTGAACTCGTAAACGAAGCGCAAGTGCTCGTGATGGAGGATCTGACCTGGATCCCGATCGTCGACCCTGCCGTTCGACTGTTCATGAATGACCGCGTCACGGGTGCTCCCGCATCCTTCGTTTACCTGTACTACCCCTGGGCTGCCGACCTCGGCGCTTCGGGCGAATAGTTCACACGCCCGGGGGTCGCGTGGCTAACGCGCGCGGCCCCCGGGGTTCGGCTCCAATGAAAAGGCTCGTTCCGTGACCTTCATACTTCGACGACTGGCGGCGCTCATCGGCGTCCTCATCGCATCCAGCTTCCTCGTGTTCGCCGCCATGTATGCGGCACCGGGAAGCCCAGAAAACTTTCTCGTTCAAGGACGAACGGTAAGCCCAGAGGTGCTCGAAGCTATTCGAGCGCAGTACTCCCTCGATGACCCGTTCCTGGTGCGATTCTGGAACTGGCTCACCAACGTGCTGCACGGCGACTTCGGTCGATCGCTCGCCAACCAGCAGGATGTCGGTGACCTGTTGGCCGCTCGCCTCCCCACCACACTGTTGCTGGTCACGATGGCCGCCCTCATCATCATCGTGCTCGGCGTCGGCTTCGGCATTCTGGCGGGAACCCGCGGTGGCGTCGTCGACAAGATCATCCTCCTCGGCTCCAACTTGGGCTTCGCCGTTCCGACCTTCTTCGCCGCTCTCATCCTCATGAGCATCTTCAGCGTCGGCCTCGGCTGGTTCCCAGTCTTCGGGTCGGGCGACGGCTTCATCGACCGCGTCTGGCATCTCACTTTGCCCGCGCTCGCACTCGCACTCCCCTCGTCTGCCGTCGTGGCGCGCATCACTCGCACGTCCATTCGTGAAGAGCGTGACTCCGAGCACTCGGTGATGGCGCGGGCCCGCGGAGTAGCCGAACGTCTCGTCATGAGACGCCACGTCATCCGCAACTCGATGCTTCCCGTGAGCACCATCGTCGGTGTTCACATCGCCGGGTTGATTGCCGGGTCATTCGTTGTCGAGTACGCCTTCACCCTCGACGGAATCGGCACGCTGCTGGTTCACGCCGTGCAGCGAAAAGACTTCGCCGTCGTGCAGGCCATCGCGATCGTGCTGGTCGCTGCGTTCGGCATCATCAACCTTCTCGTTGACCTCTTCTATGCCTCCATCGACCCGCGAGTGAAAGTGGAGACAAACCGATGAAACAATTCGCTGAACGGATGGGCACGCTAGGCCTTATTGCGTGTGGAATCATCGCCGTTGTCGTTCTCGGCGCGCTCTTTGCTCCGCTGATCGCTCCTTACGACCCGACCATCGGATCTGTCACCCAGCGCTACCAGGGAATGTCTTTCGAGCACCTGTTCGGAACAGACCAGGCCGGCCGCGACATCTTCTCGCGCCTGCTCTGGGGAGCACGATCAAGCCTCACCGGGCCGCTCATCGTCGTAGCGATTACGGCCGTGTTCGGAACCCTGATTGCTCTCACCGCCGTCTGGTGGGGTGGCATCGTCGACTCGTTCCTCAGCCGCGTTCTCGACCTTCTCTTCGCTTTCCCCAACCTGTTGCTCGCCATGCTCGCCATCGCGGTCTTCGGTCCCAGCCTCACCACCGCGGCACTGGCTCTCTCGGTGGCGTACATTCCGTATTCCGCTCGTGTGGTTCGCAGCATGGCGATGCGGGAACGCAACCTGCCCTACATCCGCTCTCCTGAATTGCAGGGCATCCCCGGAATTGTGATCACGGCACGGCACCTGCTGCCGAACGTCGCCCCGCTCATCGTGACCGGTGCCACCATCAACTTCGGGTTCGCGATGATCGAGCTCGCGGCACTCTCGTTCCTTGGCCTCGGCGTGCAACCGCCGGCAGCCGACTGGGGACTCATGGTGTCGAGCGGGCAGCAGTCACTCTTGAACGGCTACCCCGCAGAAAGTGTTCTTGCGGGACTCAGCATCGTCATCACCGTGGCCGCCTTCGGTTACGTCGGAGAACGACTCGGTGGCCGTGCCGCCGCAGGGAGGAAAGCCTGATGCTCACCATTGACAACCTCTCGCTCACAATTGGCCCCGATCTGCAGATTCTGCGCGAAGTGTCGCTCGCTGTCGCTGCGGGCGAAGCAGTCGGCCTTGTTGGCGAATCAGGCAGTGGCAAGTCCATGACCCTGCGATCAATCCTGCACATTGAACCGGAAGGATCGCAGGTCACCGGCACGATCACTTTCGATGGTGTCGACGTTCGCGGTCTCACCGGAGAAGCTCTCCGCCAGATGCGGGCCAACGATGTCTCGATGATCGCCCAGAACCCGCACGCCGTGCTCAACCCCGTGCTTCCTGTCGAGCGCTACCTCATTGAGGGAATGCATGACGCTCAAGGGCAACCCACGAAAACCGCCAAGCTTCGCGCTGGCGAACTGCTCGAACAGGTCGGTATCGATGCCGTTGACCGCGTGCTGCGTTCCTACCCGCACCAACTCTCCGGCGGAATGCTTCAACGCGTTGTCATCGCCGGCGCAATCGCGGGCAAGCCGCGCTTGATGCTCGCCGATGAACCAACCACCGCTTTGGATGTCACCACCCAAGCAGAAGTGATGGCCATCCTCGATGAGTGCCGCCACGAACTCGGCATGGCGATGCTGTTCGTTACGCACGACCTCGACCTTGCCGCAGCAGTCTGCGACAGGATCGCCGTGATGAAAGAGGGAGAAATCGTGGAAATCGGCCTTCCCGAACAGCTTCGCGACAACCCGAAGCATCCGTACACCCGAGCCCTCATGGAATCGCGCCCCGCCGGACTCACCTGGACCCCGGAAGGCGGACCGACCTCATGACTACCCCAGCTATCACCGTCGAAGCACTGAACAAGACCTTCCACACCGGAGCGAAACAGAAAGTAAAGGCGCTCGACGAGGTCACACTCAGCGTCGATAAAGGTTCGTGCCTAGCCGTCGTCGGAGAATCCGGCTCGGGAAAGACGACTCTCGCGCGCATTATCGTCGGCCTCGAAACGCCAGACTCGGGCAGCGTTACTGTCAGCGGCAAGCCCGTCGCCGCGCACGCCAACCGACGCGAACTGCGTCGTCGGGCGCGTGACATCCAAATGGTATTTCAAGACCCGCAAAGCTCTCTCAACCGTCGGCTCCCCGTTCGGGTTGCGGTCGACGAAGTGTTGAGAGCCCATTCGCGTCTCAGCCGTGCCGAACGAGAGGCGCGCTGCAGCGAGCTCTTCACGCTCGTCGGCTTAGAAACGCGTTACCTTGACGCTCTGCCGAGCGAGCTTTCGGGCGGCCAGAAACAGCGGGTTGCGATCGCCCGCGCCTTGGCAGCGGACCCTGCCGTCATCGTGCTCGACGAATCTGTCGCGGCACTCGACGTCACTGTCCAAGCCCAGATTCTCGAGCTTCTTGCGAGTCTCCGCGCCACATACGGCCTCACCTACCTCTTCATCACGCACGACCTCTCTGTTGTGCAGATGATCGCCGACCAGGTTGTGGTGATGCGCCAGGGCCGCATCGTGGAGCGGGGAACGACCGCCGAAGTACTCACCAACCCGCAGCATCCGTACACTCAACTTCTCCTCGCCTGCGCGCCCCGCCCCGGCTGGAAGCCCGAGCGAGGAATGATCCGCAAGCTTCGGGAAGAGATCGCATCATGAGCACCACCCCTCCCTTTATTCAGATCAATTCAGCGGATGCCTTCCACCGCGGTCTGAGCCGCGGCGTCGCGATTGCTGAGACTCTGAAACGCGGCGTTGCCATCTATCTCGACCTCTTCGAGACATCCGGAATCAGCCTCGGCGATGTACAGAAGTATGCCGACAACGCCGTGCTCGTCACCGAACGCTGGAGCGCCGACCTCGCCGCCGAAATGCGCGGGGTAGCCGAAGGAAGCGACCTGCCGCTCTGGAAGATCGCCGCCGTGAACGCTCGCACCGAGATTCTCTCTCAAGCGATCGGCACCAAACCGGGCGAATGCTCCACCATCGTCAACGCCCGCGAGAGCCCGGTCGGAGCCCAAACGTGGGACTGGCACGACGACCTCGCCGACTGCTGGCACCTGCACGAAGTCAGCGGCACTCCCCGCACCTTTGTCGGCCTGACGGAGCACGGCATCCTCGGCAAAATCGGAATCAATGACGCCGGAGTGGGCATCATGCTCAACATCCTCGGCCACCAAGCAGACCGGCCAGACGGCGTGCCCGTGCACCTTGTTGCCGCCCGCGTTCTCGCCGAAGCGTCGACCCTGGCCGAAGCGGTCGAAATTCTGCGCACTGCACCCGTGAGCACGTCCAGCGCCATCACCGTCGTGAGCCCCGAAGGTTCCGTCACAGTCGAGCTGAACCCCGACGGCGCCGCCGTGCTTGAGCCAACCGATGGCGTGCTCATCCACACCAACCACTTTGTTGACCCCGAACTGAGCAAGGGCGAAAAACTGGGGCTCTACGATCCAGACACCCAAGCACGCTACGACGTTCTTACCGAACGAGCCGCCGCCGCACCGCTGCCCACCGCGGCGAGCGCCCTCATCCCCTACCTCTTCTCCGAACCGGGTGACGCCGCCCAACTCTGCTGCGTTCCCGCAATCGGCGCAGTGTTCGGCGACCGCTGGGCAACATTAGCCACCATTACGTTGGATGCCGCGGCACGAGCAATCACTGTCTCCCCCGGTTCGCCCAAAGACGCCACTGCCGAAACAACCATCCGATTGGTCGCTACACGCTGATCGCCGCACGCTGACCGCTGACCGCTGACCGCTTCGCACCGTCACATGTCGCAACGCAGC
Source organism: Salinibacterium sp. NK8237 (assembly GCF_015864955.1). Lineage (NCBI taxonomy): Bacteria > Bacillati > Actinomycetota > Actinomycetes > Micrococcales > Microbacteriaceae > Salinibacterium > Salinibacterium sp. NK8237. Next base: position 25,580 of record NZ_JADYWE010000002.1, on the reverse strand, counting down.
ACCCCCGAGTGTTAACGTGAGAACACCCCTTCGGGGGTAGCGGGCCGCAATTTCGGGGTGGCCCCAGCGACGGCCATTCGGGTGGCCATTACGCAGAGGAGCAACTGTGTCGGTGCAGCAACAATCGGGCGAACACGGATCCGTCGCCTCGCGACCACGTGAGCAGTGGTCGGGCCAGTGGGGTTTCATCCTGTCGGCCATCGGCTCCGCCGTGGGTCTCGGCAACATTTGGCGCTTCCCCGGTGTCGCCTACGAGAATGGTGGCGGGGCATTCCTGATTCCGTACCTGATCGCATTGGTCACGGCCGGCATCCCCATCCTCTTTCTTGACTATGCGATCGGGCACCGCTTTCGTGGATCATCGCCGACCGCATTCCGTCGTCTCGGCGGCAAGGCCGGCAAGTGGCTCGAGTCGCTTGGCTGGTTCCAGGTCTGGATTTGCATCATCATCGCCGTCTACTACGCCGCCGTTGTTGCGTGGGCAGCCAGCTACTTCACGTTTAGCTTCGACCTTCGCTGGGGTGACGACACTGCCGGGTTCTTCCAGAACGAGTTCCTCCAGACCTCGGCCCCCGGCTTTAGTGCGCAGTTTGTCCCCGCGGTTCTTATCCCACTGGTGCTCGTGTGGATTGCGGTTCTTGCCGTGCTCGGCTCGGGTATTGCCAAGGGCGTGCAACGCGCGAACGTGATCTTCTTGCCGCTTCTCGTTGTCGCTTTTCTGATCTTGGTCGTTCGCGCCCTCTTCCTCGACGGCGCAATGACCGGGTTGGATGCTCTCTTCACCCCCGATTTCTCAGCCCTGAGCGACCCGAGCGTGTGGATTGCGGCGTACAGCCAAATTTTCTTCTCGCTGTCGATCGCGTTCGGCATCATGATCACGTATTCGTCGTACCGCAACCGCAAAGCCAACGTCACGGCGCCGGCACTGGTCGTAGCTTTCGCCAACTCCTCCTTCGAGATCATTGCCGGCATCGGAGTCTTCGCCACCCTCGGATTCTTCGCGTTCCAGCAGGGCGTCGCTATCGACGAACTCGAAGGCATCACCGGAGTTGGGCTCTCGTTTGTTACCTTCCCGGCGATCGTGTCGCAAATGCCCGGTGGTCCCCTCTTCGGCGCACTGTTCTTCGGTTCGCTCGTCATGGCCGGATTCACCTCGCTGTTGTCAGTGCTTCAGGTCGTGTCATCCGCATTCCAAGACAAGTTCGGGATCACCGCCCGCCAAGCATCAGTGCGCGTCGGGGCCGCCCTGGCCGTTGTTTCGGTGCTGCTCTTCTCAACGACCACCGGGCTCATCACGCTCGACACCGTTGACCAGTGGGCGAACAACATCGGTATCGTCGTCGCCGCGATCGCCTCGACGATCCTCGTGATCTGGGTGTTCCGTAAGGGCCCCGAGCTCGCAGCACACCTCAACGCCGTCTCGACCTTCAAGGTGGGGCGCCTGTGGCAACTGCTAGTCGGGGTTCTCGCGCCGGCCGTTCTGCTCTACATGCTCATCCAGCGCATCATCGTGCTCGTCACGGAAGGATACGAGGGCTACCCGCTCTGGTACCTAGCGGTTGCGGGTTGGGGCACCATCGCGGTGATCCTGATCGGCGCCATCACCATGACCTCCCTGCGCTGGAAGCACGATCCGGATGACTTCACCCCGTGGCCCAGCGCCCAAGCATTGAAGGAGCTCAGCAAATGAGCGGCATCGCCATCACGTTCTTCATCGTCGCCGCCGTGCTCGTGTGGGGCGGCCTTATCGCGAGCATCATCTTCCTCGCGCGCAAACCCCAGCTCGACGTGTATCCCGAAGGCTCAGAACTCGTGAGCGACGACGACTAGCTTTCGCTGCGTTACATGCGAAAGGGCGGGCATCCGATGATCTGGATGCCCGCCCTTCGCCGTTATGCAATTATTCCGAGCTGTCGTTGCCCTCGGTAGCGCCGGCGGAAGTCTCGCTGAGTGCTACTTCGGCAAGCTTTGCTGCGAGCGAGTCATCAACCGAGTTGATGCTTGAGCTGCTCTTAGCGCTGCCACGAGCACCCTCACCAACAGCCTGACCAACGGCGCGGCCCTGGATGATCGAGGCGAGGTCGAGACCCGTTGCAGCCTTGATCGATTCGAAGGAGCTACGCAAAGCGATTGAGCTTTCGTTGCCGATGGTGTCTGCTGCGCTCGATCCGCTGCCACCGATAACGGTGACGGAACCGATCTGGCCATAACCCTTTGCCCACTGCTCCATGACGAGTGGCAGTGATTCGAGGGCACGCTGGGCGAGGAGTGCATCTTGGTGCTTGGCGAGAGCCGCAGCTTCTGCCTCGATGCTTGCTGCGCGTGCTTCACCGGAAAGGCGAACGGCATCCGCGTCGGCGGCGGCGCGAACGCGCACTGCTTCTGCTTCAACTGCTGCAATCTGGGCCTGAGCTTCGGCGCCCTTGACCAGACGGTAGGCGTCGGAGTCGGCATCCTTCTGAGCCTTGTACAGGTTGGCGTCAGCGACGCGCTTCACGTCGGCGTCGAGCTCGGCCTGACGGTTCTCGGCACGCTGCTGCAGAACGCCCTGCTCGGCCGTGGCGCGAGCGAGCGCTTCAGCCTGCTCGGCCTCAGCATTGGCCTTACCGACCTCAGCCTTGGAGTCTGCGGTGTTCTTGTCGAGCGCGGTCTGCTCGATCAGGTTCGCCTCGGCAACAGTGATGTTGCGCTTCGAGATCTCGCGGTTCGCGTCGGCCGTGGCGAGTTCAGCTTCGCGACGCTTCGACTCAATCTGCGGCGTTCCGAGCGACTGGATGTAACCAACCTTGTCGCCGATGCCCTTGATCTGGAAGGAGTCGAGAATCAGTCCCTGCTCCGACAGTTCGGTGGAGACATCCGTCGCGATCTGGTCAGAGAACTTCTTGCGCTCACGCATGAGCTCAACAACCGAGAGGGTTGCGACAACACCACGAAGGGCACCCTCAAGCTGCTCAGTCGTGAACTGCTCGATGGCGGCATCCTGCGAAGCGAAACGCTCGGCAGCACGACGGACCAGGGCAGGGTCAGAACCGATCTTCACGATCGCAACCGCTTCGACCTGAAGCGTCACGTTGTCAGCTGACTGCGCCTCTGCAGTCATTGACACCTGGCGCGAACGAAGCGAAATCGTCTCGTGGCGTTGCGTGATCGGGTTGACCAGCGCCTTGCCATTAACGATGACCGTGACGGCAGAATCATTGCCCGCGCCGTCCTTTTGCGAACGTCCCGAAACGACGAGAGCCTCGTCGGCGCGAGCGACCTTGAACCAGGCGCGAGCGATCAGCAACATGACCAGGAAAAGTACAACAAGAACGACCACCCCGATTCCGATGAGGAGGACGAGTCCGCCAGTGGCGAAGAATTCCATGTATGCACCTTTCAAAAAATGAGCGATCTGCACCCATTGTCCTTGGTTACAGCGCGCGCATCCACCCTTCGATGCCATCCGCTGTAATTGGCAGCGCATCGGAGAGAACTTCGTGGCCGGTTGGGGTGACCATCACGTTGTCTTCGATGCGCACGCCGAGTCCGCGCAGCTCGGGTGGCACGGTGTTATCCCACTCGTGAAAGTACAGTCCAGGCTCGACCGCCATGACCATTCCGGGCACGAGTTCGCCGCTCTGGTAGGCGGAGTAACTCGACTGAGCGCAGTCGTGCACGTCAAGCCCGAGATGATGACCGATGCCGCACACAATGTACCGACGGTGGTGCTGGCCTTGCGGGCTCAGTGCCTCATCGACCGAGACAGGAAGCATTCCCCAGTCGTGCAGACCGGTCGCAATCACTTCGAGCGCAGCGAGATGAAAGTCGCTAAAGATCTTGCCGGGACCAACCGCCGCAAGTCCCGCACGGTGTGCCTTCTCTACGAGGTCGTGCGCTTGACGCTGAGCCGCCGAGAACGTTCCGGATGCCGGAAGCGTGCGCGTGACATCCGCCGTATATAAGGAGCGGGCTTCCACTCCCATGTCGAGCAGCACGGCGGCGTCGGGATTCACAGGGCCGTCGCAGCGCACCCAGTGCAGCACGGGTGCGTTCTTTCCGCTGCCGACGATCGTGGTGTAGCCGGTGCCATTGCCGACGGTGCGCGCGTAGCGGTCGAAGGTGCCCTGCAACCAGCGTTCGCCGCCGAACTCGATGGCGTGCGGAATCTCACGGGCGACCGCTTTGAAACCTTCGATCGTGTGATTCACGGCTCCGCGCAGTTCGGCGATTTCCCACTCGTCTTTGATCATGCGGATCTCCGAGAGCACTCGACCAAGGTCTTGCGAGACCGGGATGTCGCGCAACAGCCGGTGGGCTCCCTGCAACGACCCGGTCAGCGCGATATCGCTCGCACGCGCCAAAGCTGCATCGAGCTCCGAGAGTGGACGCGTCTCGATCTGCAGCGCGGCGGTCCACTCGGGCATGCCTGGTGCGGAACCGACCCAGAGTTCACCCTGGGCAGCATTCGCAAAGAAGTCCGCTTCTCCGGGATATGCCGGTGCCGGAATAAACAGTGTTGCATCGTGGCTACCCGCGGCGGGGCTCATCACGAGCACGGCGTCTTCGGCCGAGCATCCGCTCAACCAGAAGAAATTGCTGTCTGGACGAAACCCGTAGTAGTTGTCGTTCACGCGCACCGGGGCAACACCGCCGGCGACGACGATCGTGCGCCCCGCGAACGCCGGGCTCAGTCGGGCTCGGTGCGCAGCCGTTGCCGCTGCGATGCCGGGCACGGTGTCTGGGGTGCGGTCGGGGGTCGCCCAGCCGGTTTTCATGTAGTCGACGAAGCCGGTGGCGTTGCGCAGGTGCGGCAGTCGCGGGTCGCCGCGGTCGGGATGCGGCACTGACGTTGCGGGAGCGGCGTGCTGGTGGGCGTCGGGAGTGGGAATGGATTCCACAGTCATGGTTTCCCTTTCGCTAAGTGGGGGGGGGCACCAGACGGGGGAGAACTGGCGGCAACGCCACGGTATCAGCGCTCAAGAACCTCACATTGCCACTCGGCTGAACCGTGCATCGCCCTTCACGGCGATCGACACAACCCCTCGATGCTCAAAATTGACGGGGACTTTGGTAGGGTCGGTGAGCTCGAGGTCGTTGTTCCTCGGCACTCCCCTTTCACGCTTGAGGTTCCTCGGAGGAACGTCGCGGATTGAAGCTGAGCGCCGAGCTGGCTGACCTACGGCGGAGGCGTAAGGCCTCAGCAGCGCCTGAGAAACACCCGGCATTCGGCTAATACTCACGGACCTACGGAAATTCCTCACGGTTGGCGCGCCAAGAAACTCGGGACGATCCCTGCTGTCGAGGCCGTCCCGACCATTGAGAGGAACTAGATGGAATTGCAACAGTTGGGGGCGCCACTAGTAGTCGTGCTCCTCGTCGTCTTCTTCGGCGGCACCATGATCATGTCGATCATGATTGGCAAGAAGAAAGAAAACGCAGACGGCTACATGAACGCCGGCCACAAGATCGGGTTCGGAATCTCCGCGGCATCCATGACAGCCACCTGGATCTGGGCATCATCGATGTACGCCTCCGCGACCTCCGGCTACACCTACGGCATTTCCGGGCCTATTCACTACGGGCTCTGGGGCGCCCTCATGATCCTCTTCATTTACCCCTTCGGTAAACGTATTCGCGCAGTAGCCCCTCGAGCTCACACCCTCGCCGAAGTAATGCGGGCGCGGCATGGGCGTTCAAGCCAGCTCATGCTTGCCGGCTCGAACGTGCTCGGCAGCGTCATCAGCCTCACCTCGAACTTCATTGCCGGTGGCGCGCTCATCTCGATGCTGTCGCCATTCAGCTTCAATCAGGGCATCCTGTTCGTCGCTGCCGGAGTGCTGCTGTACACACTCTGGTCAGGATTTCGGGCATCCGTTCTCACTGACTTTGCGCAGGTCGTCGCGATGCTCGGCGCGGTCATCATTATCGTGCCCGCTGTGTTCTACGGCGCTGGCGGCACCGACATGCTTGTCGCTGGGGCATCAAACCTCACGCCGCAGCAGTCAAACTTCTTCTCGTCGGATGCCTTCCTCAACCAGGGTGCGCCGTACATTGCCGCCGTGCTCGCCTATGCGATCGGCAACCAGACAATCGCGCAGCGACTCTTCGCTGTGCGAGAAGACCTGATCAAGCCAACTTTCATCACCGCAACCATCGGTTATGGCGCGACCATCATCGGTATCGGCATGCTCGGCGTGATGGCCCTCTACCTCGGCATCGAACCAATCGATGGAGACACCAACAACCTCATCCCGCAGCTGGCGAGCACCTTCCTCGGACCGGTACTTCTCGGTGTGCTGTTCATCATGATCATCGGATCACTGGCCTCAACGGCTGACTCCGACCTTTCGGCTCTGTCGTCAATCATGATGGCTGACGTGTACGGCCAGAACATCGCCAAGAGGGGTAAGGCTAAGCCCAAGACGATGCTGCTCGTTGGCCGCATCTCGATGGTGCTGGCGACCGGAGCAGGGTTGTACTTTGCGAGCGGGGCGCTGAATATCCTCGACCTCTTGGTCTTTGTGGGTGCGCTCTGGGGCGCACTCGTTTTCCCTGTCATCGCCAGCTTCTACTGGAAAAAAGTCACCAACGCAGCATTCTCGGTGTCGGTTCTCGTTGCGCTCATCGTGTTCATCGTGGTGCGCTTCGAATGGATCGAACTCAGCGGTGCCTACGGCATCGTCATCGACGTGCTCTCCGTTATCGGCATCGGCGTAGTGCTCGGCATCATGGCGTTCGGATTCTTCGGCAAGAAGGTGGGGATGATCGTCGGAACGATCGCTGTGATCGCCTCCGCCCCCTTCGCCATCGGATTCCTGCACGACTATGCGGTGCTCAGTGGATCGCTCGTCGCCTACTCCGTGAGCACGATCATCTGCTACTTCATGTCGTTCCGCAGTTCACAGGACTTCGATTTCGACGTCATCAAGGATCGCACCGGCGACTTCGACCCCGAAGCAACACCGGAGCCCACCGCAACTATCGACACTGACTCGGCACCGGCCGCGCGCTAGGAGACCACAATGGAAATCATCATCACCATCTACATTCTCATCTGGCCCGTTATCGTCGCCGGAGTACTCTTCGTTCTCGTTCGCGGCTTCCTCAAGGACTGGCGCGAAGCTCGGGCGGAAGGCCGCAGCATCATTTAGATCAGATTCCGCTGCCTCCAATCGCAGCGACAGCGGGTCGTAACGGCAGTGAGAGTGCGCTTGTCCACAGGCGCGCGCTCTCTGCCGTTGCCCGCGAGCCAGCTCGCGTAGTCTGACCGCCATGACCAAGATCCTTGTTGTGGAGGACGACGCCGCCATGGGCGCCCTCGTTCAGCATGGCTTGGAGAATGACGGCCACGAGGTCACGCTCGTCACCAACGGTATCGATGCCCTGATCGCCACCGCCCACGACACCTACTCGGCCGCCGCGATCGACGTCATGTTGCCCGAAATGACCGGATTTGAAATCTGCCGTCACCTGCGCGAGCAAGGCAACTTGCTTCCCGTGCTCCTACTGACCGCCAGGGATGCTGTCGAAGACCGCGTGGTCGGCCTCGATTCGGGGGCGGATGATTACCTCACGAAACCGTTCGCTTTCGTCGAATTCTCGGCCCGCATCCGCGCTCTCGTTCGTCGAGATCTGGCGATCAGCAGAGCGACCCTCATCATCGGCAACCTCACGCTCGATGCCGCTACCGTGCGTGCGACCGTGAGCGGCACTCCCCTGCCCATGAGTTCAAAAGAGTTTGCGTTGCTCTGGATGCTCGCCTCGCACGAAGGCGAAGCGCTCACCCGTTCGGTGATCTTGGAAGAAGTGTGGGGCACTACCGCGCACATTGATGCCAACGTGGTGGATCAGTACGTGAGCTATCTGCGCCGCAAGCTGCAGCCCACTCAATCGGCGCTCGCCATCCGTACCGTGCGCGGTGTTGGCTACGCGCTGTCAGTAAAGGCGTGATGTTTTCGGCCCTCTCTATCCGTGCCCGCATCACGTTGGGCAGCGTTGCCGCGGTGGCGGTCCTGTTGACGATCGCCCTGCTGGTTGTCCGTGCCTCAGTCGATCAGATGCTGATTGAGGCCGATTACAGCCTTGCCTCGAGCGACCTAGTCCCGCTTATCGCCGCCATCACTGAAAACCCCGACGGCACGATTGAGAGTCCCGGCACCGGCGTTCTCGTGTACGTGTGTGATCCCTCCGGGGCGGTGCAGGTCAACTCGGTGCCGTTCACGGTGAGAGAAGTCATCGATAGCCACGAACAGGTCACCGGAACCTTCGATTTTCGTGACGATGAGAAACACGCCTTCGTCATCTCCGGTGCTGTTGTTCCGACCACCTCCGGGGACTGGGTGGTCTGGGCAGCACGCTCCACTGCCGCCAGTGAACTAGCCCTGCGACGCCTCAGCGAAATTCTCGTGATCGCCGCCATCGTTCTGCTAGTCGGCTTCGCTCTCGCCTCGTGGATCCTTGCGACTGTCGCCCTTCAGCCGGTGAACGCGATGCGTCGCAAGGCCGAAGAACTCAGCGCCGACTCCGAAGCTACCCTTCCGGTTGGCCCTGCTCGAGACGAGCTCTCGGCCCTCGCTGAAACCCTCAATACCTTCCTTGCCGGCAGCCGCGCCTCTACCGAACGCGAAAAACAGATGGTGTCGGATGCGGCCCATGAGTTGCGCACCCCTCTGGCGGCACTCAAAACACAGCTCGAGCTCGCACACTCTGACCTGGGGGATGCGGCTGCCCTCGCCGCCCACGTGTCATTGGCCAAGGCATCCGTCAATCGCCTGACCTCGTTGGCGTCGAATCTGTTGGAACTCAATCGACTAGATACAGACTCCGGCACGATGCAGACCGCAGCCAACGGCCTCCTCGATGAGTTCATGGGCAGCATCGACCGGGCGCGGCTCGTGGGCATGGCCAAGTCGGCGCGGGTGGAGTTCACGGTCGATGTGGCTGATGAGAGCGCACGCTATGCCGTGGGCGTTCACACTTTTGGTCGACTCGTCGACAATCTGTTGTCGAATGCGGTGGCCGCGATCGCCGCGAAGGGTGAGGTCGTTGCCACGCTGCATCAGGATGCGACCCTACTGCGGTTGGAGGTGCACGACACCGGCCCCGGCATGTCTGAGGAGTTCATCCCGATCGCCTTCAATCGCTTCTCTCGTCCCGACAATTCCCGCACTGCGACAACGGGAGGGAGCGGTCTCGGACTCGCTCTGGTGCACGCGATCGCTGTGGCTGCCAGCGGCACGGCGACGTTGGAGAATACGGACACGGGATTACGCGTGATCGTCACTCTGCCAAACATGTGAGTTCACTCATGTTAGAGCGGCCCATTTCTTAGCGTTCCCTTAGTTTGCAGGAACAGAGTGGGAGGATGCCCGCTACCCAGGCCAATACCCAGGCCACTTCCCGTCGCGCTGCCTCAAAACCGCGCAATTCCGCCGCCAAATACCGACGCAAGTATGCCCGCCGCAACCGTCGTTCCGACATCCTTGTTATCGCATTCTGGGCCTCCGGGCCTGCCGCTGCCGCCCTCTACCTAGCCTCGCAAACCGCAAGCCAATTCACTGTCGGCGAAACCATCACGAGCATGGGTATCGTTGCGGGCCTGATTGGCACTGACTTCATTCTCGTGATGTTGGTGCTCGCCTCCCGCATCCCCTTCATCGACGCGACCATCGGCCACGACCGCGCTATCGCCACGCACCGTTCACTCGGCAAACCTGCGCTCTATCTGCTGCTCGGCCATGCCGTCCTCTTGATCATCGGTTATGGCATGTGCACAGGAGTTAACCCGATTGCCGAGATCGGCCCGATGCTTGCCCTCCCCGATATGCCGCTCGCCTTCATTGCCCTCGGGCTCATGATTGCTGTCGTGGTGTCGTCGCTCGTCGCCGTGCGGCGCCGTTTCAGCTATGAGGGCTGGCATCTCATTCACTTGCTCAGTTACGCGTCTGTGGTGTTTGCGCTTCCACACCAGCTCAGCGTTGGAGGGGTGCTCGCTGAAGGAACGTTTCAGCGTATCTACTGGATCGCCCTCTACGTTGCGGCAATCGGGGGCATCGTGATGTTTCGTTTTGTCGAGCCGATCGTGTCGAGCGTTCGTCACCGCCTTCGCATTTCGGCGGTCAACGTGATCGCTCCCGGGGTAACCGCAATTCAGTTCAGCGGTCATGCACTGCGCGAACTTGACGCATCCGGTGGCCAGTTCTTCATTTGGCGTTTCTGGACGAGACGCACGTGGTGGCACTCGCACCCTTTTTCACTCTCCGCGATGCCGACGAACAGGTCAGCGCGCATTACCGTTCGAGCCCTCGGCGAAGGCAGCACTCAACTAGGAACTTTGCCGGTCGGCACCCGCGTGAGCTTCGAAGGTCCCTACGGGCTGTTCTCGAATGTCGCACGCACCAGCCCGAAAGTGGCGATCATTGCCGCCGGGATCGGTGTGACACCGGTGCGTGCCCTTCTCGAGCAAGCCAGCTTTGACCCCGGCGATGCGACTGTACTCTTGCGCGCCAGCACCCCAGACGAGGCCTACCACTGGGATGAGGTTCGGGCGATCGCCGCCGCAAAAGGTGCCGCTTTTTACACCATGATCGGAAATCGGTCTCGCACCACCTCGAGCTGGATCTCTGCCGCCGATGTCGATCGTGGCGTTACCCTCGCCACCATCTTCCCTGACCTGGCCGACTCCGATGTGTACCTCTGCGGGCCGACCCCGTGGCTCGATCTCGTTGAAGCAGAAGTGCGAGCCGCCGGACTGCGCTCTCATCAGATTCACTCGGAAAGGTTCGACTGGTGAGAACCCGAACAATGCTGGCGGGCATCCTGGCGGCAGGAAGCGTGCTGATCGTCAGTCACCAAGCAGGCATGAGAGTTGTCACGAGCGACGGCACGTCGTTGACGGCTCCAATCGATCCAACACCAGCTATCACTCCGAGCGTGGTGATCACGCCAGAAGAGGCCGTGTTAGATCTCGTTGACGGGACATATACCGGATCACGCATCAACACTCGTTTCGGCGACGTTCAAGTCGCCGTGACAGTCTCAGCCGGCATCATCACCGAGGTTGCGGCTCTCACCCTGGCCGACAAATACAGTCGCTCTGACCAGACCAGCAACAAAACGGCACCGATTCTGCGTGCAGAAGTTATCGAGTCGCAGTCTGCTCAGGTCTCCCACGTGAGCGGTGCGACCTACACGAGTCAGGCCTACCTTGAGTCGGTGCAATCGGCACTCGACCAAGCTGCTTCCTGAGGCGGCTCGCGACGATCGTACTCAGCGGCCGAAATTCCCCCACCCGATAGCCGGATATTTCATAGCATCCCCATAGCATCAACCAGCACAGTAGGCAGATGACCACCCACGCCGCGACCCGACGCGTCGTCGCCCGATCCCCCATCGCCGACGGCGACTACCGGCGTGCGTTCGCGCGTCGCGGCCGTCGTTCCGATGCGCTCGTGATCGCGCTGTGGGCTTCCGGAGCCGCTGCCGCTGCGCTCTTCTTGGCATCCGGAGGGCTCAGCCAGTTCTCTTCGATCACCGAGATCCTCACCAGCATCGGAATCGTCGCGGGGCTGATCGGCACCGACTTCATTCTGGTGATGCTGGTGCTCGCCGCCCGTATCCCCCTCATCGATGCGACGATCGGCCACGATCGCGCCATCGCCCTCCACCGTTCGCTGGGCAAGCCAGCGCTCTACCTGCTGCTCGCGCACGCGGCACTGCTGCTCACCGGCTACGGGCTTTCGTCGGGCATCAATCCGATTGCCGAAATCGGTTCGATGCTGACCTTGCCCGATATGCCCCTCGCATTCATCGCCCTAGGGTTGCTCATCGCTGTCGTCGTGACCTCACTGATCGCGGTGCGCAAGCACTTCAGCTACGAGGCCTGGCACCTCATCCACCTCCTCAGCTACGCCTCTGTGCTCTTTGCGCTTCCGCACCAACTCAGTGTCGGTGGCGTGCTCGCCGAAGGCAGCTTTCAACGGGCTTACTGGATCTCGCTCTACGTTGTCGCACTCGGCAGCATCGTGACTTTTCGATTCGCCCAGCCGATTGTCTCGAGCCTGCGCCACCGCCTCCGCGTGTCATCCGTTACGCAGATCGCCCCGGGCGTGACAACCATCGAGTTTTCTGGACGCAGGCTTCGAGCCCTGGGCGCCTCCGGCGGACAGTTCTTTATCTGGCGCTTCTGGACGGGGCGAACATGGTGGCACTCCCACCCGATTTCACTTTCCTCAATGCCCAACAACCTTTCCGCGCGCATCACCGTTCGCGCCCTCGGCGAGGGCAGCGCTCAACTCGCCACCCTGCCAGTGGGCACGCGAGTAAGCATCGAGGGGCCCTATGGGTTGTTCTCCACCGTGGCACGCACGTCACCGAAACTGACCATTATTGCCGCGGGAATCGGTGTGACCCCCGTGCGCGCTTTGCTGGAAAGTGCTGCGCTTGCCCCCGGAGAAGCGACCGTTCTGCTGCGAGCTAGTACGCCAGAAGAGACCTATCACTGGGACGAGATCCGAGCGATTGCCGCCGCGCAGGGCGCAATCTGCTACTCGATGATCGGCCACCGACCGCAACACACGCCCAGTTGGATGGCTGCAGCGGATGCCGAGCGCGGCGTCACCCTCGCGACCACCTTCCCCGACCTGACCGACTCCGACGTGTACCTGTGCGGGCCCACGCCGTGGCTCGACCTCGTCGAAGCGGATGTTCGCGCCACCGGAATCCACCCCCATCAGATTCACGCAGAAAGGTTTGACTGGTGAGAACCCGAGCAGTTTTAGGCAGCATTCTGGCGTCACTGAGTGTTCTTGTTCTTGGCTACCAGGCAGGCGCCACCGTTATTGCCGGTGATGCGACCTCACTCGTTCTGTCTACGGACACCGGCGCCGAAACCGACGCGTCCGAGTCGGACGCCGCTGACGACACCGTCCCCAACGTGACAGATGACGATGCTGCGGCCGACGAGACGGCAACCGACGAGGTGCCGTCCGAAGACGCAGAACCGACCGGTCCGGCCGATGGCACCTACTCCGGCGCGACGGTTACGACCCGCTACGGCGACGTGCAGGTCGCTGTGACCATTAGTGCGGGAACCATCGCCGACGTTGCGACCTTGCAGCTAACCGCGACGGGCCGGTCGGCTCAGATCAGCAACGAGGCGATCCCCATTCTGCGCGCCGCAGTGATCGAATCGCAGACTGCCGACGTGGCGAATGTAAGCGGCGCGACGTACACGGCTGACGCGTACTTGGCGTCGCTGCAGTCTGCTCTAGATGCGGCGGGTGCCTGATGCGCCACACGTTTCAGACGATGGGCACGGTCGCGTCCATCGAGCTACCGCAGGACTGGGCGTCAGAAGTTGCAGCGCTCGAACGCATCTTTTCCCTGATCGACGAGCGTTTCAGCCTGTACCGCCCCGAGTCAGAACTCAGCAAGCTCGCGACCGGTCAACTGGTCTTGCCCAGCGCCAGCGCTGAGCTTCTCGCCAGTTACGCTCGAGCGCTCACCTGGCGCAACGAGACGGCGGGGCTGTTTAGTCCACACCGTCCCGACGGCACAATTGACCTCAACGGGATCGTCAAGGCCGAAGCGATTGAGCAGGCTGGCGAATACCTCACGTCGGTCGGATGCCCGCAATGGAGCATCAACGTGGGTGGCGACATCCTCGTCTCTCCCACCGGCGCAGCCACCGCGGTCACCTCTTCGGCCGGGCAACTCGCGCCCGCGCTTCTGCGTGCCGGGATCGCCGACCCTGCCGCCCCAACGCAGCTCTTGTGTTCGCTGGAGTTGCGGCATCCGCGGCGCGCGATCGCGACCTCGGGCAGCGCTCAACGCGGCGATCACATTTGGCGCGGCGGTAGTTCTGAGCCTGCCGAGTTCGTGCAGGTCAGTGTCGTCGCGAATGACATTGTGACCGCCGATGTTCTGGCGACAACGATCGTGGCGGGTGGCCAGGCTGCTCTCGACGATGTTACTGATCGTTGGGATGTCGACGTCATCACGGTAGATCGTGCGGGAGACTTGCGGGCGACACCAGGGCTCGTGAGTGCCTTAGCTTCAGCCTCTTAGAACGGCCACACCCGCGTGACGGTCCAATAGAGTCCGATGAGCCCGATCGCAATGCTCGCGCTGACCCGAATGATTTCGAAGCGTTTGGGCACCAGTCGAGTCAGCACTGCCGCAACGGCGAGCACGAGCAGCACGACGATGGTCTGTGCAATGTCGATTCCGAGGTTGAAGCAGATGAGCGCAATGACGTGGTCAGAGGTGACGAGCCCGAGTTCGGAGAGGCTGGATGCAAAGCCGAGACCGTGCACCAAACCGACGACGCCTGCGATCCACCAGCGGTATTCGCCGGCTTTTCGTCGGAGTGCGAGAACCGCGGCGGCAACGATGGAGAGGGCGATGAGCGGTTCAACGATGCCCGCAGGAATCGACACAATGCTGAAGTAGGCAAGGCAGAGGCTGATCGCGTGCCCGACGGTGAACGCGGTCACGAGTTTGATGGCGGGCCACCACACGGCGCGACCCTTCTTGACGCCGACTACGCCCAGCGCGAGCACGATAAGAAAGAGGAGGTGGTCAGGGCCGAACTGAATGTGCTCGAAGCCCTGCAGCAGAAAGGAGCTGGCGGTCGCCCAGGCGCCGAGGGTGAAGGTCACTGCGCCGTCGTCGCTGAGGTGTCCGAGAACGGCGCCGTCGGCATCGGAGAGCAGGATGGCGTTGCTGGGTGACGGGAACGTCCACGTCACGGCCAGTTCATCCAGCTCGCCCTCGAACTCTGCCGTGGCGAAAGCTACGCCCACATATTCGGATGCTTCGAGCTCGGCATCAGCGGTTGCTCCTTGGAACGAGAGCCCCGCTCCGATAATCTCGAGCGCTTCGCCGTTGATCGTCAGAGTGATGTTGTCGCGAACGGTACCGACGAGCGTTCCTGCAACGGTCGCTTCTTGCTCACTCAGTTCGGTGGCATCGATCAGGCCGTCGCCGCTGGTGTCTTCGAGTCCCAGTTCGGCGAATTCGACGAGTCCGGTCCCGACAACTCGCCCCTGATCGACGGTAAGAATGAGGGCTTCACTCGTACCGTCGTGAGCGTATGCCGCAGTCGGCATGACGAAGGCTAGCGTTGCAACGATAAGCCCGGCCAGCACGGTGAGCCTCGCCAGAGGCGAGAACCCACCGCGCCGTGCGGATCGTGCTGTGGTGCTGTGGTGCACTACCTAGTTTCCTTGGTCAGGAGCTTCGCCGTCGGGCGGGCCACCGTCACCGGGTGCGCCGCCTCCGCCACCAGCGGTGCCGTTCGGCAACGCGACGTTGTCGCCGTCGGGACTAGAGAGTGTTACCTCTGCCGTTGCCCCCACTCGGCACAGCGGCAGGTTGGATGCGTCGGTGCTGAGGTGGTAGTGGTACACCTCACCGAACTCTTCGGTGTCAGAAACGTGGCCGCCGCACTCATCGAGGTCGGTAGGTACTGCGCCATCCTCTTCTGAGCCGTAGATCACGTAGCCGTCGTAGGCGAGCGCGACGGGAGCTTCGTTATCTTGCTCGATCGCACAGGTTACGTTCGCACCCGCGGCATCCAAGATCGACTGAATCGACTCGGCACCAAAATGCCAGTGGTAGTAACCCGAGGGGTCGATGTGTCCACCACAGGCATCAAGCGCCGGGAGTCCGCCAGTGTCGAGCACCGAGGGAGCGTCGCCGAAGATAGTTACACCGTCAAAGGCGAGACCGATCTGCGAGATCACCGAGAGGTCCGTTACTTCGTCAAGAAGCTCGGGCGTCGTGGGGATCAGCACTTGCAGGTGATAGCTATCATCCGGCGTGGCCTGCAGGCAGGAATTCTCTGTCGTCGATGACGACGGAGTTCCGCCAGCAGGGTCCACGATCGTGATGTCGCCATCCGCGTCAGCGAACTCGAAGCCTTGCGACTCCATGAGGGCCCAGAAGTCTTCATCGAGCGCGTAGAGACCAGGTTCGTCCCCATCCCAGACCCAAATTCCACCCTCATCTGTGGTGGTTTCGGGGCAGAACGGACCCTCAGTATCGACCGCTGATGAGAGACTCGCGACCTCGAATTGGTAGCACGTTGACTCGCTGCCGTTGGAGAGCGTGCAGTCAACGGTGATCGCGTCTGACGTCAACGCTTCGTCGGCGAACAGGCCGGCCATCTCTGTGGCTGCCGTTGACGACGTTGAGTCAGTGCTGCTCTCGGTCGTGTCGTCGACTGCCGCGCACGCGCTCAGCAGTAGCGCGAGACAGGCCAACGGCACCACCACTCGGGGGATGGATGTTTTCATAGCGATTCTCCAGAGGGCTTCTTTAGAAACAATTCAGTTGCTGGCGCGGCTCGGGTTATCCGTTGGCGCCGTCAGGAGCATCCTCGGGCGGAGCACCACCGTCTGGAGCGCCCCCGGCGGGCGGACCGCCAGCGCCTTCTTCGTCACCGGCAACGGTCTGGCCCATGAAGCACTCGATTACCATATTGTCTGCCGCAGAATTGGCGTGGTAGTGGTAACCGAGTTCGTCGGTGGTGTGTCCGTTGCACTCGTCGAGTTCGACATCGGCGAGTTCGTCGTCGGTGTAGGCGCTGTGCACGGCAAAGCCGTCCATCGCGTAACCGAAGATGGCGGTTTCACCGTCTGCGGCGTCACCAACCTCGGAGCAGCCAGTCGCACCGTGCATGTGGTAGCCCTCGAAGGGGTTGAAGTGTGCACCACAGTCATCGAAAGCTGCGATCGTGTACGCACCAAGAATGGCGTCGACCGGAGCGGATGCCGCAATGATGACGCCGTCGAGAGTGACACCCAGGTTGCCCTGAGTTGTGTACGACTCGTCAGCGAGTACTGGCGTGGTCGGAATCAAGACTGTTGTTTGAATAGCCTCACCGTTTTCGAGGAAGTCGAAGCTGCCCTCGATGCAGTAATTCTGGTAGGCCGGGTCGACGTCGGGGCGAGCGGCAGCCTCGAAGGCTTCGATCGTGTCGGTGACGTAGACGTTGCCGTCTTCGTCATACATGTGCCAGCCGTCATCCCCGTAGGTTTCGGCGAGGTTGGCGATGAACTCACCGTCGAGGTCGTATACCTCGTCGCCGTCGAACCAAATGCCCGCGTCATCCGCTGATGTCGATGTCGTGTCGGGGCAGAAGGGCCCAATGTCGTGGTCGGTGGGGTCGCCCGAGATTGTGATCTCGTAGCAGGTGGTTTCGGTGCCACCGGTGAGGGTGCAGTCCACGGTGGTGGCTTCGTCGACGATCGCACCATCGACGAATAGGTCAAGATCGAGGCCCGCCGTAACGGCAGTGGTCGCGTCGTCAGTCGAGGTGGTGGTGTCAGCTGAAGCGCACGCAGCCAGCGCGAGGGCTGACAAGACGAGCACGCCCGCGAACAGCGGGGGACGTTTGAGGCGGATGTCGCGCCGTACAGTTGTGTTCATGATCACAGACTCGGTTGTCTACCTGTGGTGACACTGTGGAAATGGCCACAGCACGGCCACAGTTTTTCTTGCTAGATTCGGGCGGTGGAGCTCACCCCGAATTTGCCCTCTCATCGCATTCTCGTAGCCGAGGACAGCGCGGCAATCAGCGATGTCATTGTCACGGCTATGGAGTTTCAGAACTACTCGGTAGCTCATGTTGCCGACGGGCATGATGCTCTCACAGCAGCTCTCGCTAAGCCAGCCGACCTCATCGTCCTCGATGTCATGCTGCCCGGCATTGACGGCCTCGAAGTCTGTCGGCGTTTACGAGCCACGGGCTCGACAACACCCATTTTGTTCCTCACCGCGCTTGCAGAACCAGAGGATCGCATCCGAGGCTTCGCTACGGGCGGCGACGATTACCTCACGAAGCCGTTCACCGTGGATGAGCTGGTGTTTCGGGTTGCCGCCATTTTGCGTCGCACCAAACCGAGCACGGCTACAACCATGCTGCAGGTTGGCTCGCTTACCCTTGATCTCGCCGGCCACCAAGCCCGTCGCGCCGGCAACCCCGTCGACCTCTCGGCCACCGAGTTTCGCCTCCTCCACTACCTAATGTGCAATCGCGGCGTCGTTCTGTCGAAGGCGCAGATTCTTGTCGAGGTCTGGAACGAAGACTTCACGGGCAGTGAGAACGTGGTCGAGCTCTACATCGGCTACCTGCGACGCAAGCTCGATGACGGCCATTCGCCTCTCATCCACACGCGACGCGGCGTCGGATATGTTCTCCGCGAGGAATCATGATGAGGCGACTTCCACTGCGGTGGATGTTGCTGCTTCCGATTCTTGCAACGATCATCGTGGGCTTTCTCGCGTTCGCGTTCGCTGTCGATATCAGCGAGCGCTCCCACCGCTTAGCGGAGCTGGATGCGGAACTCACCCGCGCCGAACTGATCGTGGCACGCCCTCCAGCAACAACGCCCGATGGTGTGGATGCCCCGGCAGCGCCCGATGGCACAGAGGCCCCGCCGATACCTCCGGTCGATGAAGCACCCGCCACCAATAACGACGCCGACCCAGCGGATGCTCTGGAGTCGACCGACGCCGCTCTCCCGGTGCAGTTCGCTGTCAGCGCCGACGGTGTGATGCACGACAGTGATGGTGGCGAGAACCCGTTTTCGGATGCTGCTACCAGTTCTTTTGCGGGCACCCAGGCGCGAACAATCATCAACGTCGAGAGCTACCGTGTGCTGCTCGCCCCCGATTCTGACGGTCTCGTGCATGTGACTGCTCTGTCACTCGATTCGTACAACGCAGCGATTGCCAGCCTGCGCAGCACTCTCGTGCTCGGCGGGATCATCATTGCTCTGCTCGAAGCGGCAGTCGCATGGTTCTTAGCCCGTCAACTCACCCGTCCGCTGGCTACCGTGACCGAAGGCGTCACTCGCATCGCGAATGGGGCACTCGACACTCCCATCACCGCCGCCGGCGGCTCGCGCGAGATCTCCGAGCTCTCCGCCGACCTCGATCGCATGGTGAATCGGTTGCGTGAAGCTCTGGCCGAGCGCGAACAGTCGACCACCGATGCCACCCGGGCCCGCAACGATATGCGGCGTCTGTTGGCGGATGTCGCCCACGAATTCCGCACCCCGCTCACGGCGCTCAAGGGCTACAGCGACCTGTACGCCCAGCAGATGTTGACGGCGCCGGGCGCGCTCGACCGGGCAATGTCCCGCGTGGGGGATGAGAGCATCCGGCTGAACACGCTCGTGAGTTCGATGATTCAGCTCGCCCGAGATGGCAAACCTGTTGAGGCTGTGCGCGTCGAGGTTGACCTCGCCGAGGTAGCCCTCAATGTTGTCGACGATGTGCGCGTCGCTTTTCCCGAACGTGAGATTGCCGCGGAGCTGGCCGCAGCCACTGCGTTGGGGGTTGCGGGTTCAGCTCGCCTCGTGGGCAACCCAGCCCAGTTGCATCAGGCGTTGCTGAACCTTGTCGCGAATGCGTGCCGGCATACACCCGCGAACACTCCTATCGAAGTCGTCGCGAGCGCTACCGACACCGAGGCCATCATCAGTGTCGTGGATCATGGACCCGGTGTTGCCGAAGAGGAGCGAGACAAAATCTTCCAGCCCTTCTATCGCTCCGATCCTTCGCGGGTGCGACACAGTCATGACGGTGCCGGTCTCGGTCTGGCCGTCACGCTGGAAATCGCAGTCCAGCATGGCGGCGCTGTCTCGCTGAAGGAGACTCCCGGCGGCGGTGCCACGTTCGAGCTGTGGTTACCACTGGTTTCGGGAGTCTCCGCCTCAACGCCAACTAGCTAGGCAGCGTCCACTGCTGGTTTGCCGTTGCTGCGCACTGCCAAATTTGTAGTCGAGTGCTGTTGGCAGAGTTGTTGCCCGTAACGTCGAGACACTTGTCGGAATTGGGGTTGCGGAGTTCTCGCGTGCTGGAGTTGTACGACCACTGTTGCGCGCCCGTTCCGTTGCAGTCCCACAGTTGCACGACGGTTCCGTTTGCGGTGCCGCTCGCCGAGACGTCTAAACATTTGCCGGAGTTGGGGTTGCTAATAGTTCCATCAGTGCCGACGATCCACGTTTGAGCGACCCCGGTTGCGCAGGTGTAGAGCTGCACGGCGGTTCCGTTGGCTGTGCCTGATGCGGCAACATCCACACACTTTCCGGCGAGTCCAACGATCGCTCCTCGCGATTCGGCCGGAAGCGGCGTTCCGCCGGTGCCGGGGTCGGGATCTGTGCCGGTGCCGGTGCCGGTGCCGAGCGAGAACTCTCCCTGAGTGAGCACGCGCAGGTTCGAATAGGTGGCCCTAATTTCGGCATCGGTATTGGAGCCGAGCAGCTGTTCGGACCAGAGCATGAAGTAGGTCCAGTCAGGTTGGCTGTTGAGCATGGACTCGGTTGGCATCTTGCCTAGTTCGCCCAGCGCGATGGGCTTCGAGCCGGCGATGGATTTGATTTGCTGGTAGTCGCTGGTGCTCGGCAAACCTTTGTACCAGGCATCCAGGGTGACAACATCCACGTAGTCATCGCCCGGGTAGTAGTTGGCCCAGCCACCGGCAGGATTATCTTGAACGTTCCAGACCCACAGCAGATTATCGAGACCCTTGGTGTCCTCTAGATAGTCGCGGGTGATTTGGTAGAGGCGTGCGGTGCCGTCGCTGCCCGGCCGTGCACCCCACCAGTTCCAGCTTTCGTTCATTTCGTGGAGGGGGCGGAACAAGATGGGAACGCCAGCATCTTTGAGCTGCTGGAGATAGGGAACGGCTTCATCAAGACGCTGCTTCCACGCAGCGTTGAGCGCCGTGCCCTCAGTGATGATCTGTGAGAACTGGTAGTCGCTGATATTTGACTTAACTCCGCCCTCAAACTGGCACGAGCTGGGTCCAGTTGGCGGGCAGACATGCCACGACAGCGTGACAAGAGAGCCATTCGCCCACTCAGTTTTTGCCTGATTGACGATGACTTGACGGTTAGCGATATCTTCACTGCGGAATTGAAGATCGCCACCCCACAACCCCGGATACACGCCAGTGATGTCGTGAACCTGCTTCGTATAGGCGGATGCCCCTGTCGCCGGTTCCTTATTGTGTTGGCCAGAAACTATCGACTGGCCTTCCACCTCCGACAGCAGATCGAGCACAGCCTGCTTATTGCTTGCCGGAAATGCTTCGGCGGGTGCACTCCCCGAGAGTGCACCCGCCAGAAGTGCTGTTGCGGCCACTAGTGTGGCCGCGGTTTTTAGTAGGGACGTGCGCATAGGGGGTCTCCGCATCGAAGTGTTCAGGGGGGTGTCTTCGACGGTAGACGGTGTTGTCCACCACGGCGGTAAGTTTCCACANGGGGGGGGGGGGGGGGGGGGGGGGGGGGGGGGGGGGGGGGGGCAGTCCCCCGCTATCGGCTCACGACCCTCCCCTCTAAACGATGGAAAACGATTGCCCGATAACGTGCGCCGGCTGCCGGAAGCCTCGAAGCTCCCTAGTTCTCTTCGGCCGCCCAGTTCGTGCGAACGTGTCCTATGTGATCCCGCATGATCTGTTCCATCGCAGCGCGATCGTGTTCAAGCGCCGCGTCGATCATGGCGTAGTGCTCGTTTGTGTTCTCGACAAGGTGGCCGGCATCCGCAACCCCTTTGAGCCCGTGGAGGCGGGTGCGATCGCGCAGCTCCCGCACTGTTGCCACGAGGATGTCGTTGCCGTGCAGGGCAAGAAAGCGTGTGTGAAAAGTGGCGTCGGCGCTCAGATAGCTCGTGAGGTCTTTTCGGCGGGCGGCATCCACCATCTCGTCGACGATGGGTCGCAGCGCGTTCACCTGCGTATCCCGTTCTGCACCGGACGCCGCGGCAACTTCTCCCATGATCGGCACTTCGAGCAGCAACCGCACTTCGGTGATCTGGTCGAGGTCTCGCGGGGTGACCTGAGTGATGCGAAAGCCGGTGTTCGGCACAACATCGACCATGCCGTCGCGGGCAAGGTCGAGCATCGCCTCGCGCACCGGGGTTGCCGAAACGTCGAGCTGCTTGGCGAGTGCCGGAGCTGAGTAGACCTGACCTGGCGCCAGCTCCCCCGCGATCAATGCCGCCCGCAGCGTGTCAGCCACATACTGGCGGATGCTCGCCCTCGGCGGTCGCGGCGCTGACGTCTGCTCAGTCATCAGTATCCGTAACAGCATCGCCGCCGCGATTGTCGTCGCCAGCAGCGACACCACCATGATCGGTTACAGCGTCCGCGCTATCGCTACCGCGCTCATCGGCCCGCGTCATCGTACGACTGATCGCTGACGCAACGGCAAGGTCTTCCCAACTCATCCCCGAGCTCTTGAACACCACCGGACGGTCGGCCTCCAGTTCGATCCGGCCGCAAATCACGTCAGAGATCGCAAGTAGACGTTTGGCCGAAAGCACCCCCTCCTCAATCGCGAGGATCACGTCGCCACTTTCCCGCAACGCAGTCGGCACGTCTTCGACAATCACTTGCGCTCGCGCCATGAGGGCCGAGTCGAGTTCCCGAGCATCCGGTTCATGCGAGCCAACGGCGATCACGACGGCGTCATCTCGAACGGCCGCGGAGTCAAAGAGCGGAGTGCGGGCTGTCGTCGCGCAAATTATGAGCCCCGCCTCGGCAACGGCGGCTTCGGCATCGGCGCTCCCCGCCGCCACGACCGCGGCTTCAGCGACGCCAATGGGCCGCGGAGTGCGCACGACGAAGGTGACGGATGAGATGTGTCGCCGCGAACCCACCACGGCTTTCAGCGTTGCAAGATGATCGATTCCCTGCGGGCCCGCCCCAAAAACCACAACGTTGAGTGGTTCCGTGCTTCGAAGCAGCGCGCCTTCGGTGGCCGCCAACGAGACTGCTGGCGTGCGGATGTTCGAGAGCGCTGCGCCTTCCATCAACAGTTGCGGCGTCAAAGTTTCGCTATCGAACAATACGTAGAGCCCCTGGATGCGGGGAAGCCCTCGCCCCGGATTCTCCGGACTGATCGTGATGATCTTGATGCCGGCGTAGGGGCCAACCTCCGAGGGCATCAGCAGGAAGTCTCCCTGCGTGAGCTTCTCTGTCGACCGCACGTGATCGGCTTGGGTGTCGAAGCCGGCGAGCAGCGCATCCTGAATCGCGGCGACTGCTTCGGCCGGGCTAATCGCGGCATACAGAGCCGCGGTGTCGAGGTAGCGTGGCGCGGCGCTCATCGCAGCACGAACCCGGGGGTGAGCGTATCGCGAGCATCGACGGTAAACACATGCTCGCCCGTCTTGAACGCCATCCCTGTCACTTGCGGCATCACCGCATCGTGGCCATCCGCCTCAACGCGCTCGAGCACTCGCGCCGTAAATTGCGATCCCACGATCGAGTCGTGCACTAGCGTTGCGCCATTCACGAGGGTGCCATTTGCCGTGAGGGTTGCAAGGCGCGCGCAGGTGCCCGAACCGCACGGCGACCTGTCGAGCTCGCCGTCCGCGAAGATCGTGGCGTTGCGCTGATGAACTGCGCCACCCGGATGCGGTGGCAACGTTTCATAGACAATGGTCCCGTAGATGCCGCTCAGGCGCTCGTCCGACGGATGCACGGCACACTCCGACTCGTTGAGAGCCCACTTGATCTCCCGCCCGATTGCGATCACGGCTGCCGCATCCTCGGGCGTAACAGTGAGCCCGACGGATGCTGCATCCAGTTGAGCGTAGATGGCGCCGCCAAAAGTCACATCGACAACGACCTCGCCCAGCGACGTCGAGACGGGAACGCCTTCGGCGAGCAGGTAGCTCGCGACGTTAATGAAGTCGACGGCGACAACGATTTCGCCGTCGGTGTGCACGCGCGCGGTGACACGGCCGGAGGGAACATCGATGACTACGTCGGTAATCTCACTCGGGTCTATGGCGACGAGTCCGCTCTCGATTGCCCAGACGCCGAGCGCAATCGTGCCGTGCCCGCACGCGGTAGAGAACCCGTCTTTGTGCCAGAACAACACCCCGAAGTGCGCGCCGGCATCGTTCGGCTCGACGATGAAACCGCCATACATGTCAGCATGCCCGCGGGGCTCAAAGCAGAGAATCTGCCGGATGCGCTCAATCCCCGGTGACTGCATCGCGTACACGCGCTTCGCGGGAACCCCAACGCCCTCGATGCTCACCGGCAGCGATGACACGATCCGGAACGGCTCACCGCCCGTGTGGTAGTCCACTGTCGAGTACTGCTCCACCACGATCGGCCAGCCTTCCGGTGCACGTAAGTACAATTGCAATCGCACTTATACTGGCACGCTCAACGGGGTTTGTCCACGCGTCTCCCGCGCGACGGTGCATGCCCCACTAGGCCGCCACACGGCCACACAGCAACACAGCAAGCTCCACGCTGCGTCGCACCGCGACGAAGAGCCGACCTTCACAGCTGAACGGCCGACTCTCCAGAGTCCGCGGCACCGAGTTCACGACGACTCTCGGACCCCAGCACAATTAGCTACAGCGATTGAACACTCGTCGCAGAAGCCACGGTTTCAATATTGAGCTCGCCTTTCAGCCCAGCCACACGATGCACGGCGGCCGCTTTCCACTCGTCGGTGCGGACCATATCCACGAGATCGGATCGCTGCCCGTAGCGCGCGATCATAATCTCGTCCCATAAATCCTCAACCTCGCCCGTGTTCAGGAATGTGACGTCTCCGTCAAAGGTCACTGCTCCACCGACGCCCCGGATCAGCTCTTCGGCGACCTTTGCGTAGAGGTGATAAGCCTCGCGACTCGTAAGGTCGGTCTCGCGTCCATCCTGATACTCGGCCTGATCCTTGAACTTGAGCATGTTGACCATAAAGATCGGGCCTTCTGGACCGGGTTGCCCGATTTATTCAAGCCTCGCCTTGCTGGTGGGCAGAATTTCGTTCTGAACGTCCATTGTTGACCCTTCGGGTGTTGTCGGCCGAGCATCGGCCAACGGCAACACGCTACGCCCCACCGTTGTGCGAACTGGGGCATTCACTGCGATCCGCAACTAGTAGCAGCCAGCTGCCAGCCACACCAGGAATCCCCACGGATCTACCGAGTACGACTGGCGCTAGGCGCTAGGTTAGCGAGGTTCGACGCCACCCATCGAGCTGGCACCTTTGTGCTGATCCGCGCGACCGAAGGTCGTCTCGAGCACATGCTGCATCTTGCGAGTCGCACCGTTGATTGCAGTTTCAACGGTTGACGCATTGTCGGTGACGAGCTCGGGAGTACGGTTTTCGGGACGCGCTTCAAGCTGGCACCGGATGTCGTCACCTGTGCTGCGGCCGGCGCTCTCGTCGCTCAGGTGAACTTCGAGTCGCGTGAGGTGGGAGCTGAAGTGAGCAAGCTTGGACTCAAGCTCTGACGTGATCGACGCAATCTTGTCTTCGCTGAGAGTGATGTTGTTATCGGTGTTCACGATGACCTGCATGGTCGCCTCCTGGCGGTTGCGGATGCTGGTGCGTGCCCTGAGATGAGAGGTTCGCAGGAGGGCCGCGAGTGCATCCGCTTCTCACGCTACTCCGCGAAGCTGTATCCCGCAGCAGTACCTCCCGCGGGCCATCGGTGGTTAAAGCAAAATAGCCACACCCCGAAGGGTGTGGCTATTTTACAATTGAAGTCCGGCGGTGTCCTACTCTCCCACAAGGTCCCCCTTGCAGTACCATCGGCGCAGAGAGTCTTAGCTT